>CACAYM010000001.1 GCA_902536765.1 uncultured Pelagibacteraceae bacterium
TGCGTTAGGAGAAATTTCTATTAAGTCTAAACCTTCTTCTTTAGCAATAGAAATTGCCTCATTTGTATTTAAAATTCCTAGATTTTCACCTGAGCTTGAAATTACCTGTACCTCTGGAGAATAGATTCTGTTATTAGATCTTGGACCCCTGTCCTTGGTTCTTCTTTGAAAATAATTTTTATTGTGATCTGCCACTTAATTGAGGTATGCTTGATTTAAAGCAGAGTACTTTTTGATAAATTCGTTTAGCTTCATATTTTCTTGTTTTTTATTATCTAATTCTCTTATAGTTACACTATCACTGTCAACTTCTTTTTTACCACAAATTAGTAAAACTGGTACTTTAGATAGTGAATGCTCTCTAATTTTGTAATTTAAATTATGATTTTTTAAATCTACTTCGCAATTTAGTCCAACATTTTTAAGTTTATTAGTTACTTGGTTAGCATATTTATCAAATTCATCTGAAACAGGTATGACAACTATTTGAAGTGGACTAATCCAAAATGGAAGCTTACCTGCGTAGTTTTCAATGAGAATTCCAATAAATCTCTCTAGTGATCCAAAGAGAGCTCTATGAAGCATTACTGGTACTTTTTTTGATCCATCCTTATCAACAAAAGTTGCACCTAATCTTTCAGGAAGGTTTAAATCCACTTGCAAGGTTCCACATTGCCAGTCTCGTCCTATTGCATCTCTTAAAACAAATTCAATTTTCGGTCCATAAAATGCACCTTCGCCTTTATTAATTGTATATGGTAATTTTGTTGCTTTCACTGCTTTTAATAGTGCGGCTTCAGATTTATCCCAAACTTTATCATCTCCAACTCTTTTCTCAGGTCTGTCAGAATATTTTAATATTACATTTTTAAAGCCTAAATCTTTGTAAATATCTAATATTAAATTTGTTACGCTTAAAGATTCTTCTGTAATTTGCTCCTCTGTACAAAAAATATGAGCATCATCTTGGGTAAATGCTCTTACCCTCATAAGTCCATGTAAAGCTCCTGAAGGTTCATATCTGTGAACTTTTCCAAATTCAGACATTTTTAAAGGTAAATCTCTATAACTTTTTAGTCCCTGATTAAAAACTTGCACACATCCTGGACAATTCATTGGTTTAATTGCAAATACTTTTTCATCAGGAGTAGTAGATGTATACATGTGTTCTCCAAATTTATCCCAATGACCAGATTTTTCCCAAAGAGACCTGTCTAGAATTTCTGGTGTATTAATCTCTTTATAACCCGCTTTTTTTTGCCTATCTCTCATATAATCAACGAGTTTTTGAAAAAGACTCCATCCTTTTTCATGCCAGAAAACTGAGCCTGGACTTTCTTCTCTAAAATGAAAAAGATCCATTTCTTTTCCAAGCTTTCTATGATCCCTTTTTTCAGCCTCTTCTATTCTTTTTAAATAAGTATCTAAATCTTTTTGATTAGCCCAGCCAGTACCATAAATCCTTTGAAGCATTTCATTTTTTGAGTTACCACGCCAATATGCTCCTGAGACTTTTGTTAATTTAAAAGCTTTACCAATTTTTCCTGAAGATACCAAATGAGGACCTCTACACAAATCATACCAAGTTTCACCATGATGATAAATTGAAAGTTTCTCATTTTTTGGAATACTCTCAATTATTTCAGCTTTATATTTTTCACCAATTTTTTTAAAATGATTTATGGCCTTTTCTCTTTCCCAAATTTCTCTTTTTGTTTTCACATCTTTATCAACAATTTCTGACATTCTTTTTTCAATTTTATTCAGATCTTCACTTGTAAAAGGCTCCTTTCTAGCAAAATCATAATAAAAACCATTTTCTATGACTGGACCTATAGTAACCTGTGTTCCTGGATATAATTCTTGAACAGCCATAGCCATTATGTGAGCAGTATCATGTCTAATAACTTCTAATCCTTCTGGATCTTTAGCGGTAAAAATTTTTACGGAACTGTCCTCTTTAATTATATGATATAAATCTTTAAGTTCTCCATTTACACTCATAATTAAGGCTTGCTTTGCTAAGGATTTGCTAATTTTTTCAGCAACTTCTGAACCAGTTACAGGTTTTTCAAACTTAATTGTCTTTCCATCAGGGAGTGTAATATTTGTCATTGGTTTAATAATTTTTTGTATTCTGAATAAGTGTTTAGACACATTTTTTCAATATTAAATCTATTTATAACATTCTTTCTACCTTCTTTACCCATTAATTCCAGGGTTAAAGTGTCAAGATTTATAACCTCGTTAATTTTTTTTGATAAAGAATCTGCATTACCACTTTCAAATAAAATACCACTTTTATTATCAATTATAGTTTCATTTGAACCGCCAATGTTGCTAGCAATTATAGGTTTTCTCATTGATTGCGCCTCTACCGAAACTCTACCAAAAGCTTCTGGCTCAATTGAGGACGAAACTATAATATCTGATAACATATAAGCGGCCGGCATATATTCACATTTCTCAATGAACCTAAAATTATTTGTTAAATCGTATTGCTCAACTAATCTTTCAAGTTTTTTTTTATAAACAGTTCTTCCTTGATCACTGCCTAAAACTACAGCTATGAAGTCTAAATCTGAATTTAATTTTTTGAATTTGTTAATTGCCTCAATAAATAATTCTTGTCCTTTCCATGATGTTAGCCTGCCTGGTAAAAGAATTACTTTAATATTTTCTTCTATTTGCCAAAGAGTTTTTAATTTACTAACACTGTTTTTCTTTAAGTTATCTGGATCAAAATATTCTGTATTTATACCTCTGAAGATGACTAGAAATTTTTTTTTTGGACTTAGGTATTTTTGATAATTATTGTTTATATGTGAAAAAATAAAATTTGATCCAGCGATTAATAAATCTGACTTTACCATTACAGAATTATAAAATTTTTTAATATTTGAGCTAAAGTTATAAGTTCCATGAAAAGTTGTAACGAGTTTTCTGAAAGTTAGCTTTGTTGCAATTAGACAAGACCAAGCAGGTGACCTACTTCTCACATGAACAATGCTGATATTAAGAAATAAAATTATGAAAGTTAGACAAATACTATTTAATAATATTATAATTGGATTTTTTGAGTGTACAGGTAGTTTTATTATCTTAACTTTTTTTTTATCCACATACTTTAAAAGTTCTCCCCCGCTTGTAACAATATAGGATTGGCAATCTTGTTCGTATAAGTAGTGTGCTAAGTCGTAACAACCAGTTTCAGCGCCACCATAGCCCAGTTTTGGTATAACTTGTAAAACTTTTATTTTAGATGACATTCTCTAATGTTATATATTAAGAAATTACTCTAATAAACTTTTATGACAAAATTTAAATACCTTAAAATAAAGAATAATCAGAAAATAAGATATTTAAGTAATAACTTTACAAAAAACCTTTATGTTGTTTTTCTGCATGGATTTATGTCTGATGTTGAGGGAGAGAAACCTAAAACTTTTTTAAGTTTCTGCAAAAAGAATAAAATTGGATTTTTAGCAGTTGAATATTCTGGGCATGGAAAATCATCTGGTGAATTTACTAAAGGAAATATTAGCAAATGGACTAGTGATACTAAGTTGGCTATCAAAAAATTGGTCAAAAAAAATGATTTTATATTAATTGGTTCAAGTATGGGTTCTTGGATATCAACAAAACAGTTTAAATTTTTCTCAAAACAAATAAAAGGATTTATTGGTATTGGTTCCGCACCTGAGTTTTTAGAAAGAGTCATGTGGAAAAAATTTTCTAAGAAAATGAAGAGAGAGACAATCAAAAATGGAGTTTATCATTTAAAACACGGCGAATATGAGTATCCTATTACTTTTCAACTCATTAAGGATGGAAGAAAAAACAAAGTATTACATAAAAGAATAAATTTAAAAATACCAGTAACTTTATTTCATGGTAAAAAAGATGATACGGTTCCAGTAGTTTACTCTCGGAAACTCCTTAAAATTTTTAAGTTTGCTGAAAAAAAAATAATTGTAATAAAAAACGGTGATCATAGCCTATTTAAAAAACAGTTTAAATTTAAAATTTTAAAAGAGTTAAAAAATATTATTAATAATTATAAAAAATTTGATTAAATAATTTTTTTATTAATATGGTTTAAACCTTCAACATATGTAGGAAATTTAAGGTTATACTTAAAAAATTCTTTTGCTTTTTTGTTGCTTACCTTTTTGGAGTCATTGTAGAAAGCTTTTAACATTTCACTTTCTATTTGATCTAGCTTTATTTCTTTAGGTTCAGGTAAATTTAGAATTTTCGCACCATATTGCATCACATCTTCAGAAGATGCGGGCTTATCATCTGAGACATTGTAAACTTCACCTTTTTTAAATTTATTAAGGGATATAAATAATAAGTTTGCAATGTCTTCAATGTGTATTCTTGAAAAAAATTGATTTTTTTTTCTTATTATGCTTCCATTACCAGATTTAATTCTCTCTAATACATTATTCTTATTTGAGTAGATTCCTGATAATCTAAAAATTTGAATCGGAATTTTATATTTGTCATACATTTTAAGCCAAACATTCTCTACTGCTAATCTTTCAATGCCATTTTTGGATTTTGCTAAAGTTTCACTTTTTTCGTCTACCCACTCACCCTTATGATCTCCATAAACACTTGTTGCAGATAAATATGTTATCCACTTGATATTTTGATTGAGAAGTTCTTTTGAAAAATATTTCAAAACTAAATCTATTTTATCTTTTGGGGGTATAGATATAAGTATGTGATCAGAATTATTTAACTTTTTTTGAATATTTTTATCTATTTTGTCGTTGTTAAATTCAAAATTTGAAACTTTTTGACCTAAGAATTCGATATCACCACTTGCTTGTCTCGTAGTGATTGAGATATTTAATTTATATTTTTCTGAAAGAAGTTTTTTGGTAAATTCTTTAGCAACTTGTCCAAATCCAAAAAAAAAAATATTGAGTTCTTTCAATTTAACTTACTTCTTTTACTATTGATTTTGTAGAAATAGGATTTTCTAGTTTATCCAACATTTCTTTAGGACAAACTTGTAGAAAATTATTTAATTCATTTTCAAAATTATTTAAAATATTTTTAGAAATTTCAGATCCTGTATATTTGACATGTTTTTTTATTAAGGATTTTAAATAATCTTTCCAGTAATCCGTTTCTGGAATTTGCCATACTACTGTTTCAGAATTAACTTTTTTGCTAAATAATTTATTTTTATCATAAACAAATCCCATTCCTCCTGTCATCCCTGCAGCAAAGTTGTCACCAACGTCGCCTAAAATTACAACAGTTCCACCGGTCATATACTCACATCCATTTGAGTCGCATCCTTCAATTACAGAAATGGCTCCAGAGTTTCTAACCGCAAACCTTTCTCCTGCTTTACCGGAAGCATATAATTGACCGGAGGTAGCTCCATATAAAACTGTATTTCCTATAATAGTATTTTCAGAAGAATTTAGGTTACTTTCTTCAGAGAGTTTAATTGAAACTATTGCTCCTGATAAACCCTTGCCAACATAATCATTTGCATCACCTTTCAAATTTAAAGTTAGACCTTTTCCTCCAAATGCACCAAAAGATTGCCCAGCTGATCCAACAAAATTAAGATTTAAAAAATTATCTTCTAATTTTTCATAACCAAATTTTTTATATAAATTATGCGAAATTCTTGTACCCACAGCTCTATGCGTATTTTTGATTTCAAATACTTCATCTATTTTCTCATTTTTGTCTATTTTCTTTTCGATTGATGGCCATATTTCTTGATCTAGAGTATCAGGGACAAAATTTATTGATTGGTTCTCACAATAACGTTTATTTTTTCCACTATCTGCTTGAACAAATAAAGGATTCAAATCTAAATCGTCCAAATTTGGTGATCCTTTGCTCACTTGTCTCAATAAGTCAGTCCTTCCAATTATTTCATTAATCGATTTAAAGCCTAATTCGGCTAATATCTCTCGGACTTCATTAGCTATAAAAGTAAACAAATTTACTACTTTGTCAGGCGTACCACTAAATTTTTCTCTTAATTTATCATCCTGAGTACAGACACCTACCGGACAAGTATTAGAATGACATTGACGCACCATAATACAACCCATTGCTACCAAAGCAGTAGTTGCTACGCCATATTCCTCGGCTCCCATCATGGCTGCAATTACAACATCTCTTCCAGTTTTAATTCCACCATCAGTTCTAAGTGTTACCGAGTCTCTCAAATTATTGAGTGTTAAAACTTGGTTAGCTTCAGTTAATCCCATTTCCCATGGTATTCCAACATATTTAACACTTGTTTGTGGAGATGCACCAGTACCTCCATTGTGACCAGAGATTAAGATAATATCAGCTTTTGCTTTTGCTACACCAGCAGCGATTGTTCCTATTCCTGATGAGGCTACTAGTTTTACTCCAACTCTTGCTTTAGGATTAATTTGTTTTAAATCATAAATTAGTTGTGCAAGATCCTCTATTGAATAAATATCATGGTGTGGTGGCGGAGAAATCAAGGTCACGCCTGGAGTCGAATGTCTTAATTTAGCTATTTCCTCTGATACTTTGAAACCTGGTAATTGACCACCTTCTCCAGGTTTAGCACCTTGTGCAATTTTGATCTCAATTTCATTGCAATTGTTTAAGTAATTTATTGTTACACCAAATCTTGCAGAGGCTATTTGTTTCACTCTTGAGTTTGCGCTGTCTCCATTATCCATTTTTTTAAACCTTACTTCATCTTCACCGCCTTCACCGCTACATGAAGCACCTTTAATACGATTCATTCCTATTGCTAACGTTTCATGCGCTTCTTTAGACAAAGCTCCGTGAGACATGCTTCCGCTTCCAAATCTTTTAAGTATGTTTTCTACTGGTTCAACTTCTGAAATATCTATTGGTTTGTTTAAGTATCTTTGTCTAAAATCAATAAGATCTCTAAGATTTATTGGTGGCAAGTTATATATTCCTTTAGCATACTTTTTGTAAGCTTCATAAGAGCCTGAAGCAACAGCGCTTTGTAATAAATGTATTAATTTACCTTGATACTGATGAACTTCACCATTCTTTCTATAACGATAAATACCTCCAATAGGCAATACTTTATCCTCATTGCTAAATGCTTTTTCATGTATCAATCTTAATTTTTTTTCAATACCACTTAAGCCAATACCTGAAATTTTAGAAATTACCCCTGGAAAATATTCAGAAACAACTGTTCTACTCAAACCAACAGTTTCAAAGTTACATCCACCTCTATAAGAACTAATTACCGAGATACCCATTTTAGACATTATCTTTAAAAGACCACTATTCACAGATTTTATATATCTACTTACACATTCTTCGTATTGGAATTTACCAAAAAGTTTTTTCTCAAATCTTTGATATAAACCATCTAATGCAAGATAAGGATTTACAGTTGTAGCGCCTACCCCAATAAGTGTTGCGAACGAATGTGTATCCATTGCTTCACCTGATTGAACATTTATTGAAACATACCCTCTCAATTTATGTTTTATTAAATAAGTATTTACTGCACCTACTGCTAACAACATTGGCACTGGTAACCTATCATCTGAAATATTTTTATCTGATAAAACTATTTGTGTTGATCCTTGTCGAACAGCAATCTCCGAATCTTTTCTTATTCTTTCTAAAACAACATCTAAACTTTCATCTTTTTTAAATGTGCAATCTATTAATTTTATTTTTTTTTTAAAAAAATTATTAAATTTTAAAAACTGAGAATTTGATAATATAGGGCTATTTAATACATAAATATTATCCTTTGTTAAATTATCAAAATTTAAAATATTGCCCAAGTTTCCAAACCTAGTTTTTAGACTCATAACTTTATTTTCTCTTAATGAATCAATTGGGGGATTTGTAACTTGACTAAAATTTTGCCTAAAGAAATGATATAGAGGTCTATATTTATCTGATAGCACAGCTAACGGTGTGTCGTCACCCATAGAACCTGTTGCTTCTTTCGAGTCTTCTGCCATCGGGTGTAAAATTAATTCTAGATCTTCTAGACTTATTCCAAACACATACTGTCTTTTTTTAAGTTCATCTCCTGTAAAAAACGGTTTTTCCTCGGCCATAGCTAATTTTTTATCTAGATCAACAATTTGATTATTAAAATGTTTGTAATCTTTAGCTAAATAGTTTTTAATTTTTTCGTTCGTAAATAATTTGCCTTTTTCAATTCTTACACCTATTATTTCACCTGGCCCTAATCTTCCTTTGGTAACTATTTTCTTTTCATCAATGTTTATCATTCCAGTCTCTGAACCTGCGAATAAAAAGTTGTCTTTGGTAACGGTGTATCTAAGTGGTCGAAGGCCATTCCTATCCGTAGCTGCAATAACCCACTCATTATCTGTGGCTGCTATTGCTGCAGGTCCATCCCAAGGCTCCATTGTGCTGTTAAGAAAATTAAATAATCTTTGATGATCTTTTGGAAGCACTTCGCTTTTTTTTGACCATGCGTCAGGTATCAACATAAGTTTAGCTAAAGGAGCTGGTTGCCCTGAAATATTTAATAATTCAAATACATTATCCAAAGATGCCGAGTCTGAATTTCCTGGTAAAATTACAGGTTTTAAATTTTCAACATCCTCAAATACCTCGCTAGACATCTCTTGTTCATGAACTTTCATCCAATTAACATTTCCCTTAAGAGTATTTATTTCTCCATTGTGAGCTAAAGATCTGAAAGGTTGAGCAAGATCCCAGCTTGGAGCTGTATTTGTTGAAAATCTTTGATGAAAGATTGCATACCTAGAAATAAATCTTTCGTCTGCTAAATCAGTATAAAAATCAGCTAATGCCTCTGCTAAAAACATACCCTTATAAATGATGGATTTAGAACTAAAGGAGCAAATATAAAAATTATCTAAATGATTTTGTCTTACGTTATTCTCTATTTTTCTTCTTGTCTCATAAAGCTTAATTTCTAAAGCTTTGCCTGATAATTTTTGATTGTTATGTCTAAATAGAACTTGAGTAATTTCAGGCCTGGTTTGCTCTGCTTTTTCTCCTAAAACTTTTGTATTAACCGGAACTTGTCTCCAACCATAAATATTAAAATCATTCTGAGTCAGCTCTTTTTCAACGAGTGTTCGACAACTTTCTTGCGCCTCATAATTATTTCTTGGCAAAAATATCATTCCGATACAAATTTCTGAATTGTCATAGATATGTCCAGTTACCTCAATTTTTTCTTTAAAGAATTCTTTTGGGATTTCAACGTGAATACCTGCTCCGTCTCCTGTTTTACCATCGGCATCCACAGCGCCTCTGTGCCATACAGCCTTTAATGCCTGAATTCCATATTCAACAACCTTTCTTGACTTCTTTCCCTCGGTCGAGGCAACTAGACCTACTCCACACGCGTCATGCTCCATATCCTTTAAGTAAACATTGTTTTTCTCAAGTAGTTTTTTATTTTTGTAATATCTTTTCATTACGCAACCTTAATTTTTGAAATTTGCTTATGTTTTAAATGTTTAATAATTGACTCGGCAGCGTCTCTCCCATCCTTGATTGCCCAAACCACTAAGGATGCTCCCCTTACAATATCTCCAGCTGCGAAAACGCCTGGTACATTAGTTTCTAAAGTTTCGAAATCTATTTTAATTGTTCCCCACTTTGAAACTTGAAGATCTTTGTTATCAAATAGTTTTGGAAGATCCTCTGGATCAAATCCTAAAGATTTAATAACCATATCAACTTCTAAATTGAAACCCCCATCATTTTGTATCTCAGGTTTTCTTCTACCAGAGTCATCTGGTTCACCTAATTTAATTTTATTTACACTTATTTTTTTTACTTTATTGCTCCCATGAAATTCTTTAGGGCTCGATAACCACACAAATTCTACACCTTCTTCCTCAGCGTTTGCGACTTCTCTAGAAGATCCTGGCATATTTTCTTTGTCTCTTCTGTATAAACACTTCACTGATTTTGCATTCTGTCTTACAGCAGTTCGAACACAGTCCATTGCGGTATCCCCGCCTCCTATAACAACTATATTTTTTCCTTCAGCATTTAAAGTTCCATCATCAAATTTTTCAACTTTATCACCTAAACCTTTTTTATTTGAAGCAGTTAAAAATTCCATCGCAGGAAAAATATTATTTAAATCACTACCTGGAATATTTATTTCACGAGGTTTATAAACCCCAGTTGCAATTAATATTGCATCATGTTTTTCTCTTAACTGATCTAATGTTGCATCCTTACCAACTTCAAAATTTTGGACAAAATTTATTCCACTTTTTTTAAGAAGCTCCGTACGTCTTTCAACTACAAATTTTTCCAACTTAAAGTTAGGTATTCCATAGATTAATAATCCCCCAGCTCTATCGTAACGATCATATATTGTTACTTGATACCCAGATTTTCTAAGTTGCTCTCCACATGCTAAACCTGCCGGGCCTGCTCCAATAATACCAACACTTTGTTCTAACTCAGATTTTACATTTATGGGCTTTACCCATCCATTTGCCCATGCGTTTTCTGTAATAAACTTTTCTACTGAACCAATTGTTACTGTCCCATGTCCAGATTGTTCAATAACGCAATTTCCTTCACATAACCTATCCTGTGGACATATTCTTCCACAAACTTCTGGCATATTATTTGTGCTTTGTGAAAGTTGATATGCCTCTTCCAATCTTCCCTCAGCAGTGAGTTTTAGCCAATCTGGAATATTGTTGCTCAAAGGACAATGAACCTGGCAAAATGGAACTCCGCATTGAGAACACCTGCTTGATTGCTCTTTTGCCTTGTTGCTTATAAACTCATCGTATATCTCATTGAAATCCTCTTTCCTTAAATCAACTTCTCTTTTAGGTGGATTTTGTTGACCTATTTTAACAAATTTAAGCATTTTATTTGACATAATTTGAAGGCTTATATACTAACCTAAACAATTTATAAACGCTAAATAGGACAGTACATTTTACCTATTTTATTAAAAAATTGTTATATTTACTGATAAAATTCATTTTCTGCATACCACATATCTGCTCACGTTATTGCTTCATTTTAAAACTATATAGAATAGAAGAAATTAAATGACTTTTGATTTTTTTGAGATTCTTCTGCTTTCAACAATTCAGGGTATATCAGAATTTATTCCCGTAAGTTCCTCAGCACATTTGTTTCTTATTTCTGATTTTTACAATTTTAAGGTTCAATCTTTACTCACAGATATTGGTTTGCATTTAGGTTCCCTATTAGCGATAATTACTTACTTTTACTCGGACTTGAACAATATTTTTAAAAATAAAAATTTACTTTTACTAATAATATTTGGTTCATTACCAATCATTATAGTAGGAGCCATAATTTACCAAACTAATTTAATATCGTACTTGAGAAATATTGAAATAATTGCATGGACAACATTAGTTTTTGCAATTTTGTTATATTTTGCAGATAAAGTTAGAGTAAAGAAAAAATTAGATGCAAAATTAAATTTAAGTACCATTATTATTATAGGTTGCTTTCAAATATTAGCTCTAGTCCCAGGTGTTAGCCGATCTGGAATCGTTATAACAGCCAGTAGATTTCTGAAGTTTAATAGATATGACTCCACAAAAATTTCTTTTTATCTCTCTATACCAGCAATAGCTGGGGCAAGTTTTCTTGGATTAAAAGATTTACATCAAGAAACAGTGGATTTTAATTCTATGATTTTATTTACTGTATTTCTTTCTTATTTTTTTTCGTATTTTACTATTAAATATTTTTTAATATTTGTTAAAAAATTTGATCTCAAACTTTTTATTATTTACAGAATTTTATTATCTTTTTTATTATTTGGTATTATTTACTTTTGATGTCGGTAAGATTTGAGATAATATCACTGCAAATAAAATTAGGAAACATCCAATTATATTATTAAACTTCAAAAATTGATCCAAGATTATCCAACCAGCTATAGCTGCAAAAACACCTTCCAGGGAGTAAATTATAGCAGCAGGTGCTTCCTCAATATTTTTTTGTGCATACATCTGTAAAGTAAATGCAATACCACCTGACAGAGCCCCAGCGTATAATATGGAGCTTAGTTCAAGTAATATATTTGATAAAATTACCTCTTCAAACAAATACGCAAAAAAAATTGATAATGAAAAAACAAATGCAGCCTGTAGAGCTGCATAAAATACCGGTATGTTAAAGTTTTGCATAAATTTGCCTGCAAAAATTATATGTAAGGCCCAAAAAATTGAACAAAAAATCACTAGAGTGTCACCTAACATTATTTCTGCATTGGAAAAGTCTGTAAGGAGATAGACGCCAACAATACAAAGAGCAATTGACGGCCATATGCTCCAATGAACTTTTTCTTTATAAATAATGAACAAAATAATAGGCACAAAAGGAACGTAAAAAACCGTAAAGAAGGCAGCGTTTGCAATATTGGTGTACTGCAGTGCAGCCTGTTGTAAGAAAGTTCCCAGGAAAAGAGAAACCCCCATAAAAATTAAATATTTAATAAATAACTTTGAATTTTTTTCTATTTCCTTTTTAATTTTATTTTTTTCTATTAAAATTGCAAAAGGTAGTATCGTTAAAAAACCAACAAAAAATCTCGAAGAATTAAAAGTTAGAGGACCTATATTGTCCATTCCAGTATCTTGAGCTATAAATGCCGTTCCCCAAATAAAAGTTGTGATTAAAGCACAGAACATTGAAAAAGATTTTTTCATTCAATTAAAATATTAAGATTAAATTAATTTATTAATTTTACACGCGCTATCAAAGTCTTCTTTGTTTATGTAGCAACCTTTCATTTTTCTAGTACCATTAAATGATCCTCTGCCGTGCAAAACTCTCCAATTATTGAATATCAATAGCTCACCGGGTTTTAAAATATATCTCCACTGATATTTTTTTGAATTAGCTAAATTATCAAACAAACTTATTGCTTCATAAAAAATTTTAGTAAGTTCTGCATTTAATCTAAAAGGAGCTCTGTCATAATTATTAAAACTTATTTGAGTAATTTGATTTTTGTCATCTAATTTTATTATAGGTCTTTTGGCCTCTAATATAACCCCATCGCCAGTATAATTTCCGGGCACCTCAATTTTTGTTAACGCCTCATAAAGATCTTTATTTCTTGCTTTGATAGTTTCTGCAATCTTAAGTCCATCAACCATTATTGAGTCCCCGCCGTTTGCATCATATTCACAGCACAAAAGTAGTTGAAGACCCGGGGCATCATTGCTGTATGTTGAGTCTGTATGCGGTCTTAATTCTTCATTAGTATATGCACTATCAGCCATGTTAGCATTTGACTCGAAACTCCATAAACCTCCAAAGATTGAGTTTCTTACATAACCAATTTTATTTGCTAAAAACTCTACAGAAGACATGTCTTTTTTACAATCTGTAACCACTGCAAATCCAAATGAATATAATTTTATCAGTAATTCTTTGAACCCTTTATCATTTTTTAATTTTTTATAATTAAAAAAAATCTCATCATTAATTTCATTATTTTCCCAAATTTTAATTTGAGTTTTGTCATATGAAAAATTAACAGAGTTTTTGAATAAAAATTCTGAAGAGTATTGAATATTATTTGAAGTATCAGACCAAATTATATCAATATATTTACCCTCATTAGAAACATTTGCATTTTTAATTTTTATGTTTGGATTTAATTTTGCAGTAAAGGTTTTTCTCTGATTACTTCGTTCATCCCAATTGCTTTCATCCTTAGCATGATCTCTAAGCCATATATTTGGAAAAATATCTTCAGACTTGTTGGAAAAAAATACTTTAAGTCCCTCGTTCAGGATCTCAATTTTATCGACATAATTAGATCTATTTTTGGTCATTTTTCGATGCGAAATTATAGCATGATATTGAAAATGTTTAATAAAATAATACTTTCAAATAAAGACCAAAATTTAGACGGTAAATTTTGGATACAGTCTTCTTTATTAAAAAAATACTTAACATCTTTAAAATATTAAATATTTATATATATTTTAAAAAAATAATGTTAACGTGCGCCTGTAGCTCAATTGGATAGAGCGCTTGGCTACGGACCAGGAGGTTCTGGGTTCAACTCCTAGCAGGCGCACCAAAAAATTTGAATATGAAAATATCATTACAAAAATCGGTTTTTTTATTTTTTTTTATTGTTTTGGTATTTTTGTTATTAATTACTATTATAATTTAATTTATGTCAGATGATTTTAAACAAATAAGCACTAAATCCGGATTTATGAAGCATAATGGTGGTTTATTAGTCAAAAAAATATCAGAAAATGAATTCCAATTTAAAACCAAAATCACTTCAAATCACCTCAATAGAGCTGGAATAACTCATGGTGGATATATAGCTTCAATTATTGATTCCGGTTGTGGTTCCGCTGCACATAGATCTGTTGAGAATATTCCATGTGTTACAATAGCCTTAGATATTAAATTCATAGCTCCAACTAAAGAGGGAGATGAAATTTTAGGTACAGCTACTATTTCAAAAAAAACAAAATCAATGATTTTTTTAGTTTGTAGTTTAGAGTGTGATGGCAAAGTAACAGCTACAGCTTCCGGAGTATGGAAAATATTAAGGAATAAATCCTTTCCTAAGTAAGGGTAGCTATTCGTTTTAATTCTGCTAAAATAATTTATAAAATCTTAAAATGAGAACTTTTTATAGACCGATTCGGACTTGTTTTAGTCCATTTTTGTTCTAAAGAGGTAACAACATATAGTAGTCAATTACAATCACATACAATTAATAGAAATGAGTAGAAATAAAATTGTTGCAGTCCTTGGTCCTACAAATACAGGAAAAACATTTCTTGCTATTGAAACCATGTTGTCATTCGACAGTGGAATGATGGGTTTTCCATTGAGGCTATTGGCTAGAGAAGTATATGACAAAGTAATTAAAAAAATTGATCCTAGCATGGTTGCTTTAATAACTGGGGAAGAAAAGATAATACCTTCCAATGCAAAATATTTTTTTTGCACCGTGGAATCAATGCCAATAGATAAGAGGCTAGATTTCGTTGCGATAGACGAAATTCAAATGGCAAGTGATCATGAAAGAGGACATATATTTACTGACAGATTATTAAATTTAAGAGGTGAAAAAACTACAATGTTCATGGGGTCGAGCTCTATGAAAAATATTATTGATAAGCTTGAAGAGGATGTTGAATATATAGATAGAAAAAGACTTTCAAAGCTTACTTACTCTGGTCATAAAAAAATCTCCAGAATAGAAAGAAAGAGTGCAATAATTGCTTTTTCTGCTGAAGAAGTTTACGCAATCGCTGAGTTAATCAGAAGACAAAAGGGGGGAGCAGCTATTGTAATGGGTTCACTCAGTCCCAAAACTAGAAATTCTCAAGTAGAACTTTATCAATCGGGAGATGTAGATTATTTAGTTGCTACAGATGCGATAGGAATGGGTATAAACATGGATCTAGATAATGTTTATTTTTCTAATTTAAAAAAATTTGATGGAAAAAAACTTAGAAGATTGAAAATTTCAGAAATAGGTCAAATTTCGGGAAGAGCAGGAAGATATTTAAATGACGGATATTTTGGAATTACTGGTGAATGTGGAGAAATAAGTGCAGAAGAAGTAGAGCTTTTAGAAAACCATAAATTTGATGATATTCATACAATATACTGGAGAAACACAAACTTAAATTTTAAAAATGGTAATAACTTAATTAAATCTCTTGAAGAAAGACCAAACAAAACATGGCTTAAAAGAATACCTGAATGTGAAGACGAAAAAGTCTTAAAATATATTTTAAAAGATGTTGAAAAATTAGAAATTTTTAATAATGAAAATGAACTCAAATTACTTTGGGAATGCTGCCAAATACCAGATTTTGTAAAAAAAACTTATGGAAATCATTTGGAAGTAGTTGGAAAAGTTTTTAACTTTTTAAGAGAAAAACCTAGGAGAATTTCAAATTCTTATATGAAAGAACAACTTTCAAGTTTAGATAAACTTGAGGGCAACGTCGATTCTATATCTAATAGAATTGCAAACGTAAGAACATGGTCATACGTATCAAATAAGATAAATTGGGTTGAAAACCAAGACTACTGGGTTGAAAGAACTAAAAGTCTTGAAGATAGATTATCAGATAGACTTCACGACGAGTTAATTAAAAGTTTTATAGATAAAAGAGCGAGTGTTCTTGCGAGAGGTTTAAAACAGGATATTACCTTTGATACGAAAATTTATGAGGGAAAAAAAGTAATGATTAATAAGCAATTTATAGGGCAGCTAAAAGGCTTAAAACTAGAGTTAGATTATAAAGTTGGGGCACTTGATGCAGATATCAAATCGTTAAAAAAAGCAGCAAGACAAAATGTTGGACCTGAGATAATCAATAGAATAAAAAATATAATCAAGGAAAATAAGATTCAACTTAAGGAAGATTTAAAAATACACTGGAATTCATTTCCTATAGCGCAACTAATACCAGGCAAAGATTATTTAAATCCAGATATAAAATTAATAATAGACGACATGATAGAAAATAGCGACCAGTTAGAACTTTACAAATATTTAACATCCTGGATAAATAAAAAAATAAGAGATGAATTGACAAGTTTAATTGAATTAAAAAACTTAGAAAATCAAAATCCTCACATAAGAGCCTTGGCCTATAGAATTTATGAGGGTAATGGTGTTGTAAAAAGAGATGAGGTTAAGAATTTTATAGCAAAGCTCCAGCAAAATGATCGTAAAATACTAAGAGACAAAGGTGTTAAGTTTGGAAGGTATCACATATTTCTTTTTAAACTTTTTAAACCAAAAGCTGTTTCGTTAAGGACTTTGCTTTGGAAAAATTTTAATCAAAAATACTTAGATTTAGAACCACCACAATTTGGGTTAAATTTCATTAAGGAAACCTACAAATTAAATCGTGACTTTATGCTTCTATGTGGATTTGAAAAATTTGATAATTATTATGTTAGAATAGATATACTTGAAAGATTATTTTTAATGATTGTTGATATAAATAAAAATAATAGAGATAAGGAAATTAAATTAGTTCCAGAAATGCTAAATTTACTTGGCTGCAATAAGGAAAATTTTATTAAGTTAATGGAAAAAATGAATTATAAGTCTTCTTCAAAAGATCAAAATGTTTACTTTAAATATAATTTGAAAAGAAAATTAAAAAAAATAAACAAGAATAAAAATATTAATAACGACAATCCATTTAATATTTTAAAAGAAATGAGATTGAAATAGTGTTCGAAATTTTTAAAAATAATAAAAAAGAACTAGATAAAGATAATAATTTATACGTAAATATTGGTGCTCTTCTTATACATGTTGCAAAAATTGATGAAAACTATTCAGCAAAAGAAAAAGAAATAATTAAAAAAACATTACTAAAACTTGGTTTGACGAATGATCTATTAGATAGTGTGTTCAAAAAATCTGAAGAAACAGAAAAAAATTCAAATCAAATTCTTGAGTTTACTAAAGAGGTAAAAAATAAAGATGAAGAATTCAAAATTAAGATAGTAGAAGCTTTATGGAAAATAATTTATGCAGATAATGTTTCCGATATGTATGAGATGAGTCTGATGCGACGATTAACTGGTTTGCTTTACTTAGATGCTAAAATAGTAGGTGATATAAAAAATAAAATTAGAAATTCTTCTAACAAATGACTTATCTTGTAAATGACAAATGTATTAAATGTAAGTTAACGGATTGTGTAGATGTTTGCCCAGTTGACTGTTTTTATGAAGGAAAAAATATGCTTGTAATTAAACCTGATGAGTGTATAGATTGTGGCGTTTGTGAACCAGAGTGTCCAATTGATGCTATTGTTCCTGACACTAATGAAGGCACAGAGAAATGGTTAGAAATAAATACAAAGTATTCAGAAATTTGGCCAAATATAAACAAGAAAAAAGATCCACCTATAGATCATAAAAAATTTGAAGATGAAGAAAATAAATTTGAAAAATATTTTAAAGAAAACCTTTAAAAAAAGTAAATTACCAAAAAAAAGTAAGATTAAAGTTTCAAAAAAAGTAAGAAAAAAAGTTATTAAAAAACCTCTAAAAACTAAAAGAGCAAAAACAGAAAAATTAACAAAAAACACTGTCAAGAAAACTCAGGAAAAAACAACAGGTTCCAATTTAAGAATTCTAAAGCAGAATGAACAAAAGCCTGAAATTAAAAAAATAAAAAAACAAGAAACAGAGAAAAAAGAGTTTAAAGTGAAAGATTACGTTGTTTATCCAAAACATGGTGTAGGACAAATTTTATCAATAAATAATAAAACAATTGGTGGCATCGAAGTTCAATGTTACGATATTAAGTTTGAAAAAGACAAAGCAGTTGGCCTTTTGCCGATTAATAAACAATCTCATCTAAGACCACTGTCGACTGTAAACCAAGTGAATAAATCAATATCTATATTAAAAGGTAAACCAAAAATTAAAAGATCAATGTGGAGTAGACGAGCACAGGAATACGAACAAAAAATAACATCTGGTAAAATTTATGATTTAGCTGAGGTTGTAAGAGATCTAAATAAAGGAGATGATTTGATGGTTGATCAATCTTACAGTGAAAGACAATTATTCGAAAAAGCTTATGATAGAATTCTTTCGGAATTTCAGATTGTATTAAATTTATCATACGAAGATATCCAGAAAAAACTTAATAAAGCTCTCAGAAGAAATTTGGAGAGTCAAACACAAAATCTTCCTCAACCAACTAATCAGACTCAAGAAAATCAAGAAAGTGACGATGCTAGTCAAGCTGGAGATGAGGAAACTGGTGTAGAACTTGTAGAAGAAAATCCAGAGTAAAAAAAAACGCTTCCCACACAAAAGTTATGAGAAGCGTTTAATTCAAGAAAAAACTATCTTCTTTTTTTTCTTCTTTTTTTAGCTTTTTTCTTCTTAGCTTTTTTTCTTCTTTTAGCCATCTTTAGCTCCCTTATTGTTATACGAATCATTTGATTCGTTATTTGTTACAATTTATTTTTTTAATTAACTTATGTCAAACATTTAATTAATTTTAAAAAGTTTAGTGTTGAAAAAAAAATTGTAATTATTTTTTTATTGTATGATTGTTAAAAAGATAAGAGTTTATGCGCATAATACGCAAATAATTTTAATTAGTTTTATAAAGATTATCTAAATTTTTTTTATAATTTTCTAAAATAATTTTTCTTTTTAACTTTAAAGTTGGAGTTAACATTCTATTTTCAATTGTAAATTCATTAAAAATTATTATAAATTTTTTTATTTTTTCAATTAAAGATAAGTTTTTATTAGTATGTTCTACGAATTTTTTAATTTCTTCCTCGTTTGTATTCTTTTCTGCAACAATCAAAGCTACAAGATAGTTTTTTTTATCTCCATAAACAAAACTTTGTTTAATATTTTCATTTAAACATAGTAAATTTTCTATTTTTGTTGGTGAAATGTTATCTCCTCCTAAATTAACAATTAATTCTTTTTTTCTATCTGTAATTTTTAAATTTCCATGATGATTTATTTCTCCAATGTCTCCAGTATATAACCATCCATCTTTTATAATTTCTTCTGTCTCTTTTTTTTTATTCCAATATCCAAGCATCACATTTTCTCCCTTTATTAAGATTTCCCCATCTTCAGCAATTTTAACTGTATTTGTTCTAAAAGGAGGGCCTACCGTCTCAACTTGGATTTTGCCAGGGATGTTACAGCTAACAACTGGTGAGGCTTCTGTTAATCCATAACCTTGAAGTGTCGGAAGTCCAATAGAATTTAAAAATTCTCCTATTTTCTGGTCCAGGGCTCCACCTCCAGATACAAAAGCTTGGAGATTTCCACCAAACTGCTTTTTTATTTTTTTTCTAACAAGTATTTCACACACAAAATCAATTAATTTTTCTGAGTACTGAAGTTTATTATTTTTAAGTTTTTTTATTCCAAGCTTGATTGTTAAATTTATTAGTTTTTTTTTAAGACCTTTCTGCTTATTAAAATTAATATTAATCTTGTTAAATAGATTTTGGTAGAATCTAGGAACTGCAGTCATTATTGTTGGTCTAGCCTCGGTCATATTAGTTAGTAATTTTTCTAAACTCTCGGCATAAAATATTTTAGCTCCAATTAAAATCTGAACAAATTGGACAGTATGTTCATAAGAATGGGATAGCGGTAGCCACGTGAGAAATACTGGGTCCTTTTTTTTTATTAAAGGCAAAAGTAAATTATAAGCTCCTTCGCAATTTGCTAAAATTCCACCATGACTTAAAATAACTCCTTTGGGATTACCAGAAGTTCCAGAAGTATAAATTATACAAGCTGGCATATTTCTTTTTAAATTATTATTTATTGTTTTATCATTCAAATTTTCATCATAGATATCTGTTATCAATAAACTGTCAAAATCAATTTTTTCAAAAGAAATTATTTTAATTTCATGTTTGATAAAATCTTTTATTTTTTTAAATTGAGAATTATTTGAAACAATCACTAGAGTTGGTTTACAATCTTCTAATATATATTCGTAATCATTTTTAGAATATGTTGTAAATATTGGCACTGATATACCACCTGCATTCATTATTGAAATATCAGATATTAACCAGTTTGGATTATTCTCAGATAGAATTAAACATCTGTCACCAGGGTTTATTAATTTTTTTAATTTATTAGAAAGCTTAAAAATACGTTCAGATACGTCTTTCCAACTATAAGTAGTTTTTTCAGATATTAATGAATTTAAAAAAGATTTATTATTATCTACCTCCTCTATTTTTTTAAAAAATAACTGAACAAGACTATTTACTTTTGATACTTCCATAATTTGGTGGGCGAAGAGAGAATCGAACTCTCACTTCTTGCGAAACACGATTTTGAGTCGTGCGCGTCTACCAGTTCCGCCATTCGCCCATTTTTAAACAATAATTTTATTAAAATGAATAGTATAAAAAGTTATTTTGTAATAAAACCAAAAAATGTTCAAAAAATTTTACAATAAATCAATAGAATTAGCCTCAAACAAGAGATCAAATTTCTATTTAGCAATCGTATCTTTTATTGAAAGTTCTTTTTTTCCAATTCCTCCAGATGTAATGGTCGTTCCTATGGTGCTTGCAAAAAAAGAATCGTATTTAAGAATTTTTTTAATTGCAACAGTATTTTCAGTATTAGGTGGTATTTTTGGTTATTTAATTGGTTATTTATTTATAGATTTAGCAATGCATGTGATCGAATTTTATAACTACGAAAACAAAGTATTAAAGTTAAAGATGGATCTCTCACAAGGTGGTGGTATGATTATATGGCTTGGCACTTTATTCCTAGCTGGATTTACACCTTTGCCGTATAAAGTTTTTACAATAACGAGTGGTTTAATAGCATTCGATATAATTGCATTTACAATAATCAGTCTTATTTCAAGAGGTTTAAGATTTTATTTTGTTTCAGTCTTGACAGCAAAATTTGGAGAAAAATTTGTTAAATTAATAGAACAAAAAGGCGCAGTGTGGTCATCAATAATTGGTATTATTATAATATGTATAATATCAATTTTTTATTTTGCTTTTATTAAATGACAATGAGATTATTGAAGCACAAAACTCTATTAAATTTAATATTAATCTTTTCTGTATTTTCGATATTATTTGCGCTTTATGTTGAGTATTTTCTAGGACATAAACCATGTAATCTCTGTTTATTACAAAGATTTCCATATATTATAACAGTTATATTAATTGTCTTAGTTTTAACTTTCAAAAATTTAGAAAGATTATCTTTCTTATTTTTAAGTTTAATATTTTTTGCAGGATCGTTGTTGGCTCTTTACCATGTTGGAATTGAACAAGGTTTAATTTCTGAGTCGTTTGTGTGTGGAAATAATATTGATACTAGCATTATAGACAAAAGCGAAATTCTGAAACAGTTAAAAAATAAGGCAATTAGCTGTAAAGATGTCACTTTTGCTATCTTTGGTGTATCACTTGCTACAATAAATACTTTTCTTTCTGCATTGTTAGCGACTATAACCCTGATAGTATTTATTAAATATGAAAAAAAGTGATAAAAAAAAAATCGAAGAATTTATAAGAGTTGATCACGCTGGGGAGAGAGGCGCGATTAAAATTTATGAAGGGCAATTATTAGCTTTAAATACGTTTGTTAAAGATGATGAGCTTAAAAAAACAATCGAAGAAATGAAAGAACATGAAAGAGAGCATGCAAATTATTTTGAGCAAGAAATTAGAAAAAGAAGTATCAAGCCCACAAAATTTTTACCTTTATGGGATTTGCTAGGTGTTGGTTTAGGTTTCGGGTCAACCTTGTTAGGAAAAAAGGCTGCGATGCTATGCACAGCATCAGTTGAAGAAGTGATAGATGAGCACTACCAAAATCAGATTGACCAAATTCACTCAGATGAGAAAGATCTTAGACAAAAAATCATAAAGTTTAGAGAAGATGAACTTCATCATAAAGATATAGCTTATGAAAAAGGCGCATCCAAGGATGGCATTTACTCTTTATTTGATAAAATCGTAAAAACTGGGTCTAAAATTGCAATTCGTATTTCTGAAAAAATCTAATTAAGGTTCAAGCTCTACATCCCAATACAGATAATCTACCCAAGTTTTATGTAAAAAATTTGGAGGAAAATGTTTTCCATTTCGATGAAGATCTTCTGTAGTAGGTTGATATGGCAATTGATTTAAAGACATACCAGACTTATTTAATAATCTTCCACCTTTTTTTACATTACAACTAGAACAGGCTGTAACAACATTGTCCCAGTCAGTTTTTCCTCCTTTAGATCTTGGAAGCAAATGATCAAAAGTTAATTCTTTTTTGCTACCACAGTATTGACAACTAAATTTATCCCTAAGAAATACATTAAATCTTGTAAAGTTTGGATTTGATATTGGTTTTATATAACTTTTAAGTGCAATAACACTTGGGAGTTTCATGCTAAACGACGGACTATGAACTATCTTGTCATAATAATTTACAATAGAAACTCTATCTAAAAAAACTGATTTTATTGAGTCCTGCCAGCTCCAAAGAGATAAAGGATAATAACTTAAAGGTCTATAGTCAGCATTGAGAACTAATGCAGGACAATTATCCAATGATGTGTTCTGATCAATAAAAGTCATAAATTTAGAATAACTTATAAAATTTTAATAATCAATAACATCAGTAAAATAATTAAATTTTTTATATTACTTTTTTAATATATCTTAGTGCAAGACTTAGTGCTTCAACAGGTATGTGATGAGAACAATTCTTTAACATATTAACTTCTACTTTAATTTTATTTCTTTCCAGAAAATCCTTAGCCTCTAATAAATTTGACGGCGGAACTACTTCATCTGCGTCACCATGAAACAGTAACATATCTGTCTTAGAAGTTATTCTTTTTTGTAAATCTTTCTTATCAATTATTTTTCCAGAAAATCCAATCACTAACCTGAAACTTTGATTACAAATTAGAGCCAAATTAATCGACATCATACAACCTTGACTAAATCCAGCTAAAATAATCTGAGAATTATCCAAATTATATTTTTCTTTTACTTGTTCTATATACTTTATTAAAATTTTTTCTGCTTTCTTTGCTTCGGCAATAACATAATTCTGGTCATCAATACTTAAATCAAACCATTGATAACCATTTGGATTTAATTTACATGGTTGATGTCCATCGGGGCACAAAAAAATTGTATTGTCTATGAAACGTTTCCAAGTATATGCAATTGAACTTATATCTGCACCATCACCGCCGTACCCATGTAGAAGTATAATTGCATTTTTTATTTTTTCTTTATTTTCAGACTCAATAATTTTAGAGTTTAAAACATATTTCATAAAAATTAATTATAAGTTGACAACCAATCAATGAATTTTTTATCTTCAAAATCTACGGATCCTAAAATCCTTGCAAACTCATCGCCATTTTTATTTATCAAAATAGTTGTTGGAAGCCCTATTAACGAAAAATTATTTGCAAGCTTAACAGAGTCATCATAATAAAGATTCAGATTTTTAATTTCTAGTTCTTTAAAAAATTTCTTAGCCTTTTTAATATTTTCTTTTCCGACATTAATAGGAAGTATAATCAAATTTTTCATTTTTTTATTAGACTGTAGAATATCTAAAGAAGGCATTTCCTCTCTACAAGGGGCACACCATGTGGCCCAAAAATTAATTATGATTAACTTACTTTTAAAGTCTTCCAATGACACCATTAAATCATCTGAGTTTCTGAAGGTTATATCAGCAACTTTTTTTGGATCTTTGTGAATTTTTAAATTTTTGATATCTGGTATTTGCTCTGCGCTGATAATAGATGGAAATAATAAATATATAAATAACAAAAACAATTTTAAGCTTAATAATCTCATTCTAAAATGTATAGTTACATATCATGAGCAAAAATAAAAACAATAAACCAGTTTGGAGCACCAGAATCAAAAAAAGCAGATCTACTTTGTTCACAAAAGTAGGAAGCTCACTATATATAGATAAAAGACTTTATAAACAAGATATTAAAGCCTCAATAACCCATGTTGAGATGCTTTTTAAAACGAAAATCATTTCTTTTCAAATTAAGAATAAAATTATCTGGGGACTGAAAAAAATATTTAATGAAATAAAAAAGAAAAAATTTATTTTTAACAATCAATCTGAAGACATCCACATGAGCATCGAAAAAAGATTATTTGAGTTAATAGGTGAAGATGCAGGATTTGTTCACACTGCAAGATCAAGAAATGATCAGGTTTTAGTTGATTTTAAACTTTGGATGATAGAAGCAACAGATGTCATTATTAAAGAAATTGATGCCACAAATAAATTAATAATTAAAATAGCTGAAAAAAATATTTATACAGTAATGCCTAGTTTCACTCATTTAAAAAATGCTCAACCAATTTCTTTTGCACATTACATTCTTGCGTATTTAGAAATGCTTACTAGAGATAAAAAAAGATTTTTAAATAATAAGGAAAACTTATTTGAAAATCCTTTAGGTGTAGCTGCTGTAGCCGGAACTAGCTTTAATATAGATAGAGGATATACAACAAAAAAATTGAAGTTTAAAAACCCGACAGGTAATTCAATTGATACTGTTTCTGATAGGGACTTTGTTTTAGATTTTTTATACTCAATTTCAGTATGTTCAAATCATATTTCAAGATTCTCAGAAGAATTTATTTTATGGAATTCTGACGCGTTCGATTTAATAAAGTTAAAAAATAAAGTTGTTACTGGATCTTCAATAATGCCACAAAAGAAAAATCCTGACACACTTGAATATTTAAGAGGTAAAACTGGAATTTTTTATGGAAACTTATTTTCGATGCTCACAATTCTTAAGGGCTTACCACTATCTTATTTCAAAGATCTCCAAGATGATAAGGAATTAGCTTTTAAATCATTTGACCAAATTAAAATATCTTTACAAGTTATGAGAGAGGTTTTGAATAATTTTATAATTAATAAAAAAAAAATGACAAAATTAGCAGAAACAGGCTATACAACATCTACAGATCTTGCCGAATATATTGTTCAAAAATATAAATATCCATTTCGGAAAGCATACATAATAACTTCAAAAATAGTTAACTTGGCTGAAAAAAAAGGTAAAAAACTTGATCAGCTTACGGTGAATGAAATGAGACTTTTTGATAAGAAACTAAATGAAGATGTATTAAAATTATTTAATATCGAAAACTCAGTAAAATCAAAAAAATCATATGGTGGAACTTCTTTTGAAAATATTAAGAAAATGATAAATAAATACAAAAAAAATGCTTAAAAAAATATTTTTAATTTTAATTTGCTCGGTAATTTTTTTTTCTTGTGGAAAAAAAGGTGACCCTGAATATCAGGGTCAAACAAAACAGTTAAAAATAATTAAATTAATCTAATGTATTTTAAAAAAAATAAACTTTTTATTGAAAAAGTTGAAGGCTTGAAAATAGTTAAAAAATTTGGGACTCCAACTTATTGTTATTCACGAAGTAAGCTAAAAAATAATATTAAAAATTTTCAGAAAAATTTTAGGTCAATTAATCCATTGATATGCTTTTCAGTAAAATCAAATAGTAACCTGGAAATTTTAAAACAAATCAAAAGATCAGGAATAGGTGCAGATGTCGTTTCAAAAGGAGAAATGCTGCAAGCTCTAAAGGCAGGGATACCACCAAAAAAAATTGTTTTTTCTGGGGTTGGTAAAAAGTCAGAAGAACTAAAATTTGCAATCGAAAAAAAAATTTTACTTATAAATGCAGAGTCGGAAAGTGAAATTTTTGAAATTGAAAGACTAGCAAAATTAAAAAAGACAAATGTAAATATTGGTATAAGATTAAACCCGAATATCGATGCAAAAACCTTAAAAAAAATCTCGACAGGTAAACATGAAGATAAATTTGGTTTAACAGAAAAAGCATTTTTAAATATTTTAAAGAATTTTAAAAAATCGAATTTTGTAAAAGTGAAATGTTTGAGTGTGCATATTGGCAGTCAAATTACAGATTGTAAACCATATGAGAAAATGATTAATGTATTAGATAGAATCATAAAAAAATCTAATCATTTATATGATTATGTTGATTTGGGTGGAGGTATGGGTATTCAATACGAAAAAAAAACCAAGTTGTTTAATTATAAAAGATATAACTCAATAATTACAAAATTTTTAAAAAAACATAAAGTGAAGATAATTTTTGAACCTGGTAGATCAATAATCGCTAATTCTGCTGTATTATTTTCCCAAATTATTTATATAAAAAATACTTCAAAAAAAAAATTTATTATTTTAGATGCAGCAATGAATGATCTAATGAGACCTGCGTTGTATGGATCTTTTCATAATATTCTTCCATTAATTAAAAGTAATAAAAAGAATAAAAAGATCCACGATTTTGTTGGTCCAGTATGTGAGACGACTGACAAATTTTTATCTGTAAAAGAATTTAGTAACCTTAAGGAAAAAGAGTATGTTGCCATTTCTGATGTTGGTGCATATGGAATGTCTTTATCATCAAATTATAATTTAAGACCTAAAGCATCAGAGATAATGATAGAAAATAAATCCTCAAAAGTAATTCTTAAAAGGCAGAAGTTAAATAATATCGTTTAATATATAATTTTATTATATGTCCAAAAGAACTTTTTCAATAATATTTTATAGTGGAGTTGTTTTTGTATGTATTATATTTCTTCCCTCTTTAATTATGCCGAAAAGTGTGACTATTTTTGGTGGAAAACTACTAGGATATTGGTCAAAATTTTGCATTAAATTTTTTCTAGCAACAAACATAAAAATAATTGGTAAAGAAAATATTTTAATTAATGAAAAATTTTTTATAGCTTGCACCCACCAATCGGCATTTGAAACTTTTTATTTACAAGCAATTTTTCAAGGGCCGAAATTTATATTAAAAAAGGAACTTACTAAAATTCCAATTTTTGGTTGGTACTTAAAAAAAATTGGTTCAATAGCAGTGGAAAGAAACAAAGTCTCAAAGGAAAATATTAATTTTTTAAACCAGATAAAAATTTCTTCTCAAGATAACAGACCGATAGTTATTTTTCCTCAAGGTACTAGAACAGAACCCCATGAAAGGCCAAGTTTTAAAAAAGGAGTTACAAGAATTTATAATGAGTTAAATATACATTGTCTGCCAGTTACAATTAACTCTGGCGAGGTGTGGCCAAAGAATGGGGATTTAAAAAGAAAAGGAAATATCACCATTTCAATACTTAAACCAATAAAGCCAGGCCTTGAGAGCGATGAATTTTTAAATTCATTACAAAATACAATGTATGATGTCTTAAATAAAACTTCTAACCCTTCATCGGCATGACAACGTATATACTGTCAAAATCTGAGGGATCTTTGATTAAAGCTGGTGATCCAGTATCGTTTAAATAGAGTTCAATCCTATCTCCGTCCAATTGTGATGCTATATCAATTAAATATCTTGAATTAAAATTTATATTTAATTCATGGTCAAAAGATACATTAATTGTTTCGTTTCCATCACCGCTGCTAGTATTATTTACCGATAAATTTAATTTATCTTTTGTTAAAACAAATTTTACACTGTCTTTTTTATCTAATGATACTGAAGCCACTCTATCAACTGAGTCCATAAATAGCTTTAGATCTATCTCTAATCTTTTTTTATTATTTTTAGGAATGACTTGTATATAATTTGGAAACCTTCCATCAATTAATTTCGATATCAATATGCTATTTTCCATTTCAAATTTAATTTTTGATTTTTTATTAGAAATTTTTACATCTCCATCATAATCTTCTAAAAGACTTACTAATTGAAAAATTGTTTTTTTTGGTAAAATTATTGGATCAAATTTAATTTCTTTTTTTAATAATATTTTTGAAATTGACATTCTATGACTATCTGTTGCTGCTGCTGTTAAATACAATTTATCGTCAAGCCGTGTTTGGTGCATATATATGCCACTTAAATAATGCCTTGTTTCATCATTTGAAATTGAAAATTTACATTTGTTCAATAATTTTAGAAATTCTTTAGAATTGATAGTAAATTCATCATCATTAAAATTTTCATCTGTAACTGGAAATTCAGATGCGGAAATACAATTTAAATTAAATATAGATTTTTCTGACTCCAATTGGATTTTATTTTCACTTTTTTGAATAAAATTCATTTTTTTTCCAGAATTAAACTTTCTTATAATATCATACATAATGGAGGATGTAGTGGTTGTTTTACCTTCTTCCAAAATTTCTACATTTTTAATCTCATTAATAAATATGAGATCAAGGTCAGTTGCGATAATTTTCAATTTTGAATTTGTTGCATCTAAAAGAATATTTGAAAGTATTGGCAGAGTGCTTCTTTTTTCTATGACTCCTTGACAGTATCCAAGAGATTGCTGAAGATCGTTTTGGTTTACATTAAATTTCATTATTTTGGTTATTGTATAAAATTTGATTTTTTAAATTATCAATATTATTGCATAGTTGAATATCATTTTTTTTTAGTGCTTCTATAGTTTTTATTGAGTGGATAACTGTCGTATGATCTCTGTTAGAAAAATCTCTTCCAATTTCAGGTAAAGATTTAGTTGTCAAAAGTTTTGTCAAATATATTGCTGTTTGTCTTGGTCTGACCAAATATCTTGATCTCCTTGATGAAAGCATCTCAGTTTTTGAAATTTTAAAAAACTTACAGACTAAAGATTGAATAAGATCCACTGTTACCTTATTCTCTGATACATTTAATAAGTCTTTCAAAACAATCTTAGTTTCAGATATGTTGGGGGTTTTCTTATAAATCCTTGAAAATGAAACTATTCGATTTAATGCTCCAACTAATTCTCTTATACTATTTTTAATTTCTTTACTTAAAAATAGTTGAATTTCTTCAGATATATTTACTTGATCCGTATAATAATTTTTTAACTCTTCGGTTTTAGATTTAATTATTTTATACCTTAGATCATAATCTGGCGGTTGTATATCGATTACTAAACCACCTGAGAACCTAGACTTTATTCTTTCTTGAATTCTTGTGAGTTTATTCGGAGGTCGATCCGCGGAAATAATAATTTGTGACCCTTTATCTAGCAAAGAATTAAATGTGTGAAAAAATTCTTCCTGCATTGCCTCTTTACCATTCATAAATTGAATATCGTCTATTAGAAAAACATCGGAATTTCTAAAATATTCTTTAAACTTTACCATTTCATTTGATTTAATAGATTTAACAAATTGATACATAAATCTTTCTGCTGAAATTAGCATTACTTTGCTTTCCTCTTTGAGTTTTAAACCAATTGCATTCAATAAATGCGTTTTTCCCATACCAACACCTCCATAAATATACAATGGATTATAATGTGAGGTTTTATTAGAAACTTTATTTGATGCTTCAAAGGCTAATTTGTTACTAGAACTTGTGATAAAGTTTTCAAAACTTTTATTTGGATCAATGCGATTATACTGGAATATATGGTCTTTAATAAATGAAATATTATTTCCTTGGATATTTTTTTTCTTGATATCTGTATTTTGAATTTCTTTGGTATTTTGCTTCTCATTTACAATTAACTCAATTCTACTGATTTCAGTTTTATAAGATCTCACTATACTTAATATTTGATCTAAATATCTAGAAGTAATCCAATCTCTAATAAACCTGGTTGTGACAGATAGTAATATATAATTATTAAATTCGTCATCAAAAGAAATTTTTCTTAACCAGCTATCATAAATATCGTTACCAAATTTTTCTCTCATATCTGTTTGAATTTTTTCCCATGAAATTTTAATTAATTGTTCAGTTTTAATAATATTTTTGTTTTCCATGAGATATTTGTAAGAATTTCATATACCTACTTTTAAAAATTTTTATCAACAAAAATTTAAAAAAAATTAAAAAAAAATAAAATCTGCAAGTGTATTATTAGTTTCAAAAACTAAATCTGTAATAGAAATATTTTTAAACTTAAAGTAGTAAATTTTTTAGACAAAAAAAACTAATGAAAATATTTTATTTAAAAAGCATCGTATCTACATTTGGTGTGTCATAAATAATATTTATGATATTTAGTATAGATTAAAAGTTGAAGAGGCTATGTCGCTCACTGGTTGTTAAAGAGCGTTTATTTTTTTTGTAAGTCTTGACAAATTTCTTGATGCATTTCCCTTTTTAATTACACCTGTCTTTGCAATTCTCATTATTTCTGAATTTAATTTAGGTAAAAAACTTAAAGCTTCTTTTTTATTTTTTTTTTCAATTAAAACGTTCATTTTTTTTATAGCATTCTTAAATCTACTCTTTCTGTGTTTATTTATCTTTGTTTCTCTAGAAATTCTTCGGGTAGTTTTAATTGCAGATTTTGTATTTGCCATAACGCGTGGAGATATAACTACTCAAGTTAGCCTGGTCAACAGCTTATTTTTTTATTTTTGACAAATATTGCAGTAGAAAGTCGATCTATTTGAAATTACAATACGTGAAATTTTACCCTTACAATTAATTTTTAGACATTTTTTACCCTCTCTATTGTAAACTTTGAAATATTTCTGAAAGCTTCCAGAATTTCCTGATGTATTAACAAAATTTCTAATGCTTGAACCCCCTTTTTTAATAGAGTTATTTAGAACTCTTTTCGTATATTTTACCAAATCATTGAATTCATAGTCTGTAAGTTCACATGATTTTTTTTGTGGATTAATCTTACTTTCGAATAGAATTTCTGACGCATAAATATTTCCTATTCCTGAGACAAATTTTTGATCTAGAAGATAGTCTTTAATATTTTTTTTTTTATCGTGTAATTTGCTTTTGACATAATAATAATTAAATTTTTTATTGAATGGTTCAATGCCATAATTATTAATAAAAGTTTTTAATTTAATATCACTGTTTAAAATTTTAAAGTAACCAAATCTTCTTGGGTCGTTATAAACCAGTCTTAAATTTTTAAATACTAATTCAACATGATTATGTTTTTTTGGTAGAAAAGGTGAGTGGTAAAAACTTGAATTTGTTAATAAGCTGTTATTATTTTTTTTTAATATATGCAAAGTTCCGGACATACCTAAATGTAAAACACAATGTATTTTATTTGAAAGCTCAATAATAATATATTTAGAGAATCTTCTTACATTAATAATTTTTTGCCTTCTTATAATATTCTTAAAATTTATTGGTAACTTAAATCTAAGATTTCTATTCCTAACTATTACTTGAAGAATTTTTTGAAATTTAACGTTTTTTACAAGTGACTGTTTGACAATTTCTACTTCTGGCAATTCTGGCATTTAGTACTATATTATCAGATAATAAAAAAAAATAATGAAACAAATTTTACAAAATAATAAAGGACTTGTTCAGAAAGTCTTTGACAAGGTATCAAACAAATACGACCTAATGAATGATTTTATGTCACTTGGTATTCATAGAATTTGGAAAAAAGATTTAATAAACATTATGTCTCCATCAAAAAATACAAAATTGATAGATGTTGCGTGCGGAACAGGCGATATTGGTAAGTTGTTCTTAGAATCTCTTAATTATAATGGACAAGTTTACAATGTGGATCCAAATAAAAATATGATTAATGAAGGGAGAAAAAAGTTCAAGAATATTGACAATATTAAATGGTTTGTTAATTCAGCTGAAAATTTAAAGTTTAAAGACAATTATTTTGACTTCTATACTATTAGTTTTGGATTGAGAAATACAAAAAATATCGATAAGTCTTTGAAGGAAGCTTTTAGAGTTTTGAAACCAGGTGGAAAATTTCTTTGTCTTGAATTTTCAAAAGTTCAGAACGAAAAGTTTAGAAAAATTTATAAAGAGTACTCAAAATTAATACCAAAAATAGGTGATTTTATAGTTGGCGAGAAAGAGCCATATGAGTATCTAGTTGAAAGTATAGATAAATTTATTAATCAAGAGGAATTGCTTGATCGCATGAATAAAAATAATTTTACAAATTGCAAATATAGAAATTTTAATGGTGGAATCGTTGCTATACATTCTGGCTGGAAGGTTTGATGTTTAGAAAAATTTTTATTTTGTTCAGAATTGCAAGAAGATTAGCTACTTCTGATGCAGTAGAAATAATTTCAAAAATACATCAGCCACCTATTATTATTAAGACTTTATTAAATATTTTTTCCTTTTCTTTTTCAAAAAAAAATGATTCCCCAGATAAATCTGATGAAGATAAACTATGTGAGTCTATCCAGGGTATGGGAACGACTTTTATAAAATTGGGACAGTTTTTAGCAACAAGACCAGACATAATTGGAGAGGAAGTTTCAAAAAAGTTAGAGAAACTTCAAGACAGATTACCTCCATTTACGATGCAAGAGGCAAAAAATATTTTAAAAGAAAGTCTAGGGTCTGATAATTTTAACTCTATTTTAAAACTTAGTGAGCCAGTAGCTGCAGCATCAATAGCTCAGGTTCATAAAGCTCAAATAAATGAAAATGGGACTATAAAAGATGTGGCCATTAAAATATTAAGACCTGAAATTAGAAAAGTTTTCAATGATGAGATTGATGCACTAATGCTTTTAGCTTACATAATTCAGAGTACAGTAACAAAAACAAAAAGACTTAAATTGGTAGAGGTAGTTTTTCTCTTAAAAGAAATTACTAATCACGAGATGGATTTAAGGTTTGAGGCAGCTGCAGCTAATGAATTTGCTGAAAATACTAAAAATGACTCTGGTTTTTTTGTTCCTAAAATCTATTGGAATTATACTAGTGAAAAAGTTTTAACACTTGATTGGGTTGATGGAGTATCTATTAGAGAAAAAGATTTAATAAATGAAAAAAATATAGACGTTAAAAATATTTCTTCAAATATTATTCAACATTTTTTAAGACATGCTGTTCGGGATGGTTTTTTTCATGCAGACATGCATCAAGGCAATTTGTTTATAAATAATAGTGGACAAATTGTGCCAATTGATTTTGGCATAATGGGACGAATTGACAAACTTAATAGAAGATACCTTGCAGAAATTTTATTCGGCTTTATTCAAAGAGATTATAAAAAAGTAGCTGAAGTACATTTAGTCGCTGGATTGGTGCCGAATAATGTAAATGTTGACGAGCTTGCCCAAGCTTTAAGATCAATAGGTGAACCAATCTTTGGCCAATCGGTTAAGGATATCTCAGGTGGTAGATTACTGAAACAGTTATTTGATATTACAGAAAAATTTAATATGCCAACTCAACCTCAGCTGCTTTTGTTACAAAAAACAATGGTAGTAGTAGAAGGTGTCGCAAGAAAACTTAATCCTGAAACTAATATATGGGAAACATCGAGACCGGTATTAGAAAAATGGTTAAGAGAAACAAAAGATCCAATAAATAATTTTACAGAAACATTAAAGGACTCCGCAGAAGTTTTAAAAAAACTTCCTGAATTACCACAAATGATGGAAAAAGCTAATCAAGCACTGACATTCCTTGCTAGTGGTCAAATTCCACAAAATACAAATTCTTACTCGGCAATGAAAAATAAAGAACTTGAAATTAAATCCTTTAGAAATCAAAGTATTATTGGTTTATTACTGCTTGTATTTATAGGTTTCATGGTATTTTAATCCAAAGATGAGTGAATTAAAAAATAAAAAAGTGCTATTAGTTATAACAGGAGGAATTGCAGCTTATAAAGCATTGGAATTAATTAGACTTCTTAAGAAAAAAGGTAGCTTAGTTAAAACTATACTTTCCAAGAACGCTAACAAATTTGTAACACCTCTTTCTGTTACTGCTTTATCACAAGAAAAAGTTTATATAGACTTATTTGATGCAAATTCTGAGGCTGAGATGGATCACATTTCACTATCTAGATGGGCAGACATAATATTAATTGCACCAGCAACTGCAAATACATTATCAAAAATTTCAAATGCTAATGCAGATGATTTAGCATCGACTGTATTATTAGCTGCAGATAAAGAATTTTATATTGCCCCTGCTATGAATGTTAGAATGTGGGAAAATAAATCCAATCAAAATAACGTAAATATTATTAAAAATATGGGTCATGAATTTATTGGTCCAGATATCGGCGATATGGCATGTGGGGAATATGGCGAAGGTAAAATGACCGAGCCGCTAGAAATACTTAATTATTTGGAACAAAAATCAAAAGAGTTAAAAAAAAATAATGGCTTAAAAGCACTTGTGACTGCTGGACCTACAAAAGAATTTATTGATCCAGTAAGATATATAACTAACAAATCAAGCGGAAAACAAGGTTATGAGATAGCAAATTCACTAAAAACAAGTGGGTTTAATACAACCCTTATATCTGGTCCGACGCAACTTGATCCAATCAAAGGTGTAAAATTAATCAAAATTAATTCGGCAAAAGAAATGTTTGATGCCGTAATTGCAAATCTGCCTGTAGATGTAGCAATTTTTTCCGCTGCTGTTGCAGATTTCAAAGTCAAAGACATATCCGAAACTAAAATTAAAAGTAAAGAAAATTATAGCCTTAGCTTAGAAAAAAATATTGATATTTTAAAACATGTTTCAAACCATAATTCCTTGAGACCTAGATTGGTTCTAGGTTTTTCTGCTGAAACCAATGATCTAATCAAAAATTCACAAAAAAAAATAAATGAAAAAAATTGTGATTGGTTAATTGCAAACGATGTTTCTAATAAAGAGGTAGGCTTCGACTCGGACTTCAATGAAGTAAGTATCTTGTATAAAAATGGGGAAATTGAAAATATCTCCAAAGATAAAAAATCTGTAATTGCTAACAAAATCGTAAAAAAAATTGTTTCAAATCTCGAATAATTAATGGTTAAAGTTTTAGTAAAAAGGCTTGATCCAAAAGTAAAGTTGCCAAAATATAAAACTAGCGGCTCATCTGGGATGGATTTAATGGCATTTATTGAATACCCAATTAGAATCAAACCAGGGACATCAGCTTTAATTCCAACTGGAATCTCAATTGCGTTTCCTGAGGAATTTGAAGTTCAAATAAGACCAAGATCTGGATTAGCAGCCAAACAAAGCATTGGTGTTCTTAACACTCCAGGAACAGTTGACAGTGATTATAGAGGTGAACTCAAAGTAATAATTTTTAATCATGGGGAAAATGAATTTGTGGTAAATTGCGACGATAGAATAGCACAAATGATTCTCTCACCAATATTAAAAATCGAATTTGAGGAAGTAAAAGAACTTCCTGAAACAATTAGAGGAAGTGGAGGATTTGGTTCTACTGGTAAATGAGGAAAAATCTTTCCACAAAGCAAATTAAAAAATACTCTAGACAAATAGTTCTGAAAAATGTTGGAACGATAGGTCAAAAAAAAATACTTAATTCAAATGTTTTAATTATAGGCGCGGGTGGGCTTGGGTGTCCAATTGTTGATTACTTATCTAGAGCAGGAGTAGGAAAAATAGGCATAGTTGATTATGATAAAATTGATACATCAAACATACATCGTCAATCAATTTATACATTGAAGGATGTGGGAAAATATAAAGTTGATGTATTAAAAAACAAAATTATTGATATTAATCCTGATGTTAAAACTAAAATTTATAAAAATAAAATCACAAATAAAAACGCTTATAAAATATTAAATCAATTTGATATTATTGTAGATGGTTCAGATAATTTTAAGACAAAATTTTTATTAAATAAATTTGCTAATAAACTTAAAAAAGTATTTATAGCTGGTGCTATAAGTAGATACGATGGTCATATTTTTTCTTTTAATTTTAAAAATAATAATGAAGCATGTTTAAAATGTTTCTATCAATCAGAAGTTAATGAAGAAGTTTTTAACTGCGAAACTGATGGAATTTTAGGTCCTGTTGCAGGTATTGTAGGCAACATACAGGCAAATGAAGTTCTTAAATATATATTAGGTCTAAAAAACAAATTAACAAATAAAATCTTAATAATAAATCTTTTAAATTTAACTTTCAGGCAAACGAAATTTTCAAAAAAAAAAAATTGTATATGTGGAAAAAAATAATTTACTTTATTTTAATTTTTTTTTGTACTAATGCATTTAGTAATGAAAATTATTATTTGATGCTAAAAAATTCTAAAGTAAATGTAAGAGTGGGACCTGGTTTAGATTATCCTATAAAATTTATTTATAAAAAAAAATATTTACCAGTAAAAGTCATTGATAAAAAAGAAAACTTTCGAAAAGTAATTGATCACAAAAAAAATAGTGGATGGATACACATCTCTCAATTGAAAAAAAAAAATTCTATAGTAGTTTTATCTAGCAGAATTCTTTTTAAAAAACCTACTTTTAATTCAAAACCTATTGCAAATATTGAAAGCGGTAAATTGTTTGTCCTGGAAAAATGCAAAAAAAATTGGTGTAAAGTTAGCAGCCAAAATTATTCAGGATGGATTAATATGGACAATGTATGGGGAAAAGACTAGTGTTATTTTTTCTTACTCAATTTGCTTGTCCAGATTTTGTCTAGCACAAAGTACCATACAGCATTAGCTAAAGGCTCAACGATAGCATCTGTTAATGCAATCATAAACGATACGTCTGCTATCAACATTAAAACTGTAATAGCAATTGCAAAGTGTCCTATTGTATAGATTAAAGTTCTTAATAATGAACCCTTATTACTATCATAAAACGATTTGCTAGTTTGAAATATGCCTCTAGTTAGTTCAGTCATAAACTAATTATAGCCTAGTTAAGTTTTAAATCAAATCTGTCTGAATTCATTACTTTTGTCCATGCTGCAACGAAATCACTTATGAATTTTTTCTCTCCATCTTCACAAGCATAGACCTCAGCAATAGCCCTTAATTGAGAGTTAGAACCAAATATTAGATCTACTCTAGTGCCTTTCCACTTTACTTTATTTGTATTTCTATCTTTTCCGACAAACAACTGCTCTTCTTTATCAACTTCTTTCCAAGTTGTGTTCATGTCTAATAAATTTTTAAAATAATCATTTGATAATGAACCTGGCTTTTTTGTGAATACGCCATTATCTGATCCATCATAGTTAGCGTTCAATACTCTCATGCCACCGACTAAAACTGTCATTTCCGGCGCTGTCAATCTCATAAGCTGTGCTTTATCTACTAAAAGTTCCTCTGCTGAAATATTTGTGTCTGAATTTAAATAATTTCTAAATCCATCTGCTTTTGGTTCTAATAAACCAAATGAATTTATATCAGTTTGATCTTGGGATGCATCACCTCTACCTGCAGAAAAAGGAACGTCAACTTTATGACCAGCTTTTTTGGCAGCTTTTTCAATGGCAACACAACCACCTAAAACAATCAAGTCAGCAATTGAAACTGATTTCTTTTTACCATCAAATTGCTTCTTTATTTTTTCTAAAGCTTTAATCACCTTATCAGTTTTTGAAATTTTATTTATTTCCCAATTTTTTTGAGGTTCAAGTCGTAATCTTGCTCCGTTTGCTCCACCTCTTTTATCGGATCCTCTAAAAGTCGATGCAGATGCCCACGCTGCTGATACTAATTCTGAAGTTTTAAGTCCTGATTTTAAAATTTGAGCTTTCAGTTTTTTAATCTCACTTTTTTTGATTTTGTATTTTTGTTTAGGCACTGGATCTTGCCAAATTAATTGCTCTTTTGGAACGTCTGGACCTAAGTAACATGCTCTAGGCCCCATATCTCTATGCGTAAGTTTAAACCATGCTCTAGCAAAGGCATCGTGAAATTCTTTTGGGTTTTTATGAAAATGTCTTGTTATTGGTCCATAACTTGGATCTATTTTCAATGAAATATCTGTAGTTTGCATCATTGGAGGGTGTTTTTTTCCTCTCTCGTGTGCATCAGGAACCATTTTGATTTCTTGACCATTTTGTTTTGGTGTCCATTGATGTGCACCTGCAGGACTCTTGGTTAGTTCCCATTCATGACCATACAAACAATCTAAATATCCCATGTCCCACTTAATTGGATTTTGTGTCCAAGCGCCTTCTATTCCAGAGCTGATAGTATCAACTCCTTTTCCACTTTTATAATTACTGTTCCAACCAGTTGCTTGTTCATGAATTTTTGAACCTTCTGGTTCTGGACCTTTGTGAGACTCTGGGGCTGCCCCATGAGATTTTCCAAATGTATGTCCACCTGCAACTAAAGCTGCAGTTTCGTAATCATTCATTGCCATTCTGCCGAATGTTTCTCTAATATCATGTGCTGCTAATAATGGATCAGGATTTGCATCAGGACCTTGTGGATTAACATATATTAATCCCATGTGGGAAGCGCCTAATGGCTGTTCTAAATCTCTTTTTCCACTGTATCTATTTACACCTAACCATTCTTTTTCTGACCCCCAATAAATATCTTCCTCAGGTTCCCAAATATCTTCACGACCAGCACCAAAACCAAAAGTTTTGAAACCCATTGAGTCAAGTGCAACATTCCCAACTAAAATAAATAAATCTGCCCAAGAAATTCTGCTTCCGTATTTTTTCTTTATAGGCCACAATAATAATCTTGCTTTATCTAGGTTAACATTATCTGGCCAACTATTGAGTGGAGCGAAACGCTGATTACCCGTACCAGCACCTCCTCTTCCATCGCCAGTTCTGTAAGTACCTGCCGCGTGCCAAGCAAGTCTTATAAATAACGGACCGTAATGACCATAATCAGCTGGCCACCAATCTTGTGAGTCTGTCATTAGTTTATGTAGATCTTTTTTAAGAGCTTTATAATTTAATTTCTTAAATTCCTTCGCATAACTAAATTTTTTATCCATCGGATTTACTAATCTAGAATGCTGGCTTAGTATTTTAAGATTTAGACTGTTCGGCCACCAGTCTCTGTTAGAAGTTCCTTTACCGGTTGGATGTTTTGGTGGTGTTCCGGCACCTGTAAATGGGCATTTTGACTGTTCTTTTAAAATTTCTTTACTCACGATGCTAATTTAATGAGTTTGTAAAATATGTCAATATATTAGAATGATTCTAAAGTGTTTTTTTGTCCTACTTTATATAATGTTAGTAATAATAGTTATTATTTATTAGAAACTTTTACTAAAACCTCTATAGATCTAATTTTTTTTCCTGGAAGGTTTTTTCTCAATTTTATTTCTTCGACATCTTTATCGTGAAAATCAATAAGTTCATTAGTAGTCACGTTATAAAAATGATGGTGATTTGTTACATTTGTATCGAAATATGTTTTATCAGAATTTAATGAAATTTCCTTAATGTAACCTTTGTTCTTAAAAGCATTTATTGTATTATAAATTGTAGCTTGAGATATTTTAATATCTAATTTCTTTTTTAAAACTTTTCGAAGATCTTCAATTGTAAAATGAAAAGTCTTTTTTCTATGAAAAAGAATTTCACACATTTTTAATCTTTGCTTAGTAGGTCTTAAGCCTGCAGATCTTAATTTTTCCTCAAAATGAGTATTATTATTCATTATTTAGCCTAATTTATCAGTTCAAATCTGATTGTATATTGTAAATTATCTAAATACAGTATTAAAGAACAAATTTTATGGAAAAAAAATCAGCATACAATTACGATGACCTAATAAAGTGCGGTAATGGTGAGCTTTTTGGACCCGGGAATGCAAAACTTCCATTGCCACCAATGCTGATGTTTGACAGAATTACAGAAATTGAGGAAAATAAAGGTGCTTTTAAAAAAGGAGTTTTAAGAGCAGAATTAGACATAAAAAATGAATTATGGTTTTTTGATTGTCATTTTAAAGAGGACCCAGTTATGCCTGGATGCTTAGGGCTTGATGCAATGTGGCAACTAGTTGGATTTTATTTAGGCTGGCTTGGAAACCCTGGAAGAGGTAGAGCGTTAGGAGTTGGGGCAGTTAAGTTTACAGGTGAAGTGTTAAAAAATGTAAAAATTGCAACTTATGAAATTGATATGAAGAGAATTTTAGTTAAAGAGGGTGCAACAGTAGGTTTAGCAAATGGAATTCTTAAAGCAGATGATAAAAAAATATATTCTGCTGAAAATTTAAAAGTTGGATTGTTTAAATAATGAAAAGGGTAGTAGTAACTGGAATTGGGGTGGTTTCTTGTTTGGGTAATAATCAAGAAGAAGTTTTCAATTCTCTTATAAATTCAAAATCGGGTATTACTTTTTCCGAAGAGTATAAAGAATTTAATCTTAAGAGCCATGTTCATGGATTGCCAAATATAAAATTAGAAGACCACGTAGATAGAAAAGTTATTAGATTTATGGGTAAAGGTTCAGCTTACAATTATATAGCTATGAATGAAGCTGTAAAAGACTCTGGTTTAGAGGAAAAAGAAGTAAGTAATATTTCTACAGGAATGGTAATGGGGTCGGGAGGACCTTCAATTGAAAATGTAATTTTGGCTGCAGATAAAACAAGAGAAAAAAATCCAAAAAAAATGGGACCATTCGTAGTACCAAGAACTATGGCAAGTACGGCCTCCGCAACACTGGCTGTTCCATTTAAAATAAAAGGTGTAAATTACACGATTAGTTCTGCATGCGCTACAAGTGGACACTGTATCGGTAATGCAATGGAATTAATTCAACTGGGAAAACAGAATGTTATCTTTGCAGGCGGAAGTGATGAAGTTCACTTTGCAATGACAGCCATGTTTGATGCGATGACCGCTTTATCATCCAAATACAATGATACACCAGATAAAGCATCAAGACCTTACGATAAAACTAGAGATGGATTTGTTATATCAGGTGGTGGTGGAGTTTTAGTGCTTGAAGAATATGAACATGCAAAAGCAAGAGGTGCAAAAATTTATGCAGAATTAACTGGATATGGTGCAACATCCGATGGTTACGATATGGTAGCTCCATCTGGAGAAGGTGCGGTTAGATGTATGCAAATGGCTTTGAAAACAGCAAAAAATAAAATTGATTATATAAATACTCACGGAACATCTACGCCTGTTGGAGATATAACTGAATTAAAGGCAGTAGGTGAAGTATTTAAAGATTATAAACCGAAAATAAGTTCAACTAAATCATTATCTGGACATTCGTTAGGAGCTACTTCAGTTCATGAGGCTGTTTATAGTTTAATAATGATGAAAAATAATTTTATTTCAGCTTCTGCAAATATAGTCGATATGGATGATGAAGCAAAAAAATATCCAATTGTTACAAAAGTAGAAAAAGATATTTCCTTAAATTCTATAATGTCTAATAGTTTTGGTTTTGGTGGAACAAATGCAACTTTAGTTTTCGAGAAAGTTTAAAAATGAGCTTAATGAAAGGCAAAAGAGGATTAATCATGGGCGTTGCCAATGAAAGATCTATTGCTTGGGGTATATCACAAAAATTAGCTGAAGCTGGGGCGGAATTAGCTTTTACATATTTAGGAGATGCTCTTAAAAAAAGAGTAGTTCCATTAGCAGAAAAATTAAATTCAAATTTAACTTTTAGTTGTGATGTTGAAAAGAAAGAGGAAGTTGTAAAACTTTTTGAGGATGTAAAGTCTAAATGGGGCGAGATTGACTTTGTGGTGCATGCTATAGCATTTTCAGATAAATCTGAATTATCAGGAGAATATCTAAATACAACAAGAGAAAATTTTTTAAGAAGTATGTTAATTTCATGTTTTTCATTTACAGAGGTTGCAAAAGAAGCATCAAGAATAATGAAACAGGGCGGAAGCATGATTACCCTAAGTTATGAAGCAAATAAAGCTATACCTAATTATAATGTAATGGGTGTTTGTAAAGCAGCTTTAGAAGCAAGTGTAAAATATCTTGCAAGAGATCTCGGGTCTAAAGGAGTAAGAGTAAATGCTATAAGCGCAGGTCCAATTAAAACTTTGGCAGCATCTGCAATTGGTGATGCAAAATTTCTATATAAGTGGAATGCTGATCACTCTTTTTTAAAAAGAAACGTAGATAATCTTGATGTTGGAAATTCAGCTTTATATTTGTTAAGCGATATGGCTGGAGGTGTTACAGGTGAAATTCATTACGTAGATGCTGGATACAATAAAGTCGGTATGCCTGACCCAAAAAATATAACATAATCAATGTTAATTTTAATTTGGTTTGTTGTTTGTATTATATTTTATATAGTTCAAATGATTCTTGGTGACTCTGGACATGCTCTTGAAGTATTTGCTGTAGTAAGTGCTATTGCTATTTTCTTAATAAGTAAAATTAAACACAAAATAAATAAGTAGGATTGAAAAATAATTTTCTAATATTTTTTAAAATACTTCTATTCAGCTTGCTTTTGACTAGTTGTAGCAAAACTAACAAGTTAGATGATATAAATAAAATTTTATTACTCGGAGACAGTTTAATGTCTGGGTACGGTTTAAAGGAAAACCAAGCACTTTCAATAATATTAGAAAATGATTTGAAAGAAGCTGGATATAATATCAAAGTAATAAATGGAAGTGTTTCTGGAGATACTTCAGAAGATGGATTGGATAGAATTGAAGAATATACCGCTAGTGGTGATATAGATTTGATTGTTTTAGGATTAGGCGCAAACGATATGCTTAGAAGAATTAATCCAGATCAAACAGAAAATAATTTAAGGAAAATTATTGAAATTATAAAAACTAAAAATATAAGAATAATTTTGGCAGGCATGAAAGCGTCTCCAACAAACGGATTAGCATATAAAAAGAAATTCGATAATATATTTCCTAAGTTAGCAGACAAATATGATTTAAATTTAATACCTTTTTTACTGAAAAAAGTGGCTTTAAATCCAAAGTTTAATCAAAGTGATGGAATTCACCCAAACTATGAAGGTGCTAAGGTGATTTCAGAAACAATAAAAGAAAGTATAATTAATTTAGATTAGTTTGGACGTTCTGTTGCCCGGCAATAGATTAGAAATTAGCATATTTACTCTTTAAATTAATATTACTTTGTTTATCTTGTCAAAATCTTGACACTTATATATTTGAATGAAAGAATATGACTCATGAGATTATTCTTTATAGCACTTGTTATAATATTTAGTTTACAGTTATGGGTTAAAGCAGACGTAATTAAATTTAAGATTGAAGGCATGGGTATTGGGGATAGTGCCCTAAATTTTTTTAGTGAAAAAGACATTAAGAATAATTCTAAGGATTATTATAGAGACAAAACTTTTACCCCAGTGCAGAACGACAAATATTCTTTTTTTAAAATTTATGACGCAGTGGACTTTAATTTTAGAACTGGTGATAAAGGATATATATTTCAAAGTATAAGTGGAGTATTATATTTTGATAAAAATATTCAAGATTGTTATGATAAAATGGATTCTTTAATTTTGGATATTAAAAAAGAAATTAAACATACAAAATATCATTCAAAAAAAGAATTTAAACATCAAGCAGATAAAAGTGGGAAGAGCAAATTTACTGAAACAAGGTTTGATTTTAAAAATGGGTATATAGGTATTATTTGTTATGATTATTCAGAAGAACATGGTGGACAGGATCATTTATCAGTATATGTAGACTCAAAAGAGTTTAATGAATGGGCATTAGGCGGTGTTTACTAATTTAAATAGAATATTTCCTTGAAAAATTCCCTTATACAAGTTGATTTAGATTATAGAAGGGGGTTCTGTTCCCAGTTGGTTTTTGGCTTAATTACCATCTAAAAAACTTCTTATTTTCAACAGGTTCAATTTTTTTTTTCCAAAAATCATATTGTTCTTTGAATTCTTTTCTATGTGATCCTCCGTGCATCTCGCAAAAAATTATATCAATTTTTTCTAAGTTTTTAATTATCTCAGGTAAAATTTTATACTCATGTCCTTCAATATCAATTTTTAAAAAATTAATAGTTTCATGATTATCTAAAATTCTTTTTATATTCTCCGTTTTTACTTTTTTAAATTTGTCATTTGATACATTGCTTTTAATTCTTTCTAGTGTTGAGCTTTCAGAAAGTGACATATTTTTAAAATTTTTTTCAAATTGGTGATAGTATAAATTACTAAAACCTTCTATATTTGAGACCGCTGTTTCATGGATATTGATTTTTAATTCTTTAGCAAAAATTTTATTTAGTATTAAAGCACAATAAGGATTTGGCTCATAAATATCGATTTTACATTTAAATTTGTCAAAAATATAGTAAGAGACTACACCGTTGTTCCCTCCAATATCTATTACAAACGAGTTCGAGTCTAATTTTAGTCTATCAAGAGATTTAAGTTTATCCTTATATCTATTTAATTTATAAAAAAAATTTTTTCTTATAAATTTAAATCTAAATAGAAAACACCAGATTTTTTCTCTAAGATTTAATTTCATTAGAGCTCTCAAAATTATTTAGTTTGGAAATCAATATTTTGCTATAGATATTAACAACAGCTACAGCTTTTTTTTTCCTCTTTTTTTATTTTTATATCCCTCTCAGAATTAATTTCCTCTAATTCTTTTTTTCTATCTTCTAAAGCCTTTTTTTCTTTTAATATCTTGTCTTCAAAGTAAGCATAAAGTGAAGTAAAGCCTAACTTAGATGCTTTTTTTTCCTCATAGCCTCTTCGACCTTTTAAGTTTTCAATTATTTTTATTATTTCTTGATTTTGCATATTCTATTTTAAATCGCAGCTTGTTTAATTGAAAGTTTTACTTTTCCTCTGTCAAAGCCAATCACTTTGACTTTTACTTCATCACCCTCTTTTACAACATCTGTTACTTTAGCAACTCTCTTGTCAGCTAGTTCAGAAATATGAACAAGTCCATCTTGTTTGCCTAAGAAGTTTACGAATGCACCAAATTCCATAATTTTCATAACTTTACCATTATAAATTTTATTTAATTCAGCTTTTGCAGTTAAATCTTTAATCATTTGCATTGCTTTATTTCTAGAGTCTTCATCTGGAGCAGCAACTGTTACAACACCTTCGTCATTAACATCAACTTTTGCTCCTGATTTTTCAACAATCTCTCTTATTGTTGCACCACCTTTACCAATCACTGTTGCGATATCTTTTTTATCAACAGTAATTTTTTCCATCTTAGGTGTATGTTTTCCAACATTTTCTCTTGATTTTGCTAAAGCTTTATTCATCTCACCAAGAATATGAATTCTTCCGTCTTTTGCTTGTTTTAAGGCTTGCTCCATAATTTCAAATGTTATTCCTGTAATTTTAATATCCATTTGAAGAGACGTAATACCGTCTTTAGTTCCAGCAACTTTAAAATCCATATCACCTAAATGATCTTCATCACCAAGAATATCCGATAGAACACTAAAATCATCACCCTCTTTAATTAATCCCATTGCAATACCTGCAACTGGTTCTTTTAAAGGAACTCCTGCATCCATTAACGCTAATGATGAACCACAGACAGTTGCCATTGAAGATGATCCATTGGATTCTGTGATTTCAGATACTATTCTGAATGTATAAGGAAAACTTTCTTTTGATGGCAAAGATGAATTGATTGCTCTCCAAGCAAGTTTACCATGACCAATTTCTCTTCTACCTGTTCCAATCCTTCCAGTTTCACCAACTGAAAATGGTGGGAAATTGTAGTGGAGCATAAATCTTTCTCTTTGAAGGCCGTCTAAACTTTCAATTCTCTGCTCATCGTCTGAAGTTCCTAATGTAGTAGTTACAATTGCTTGTGTTTCACCTCTTGTAAAAAGAGCAGATCCGTGAACTCTCGGTAATATACCTACTTCGCACATTATTGGTCTGACATCCGCTAAACCCCTACCATCAATTCTATTTTTATTTTTAAGAATATCCGTTCGTACAATTCTTTTTTCTAGATTTTTCAGCTCGTAATTTACATCTAACTCAGTGTAATTTTCATCCTCCTCATAGAGTTTTTTTGCTTTTTCAGTAATTTCAGATATTTGATTTGACCTATCTTGCTTGTCTCTTGTGGAAAAAGCTTTTTTCAAATCTTCAGTAAACTCCTTTTCTAATTTTTTCTTAACTTCAGATAAATCTTTTTTCTCAACAACCCAATCTGGTTTTCTGCATTCTTTAGCAAGTTCCTCAATCATTTTTATAACCGGAATAAAATTTTCGTGGCCAAATTTAACGGCATTCAACATCTCTTCTTCTGTTAATCCATTTGCTTCAGACTCAACCATTAGTACTGCATCTTTAGTACCTGCAACAACAAGATCTAATTTAGATTTTTCTAATTCTATTTTTGAAGGGTTTAAAACATATTTTCCATCTATGAATCCAACTCTTGATGCACCAACTGGTCCAAGAAATGGCATTCCAGATATTGCTAAAGCGGCTGACGATGCAATTATAGACAGTATGTCGGCCTCGTTTTCTTTATCGTAAGATATTACAGTTGGAAGTAATTGAACCTCATTTTTAAATTCATCTGGAAACAAAGGTCTTATAGGTCTATCAATTAATCTTGATATTAATGTTTCACTTTCAGTAGGCCTAGCTTCTCTTTTGAAGTATCCACCTGGAATTTTACCGGCAGCATAATATTTTTCTTGGTAATTTACTGATAATGGAAAATAATCTACCTCAGGATTAACTTTTTTGGCGCCAACTACAGTTGCTAATACAACTGTTTCTCCACATGTCGCTATTACAGCCCCATCAGCCTGTCGAGCAATTTTACCTGTTTCTAATTTTATTTTTTTACCATTTAACTCAATTTCTTTTTTAAACTCTTTAAACATTTTTCTACTTTCTTATATTTAGTTTACTTATTACATTCTTATAAGATTCTAATTTATTTCTTTTTAGATAATCCAATAATTTCTTTCTTCTGTTTACTGCTTTTAATAAACCTACAGAAGAGTGTTTATCTTTCTTATACAAATTCATATGTTTTGATAAAGTCTCAATTTTTTCAGTTAATAAAGCAATTTGTACTTCAGACGAACCCGTATCTTTTTCATGTATTGCCACTTCTTTAGCTTTTTTATTCATATTTTTCCTGTCTGTTAGTTTTTTTTAATAAATTTTCAATTTTTTCGGCATAATCAAATGACTCATCTTTAACAAATAATAATTTTGGAAGGAATTTCATTGAAATTTTTTTAGAAAGAACCTTTCTAACCACAAATGAAAAATCTTTTAGTTCATCTAAAACCTCATTTGCATTTTTACCTCCAAGTGGCAATACAAAAGTTTTTGCTGTTTTTAAATCTGGACTCATTCTGACTTCCGTTACAGTAATATTGCTTGTTTCAATATTTGGCAATTTAGCTTCTCCCCTCATAAAAATATTTCCCAAGGCTTGTTTTATCATTTCTCCTACTCTTAATTGTCTTTGTGAGAGAGTTCTACTGTTTTTTTTAGATCTCATATTCTTCTTTCTGTAATTTTGGAGTTATATGCCTCTATAATATCTTTCTTTTGAAAATCATTAAAATCCTTCAAAGTTATTCCACATTCTAATCCAGCAGAAACTTGTTTTGCTTGATTTTTTTCTCTAAAAATAGTGTTTATTTTACCATTATATATGATCGCACCATCTCTAATAACTCTAGCGTTAGCATCATTTAATATTTCACCATTTAATACTTTTGAGCCTGCTACTTTTCCAACTTTAGAAACTTTAAATATTTCAAGTATTTCGGCTGATCCGATAATTTGTTCTTCTACATCAGGTGATAATAAACCAGACATTCTACTTTTGATGAAATCTAAAACCTCATAAATAATATTATATGATGATATAGATATTTTTTCTTGTTCTGCTAATTTTTTTGCTTCTTTAGTTGGTTTAACATTAAATGCAATTAACACAGCGTTTGATGCTTTCGCTAAACTTACATCAGTTTCAGTAATCATTCCAATATCAGATAGAATTATTTTTGGTTTTATTTCATCATGTTTAATTTGCATTACTGCACTAATGATTGCCTCGGATGATCCATGTACATCTGATTTAATAATAATATTTAATTCCTCAGTTTTTTTATCATTAAAAGCCGACTCTTGTGTTGCAAAAGTTATTGGATTTTTACCAATTTTCGACTCTTGAATTCTAGCTTCGCATAAAGATTTCGCTTCTTTTTCACTTTCTAATACTACAAAATCATCACCTGATTTTGAAGCACCATTTATTCCTAAAACCTCGACTGGAGAAGCAGGATATGCTTCTTGAATGTTTTGTCCTAAATCATTTATTATTGCTCTTACTTTACCCCACTTAAGACCACTAACAAAATAATCACCTTTTTTAAGAGTGCCATTAGTAACGATTATATTCGCTATTGGACCTCTTCCAATATCTACCTTAGATTCCAAAACTACAGCATTAGCTTTTGTATTATAATCAGCTTTTAAATCTAATAGTTCGGACTGAAGGATGATTGACTCGACTAATTTAGATAAATTTTGCTTTGTTTTTGTGGAAATTTCGACCATTAAAGTATCTCCAGATAATTCTTCAGCGATTAACTCATGCTCCAATAATTGATTTTTTACTTTCTGGGGTTCTGCTTCAGGTAAGTCACATTTGTTAACAGCTACAACGATTGGAACTTTTGCGGCTTTTGCATGTTTAATAGACTCTATTGTTTGTGGTTTTACTCCATCATCTGCTGCAACAACCAGTACAACAATATCTGTTAGTTTTGATCCTCTTGCTCTCATTTCAGTAAATGCAGCGTGTCCTGGTGTGTCTATAAATGTAATTTTACTTGAATTGTGTTCAATCTGATAAGCACCAACGTGTTGCGTAATACCCCCAAACTCTCCAGATACAACATTAGTTTTTCTTAATACATCAAGTACTGAAGTTTTTCCGTGATCTACATGTCCCATCACTGTTACTATCGGAGGCCTGTTTTTTAAATTTTCTGGCTTTACCTCTTTAATTTTTTTAATAATTTCATCTGCTTTTTCCTCTTTAATTGGATTATGACCAAATTCTTTAACTAAATACTCAGCAGTGTCAGAATCTATCGAATGATTAATAGTAGCAGTTACGCCCATACCTAAAAGATGTTTAATTATACTGCTAGATTGTTCAGCCATTCTATTAGCAAGTTCTCTAATAGTTATTACTTGGGGTATATTTACATCTCTTTTGATAGGCTTTAAATTTTCTCTTAAATCTTCTTTTTGAAAACTTCTATTTTCTTTTTGTTTTGCTCTTTTTAAAGATGCTAAACTTCTAGCTCTGCCCTCATCGTCACCACTCAAAGCTCTTGAAACTGTCAATTTAAGCTCTCTCCTTTTTGAACTTGATTTCCCTTTTACATCTTTTTTTTCAGGATCTGCTTTCAATCTTCTAGTTGCTCTTTGCTCAGCAAGCTTTCTTTTTTCATAATCATTTGTTGGCAGAACTGGCTTTTCGATACCTTGTGGCTTGAATTTTACAGTACTATTTTTTTTTAAATTAAAGTCTTGTCTATTTTGGTAAAATGATCTTTTGTTTGGAAACTTTGAATTCTTTTTTTCAATTAAAACTGAATTTTTCCCTTGAGACTTAGCTTTTTCAATATTAGATATGGATTTCTTTAGGTTCCCTGATAATTTTAATTTGATTTTTTTTTTGTCCATAACTCATCTTTCAATCTTTATAGATTTTGTTTCTAGCTGACATAATTAAATCATCCGCCTCTTTTTTTGAGAGGGCAAAATCTTCTAAAAATCCTTTTATTTTGACACGTTCTCCCTTAATAATATCATATCCTCCAGTTAACTCATCAGATGCAAGATCAGCAAAATCATTCAGCGTTAAAATTTTTTGTTCCCCAAGTGTCACCAACATTCCTGGTGTTAATCCCTCATGATCAATTAAATTATTTTCAAGTCCAAGTTCTTTTATTTTATTTGATATTTCTTCTTGATCTTTTTTGTGGAACTCTTTGGCTCTTTCTATTAATTCTTTAGCTGTATCTTCTTCAATACCCTCTATTTTTATCAAATTATCAACTGATGAATCTTTCAAATCATCGATTGATGAAAATCCTTCTGCAACAAGTAATTGACCAAGTGTCTCGTCTAATTCTAAATTCTTTACAAAATTTTCTGTTTTCTCTTTAAATTCTGTTTGTCTTTTTTCAGAGTCCTCTTGGTCTGTCATAATATTAATCTCATAATTCATAAGTTTGGTTGCTAATCTAACATTTTGACCTCTTCTTCCAATTGCTTTACTTAAATTTTCTTCTGTAAGAATTACGTCTAACTTTTTATTTTCAAGATCAACATTTACTCTTTGAACTTCAGCAGGGGACAGTGCATTTGAAACAACAACCGCAGGATCTTCAGACCAATTTACTATATCTATTTTTTCTCCTTGTAGCTCATTTACTACAGCTTGAACTCTGCTTCCCCTCATGCCAACACATGCTCCAACTGGATCTAAAGAATTATCAATAGCCTTTACACAAATTTTTGCTCTACTACCCGGATCTCTTGAAGATGAAATAATTTCTATTAAACCGTCATATATTTCAGGAACTTCTTGAATAAATAATTTTTCCATAAATTTTGGATGAGCTCTAGATAAAAAAATTTGTTGTCCTCTTGGCTCCCTTCTTACATCGCTACAATAAGCTTTTATTCGATCACCTGCTTTAATATTTTCTCTTGGAATCACTTCATTTTTTTGAATTATTGCTTCAGTCCTCCCCAGGTCAACTATCACATTTCCAAATTCCAATCTTTTTACTATCCCACTTAATATCGTATCTTTTTTATCAACAAAATCATTATACTGCCTCTCTCTTTCGGCCTCCCTAACATTAAAACTTATTACCTGTTTAGCTGTTTGTGCCGCTATACGACCAAAGTCAAATGAGGGTAAAGACTGAAGGACAATATCACCAATTTTTTTATCCTTATTTTCCACACTCAAATTATGTGCATCATCTAAGCTAATTTCTGTATTTAAATTTTCAGGCTTTTCAGATATCACTAATTTTCTAAAAATTCCTATATCTCCACTCTCTCTGTTTATTTGAACCTCAATTTCATTTTCTTGACCAAATTTAGACTTTGCAGCCTTTGCAATACCAGTTTCCATAGAATTAATTATAACTTCTTTGTCTATAGATTTTTCTAGTGCTACTGCTTCAGCTATCCTAATTAATTCAAGTTTATCTGCTCTTCTATTTAACATTTGCTCCTTCCAAAAAAAAATGGGCCGAAGCCCATTTTTGAAATTTCAATAATGTAAAAACAATATAGGTATTTTTCTTAAATATTCAACTTTATTTACTATTTAAATACAGAAGCTTTATCAGTTTTTTCCCATGAAAATGATCCATCACTACCTGGATCTCTCCCAAAATGCCCGTAAGCGGCTGATTTTTCATAAATTGGTTTATTTAACCCAAGCATTTCCCTTATACCTCTTGGGCTTAAATCAAAATTATCTTTTATAAGTTTTTCAACATGTGAATTTTTTTCTTCATCATTGTTAAACAGGTCTACATAAATAGATAAAGGCTTTGATACTCCTATTGCGTAAGCTAACTGTATCAAACATTTATCTGCAATTTTAGACGCCACAATATTTTTTGCTAAATATCTAGACGCATAAGCTGCAGATCTATCAACTTTAGTTGGATCTTTGCCTGAAAAAGCTCCACCGCCGTGGGGGGCTGCACCACCATATGTATCTACAATTATTTTTCTTCCAGTTAGACCACTGTCGCCATCGGGTCCGCCAATCACGAAATTTCCCGTAGGATTTATATATATTTCATTTTCATCAAGGTTCCCAAGTAAGTTTTTTGGAATAGATCTCTCAATGTAAGGCATACATAATTCTTTCACCTTTGCTAAGTTCACATCTTTCGAGTGTTGGGTAGAAATTACGACTGATTTTACTGCTTTCGGAACACCATCTTTATATTCGATAGTTATTTGACTTTTTGAGTCTGGCTCAATCCCTTTTAGCTTTCCAGATTTTCTATCTTCAGCCATAAGCCTTAGAATTCTGTGGGAAAAATGAATTGGAGCTGGCATTAGCACGTCTGTCTCGTTGCACGCATAGCCAAACATTATTCCCTGATCTCCAGCACCCTCATCTTTGTTTCCAGAAGAATCTACTCCCATCGCTATATCAGCTGATTGAGAGTGTAAATGACATTCAATTTTTGTCGCTTCTTTGTAAGTAAATCCTTCCTGGTCATAACCAATATCTTTTATACAGTCTCTAACTTTGGAAATTAATTCATCTTTTTTAATATCTGGTCCTCTTGTTTCACCTGCCAAAACAACTTTATTTGTTGTCGTCAAAGTTTCACATGCAACCCTTGCTTCAGGTTCCATACCTAAATATGTATCTACAACCATATCTGAGATTCTATCACAAACTTTATCTGGGTGACCTTCTGATACAGATTCACTTGTAAACAAAAAATCTTTTTTCATTTTATTTTATCTCCCTATTCGATTTTAAAAAAAAAATTAAGCTAATATAAATAACGATAAAATAAAAGAACATATTATTCCCATATTTAGAAAAAAAAGTTTTTTTAGGGTTTTTTAGTTGGTTAATTTCTATTACTCCCTCATAAGTTGACTCTGATATTTTGACAGTTTGTCCATAAGGGTCAATTAAAGCTGATGTTCCGTTATTGGTTGATCTAATAATGCTTTTACCTTCCTCTATAGAACGAAAAATAGAATGAGAAAAATGTTGATAAGGCCCAACTGATGTTCCAAACCAACCGTCTTCTGAGATATTTATAATCAAATCATAATTATTATTCTTTGAAAGTTTACCCGAATAAATTATTTCATAGCAAATCAAAGGCAAAAAGCTGATATCAAATCCAAATTTCTCTAAATGAATCAGATCTCTTTTCTCGCCTGATGAGTATGAATTATAAAAATTTGTTATGGTTTTAATACCAAAACTTTTAAAAAATGTTTCTAAAGGAAGAAATTCACCAAAAGGAACTAGATTATTTTTATTATAAACCTCTATTATATCTAAATTATTGTTGACTACAGCTAATGAATTATAAATTTTTTTATTAACAATATTGTTAATACCAAATATAACTAAATGGTTGTTACTAAATTTTTCTCTGAAACTATTTTTATATTTTTTTAAATTTTTCAATTCAGTATTATTAAACACTCCCTCAGGCCACACAAATATTGTTTTAACTTCTTTATTTGGCTTACTTAATTTGATTAAACTTTGGAGAATTTCTTCCTCATTCTCAGTATAGTAAAATCTTTCGATCCCAATCTTTGGTGAAACAATCTTGATTGTAAAATAGTTATCTTTAAGTAAATTATATTTTGACTTCTCAAACTCGAGTTGGCCAAAAATAATCACCGAAATTAATAATATTACATAAGAAAACATAAAATACATGTCGTATTTACTTTTTTTTAAGTAAACGAGAGAAGGCAAAACAAATAATGTGATACAAAATAAATTAAAACTATATGTCCCAATTAAAGAAAGTATTTGTAATATTGGTAAAAATTCTGAAAAAGAAAATGATATTAAGTTCCATGGAAAGCCTGACAAAATATTTCCCCTTATGAATTCAGCAATTGAAAGAGTTACTGAAAAAATTAAGATTAAACAAATATTATTTAATTGTTTAAAAAAATAAAAAATATATGCAGCTAGTCCATAAAATATTGCAAGAAATAGCGGAATAAGAATGAATGCAATAGGAATTAATATTTTAAACGTTTGATCAAATGTTAGGGATATTGTTATCCAGTATAAACTAGACATAAAATAACCAAAACCAAACATCCAGCCACTTAAAAAAAAATCTTTTTTAGTTAAATTAAATCTTTGTTTTACAAAGAAGACAAATAAACCTGAAAATGTAAAAAAATTAATTAGAAAAAAATTATATGGTGGTAGGCTAAAAGAACTTAATATACCAAGACAAAAGATATACAAATGTGGTAAAAAATTTTTCTTAAAAAATTTGCTCAAATTTTATTTTTAACTAGATTATAAAGGTTTAGTTCCTCTTTTTGCATCAAATTAAAATCCTTATTTTTCTTGTGGTCAAATCCTTTAAGGTGCAAAAAACCATGAATAAATATTTTAGCAACTTTTTTTTTAAATTCAGCTATATTTATTTCCTTAGGTCTATTCATGAATTCATAACTTATAATAATATCCCCTAAATAAAAAAATTTTTTATTAATTTTTTTTTTAATCGGAAAAGATAAAATGTCTGTTGGTTTATTTTTTTTTCTAAAAGTTTTATTTAGTATTTTTATTTTTGAATTATTTGATAACAAAACTGTTAGTATTGTTTTTTCATTTTTTTTAGAATATTTTTTTGGAAAGTTTTTTAGTATTCTATTAAATAGTTGGGAAATATTTTTTATTTTTTTTATCCACGCTGTATTATCTATTATGACCTCAGCTTTTATCATCTTTTTGATCTGAATAGGCTTTTACAATTTTAGAAACTAGTGGGTGTCTTACGACATCTGAATGATCAAAATCAACTACTGAAATCTCGTCTAAGTGTCCTATAAGCTTTTTAGATCTATTTAAACCTGATAGCGATTTGTTTGGTAAATCTATTTGTGATGGATCACCATTAACAACTATTTTAGAATTTTCGCCAATTCTGGTTAAGAACATTTTTATTTGCGTGTCAGTTGCATTTTGAGCTTCATCTAAAATAGCAAAAGAGTTTTTTAAAGTTCTTCCTCGCATGAATGCAAGAGGAGCAATTTCAATATCCCCAATTTCTATTTTTTTTTGTATTTTTTCAAAGTCCAACAAATCATATAAAGAATCATAAAGTGGTCTTAAATACGGATCAACTTTTTCTCTCATATCTCCAGGCAGAAAACCAAGTCTTTCTCCAGCTTCAACAGCTGGTCTTGATAAAATTATTCTCTCAATTTTTTTTTCTAAGAGCATTGTCAAACCTACAGCTACAGCTAAAAAAGTTTTTCCCGTTCCTGCAGGGCCTGTGGAAATAATTATTTCACTCTCCTTAAGTGCTCGAACATATTTTTTTTGTTTTTCAGATCTTGGAATGACTGATTTTTTTGGTGTCTTAATTATGTATTCAATTTTGTCAGCAGTATTACTATTTTCACTTATCATAAATTTGTTTATAGATGATAATATATCTTTTTTCTCTATCGTTCCATTATTTATAAATTGATCAGAGAGAAACACAATTGCATTTTTAACTATTTCATTATTTTTTTGATCACTTTTTATAATTATAGAGTTGCCTCTAAAATATAAATTTGTTTCGGTTAATTTCTCAAGTTGTTTCAGATTTTCATTAAATTCACCAACAACACCCATTAATAAGTCATTATTTTGAAATATTACACTTATGCTATCATTATCAGAATAAACAAAATTAATTTTGCCTTTCAAATTTGGTCTAGCTCTATTCAATTTTATGCTGCCTTAAATTTATTTTTATTACTTAATTCACCAATTAAAGTATTTTGATTTGTTTTTGTTACCTTAACTTGAACAATTTTCCCAATTAGATTAATACCACCTTCAAAAATTACAGAGTTCATATACGGATTCCTTCCAAATAATTTATTTTGCCCTTTAATTTCATTTTCTACTAAAACATCAATAAATTTATTCTCAAGAGATTTATTTTTCAATTTTTGGTATCCAAATAATTTTTCCTGAACAATTTTAAGTCTTTTTTTTGAAATATTATCCTCTATAGGCTTAAGTTTTGATGCTGTTGTGCCTGGTCTAGCACTAAAAACAAAGGAGTAAGAATTTATAAACTTTATCTTATCAATTAGTTTTAATGTATTTTCAAAATCTTCTTTTTCTTCACCTGGGTATCCAATAATAAAGTCACTAGAAAATTCTATTTTATCATTGATTTCTTTTAAATAATTAACTGTGGAGACATATTCTTCTACTCTATGTTTTCTGTTCATTAATTTTAATATCTTATTGGAACCTGATTGAATGGGTAAATGAACAAATGGCATAAGTTTTTTTGAAACTTTGTAACAATCTAATAAATCTTTAGTCATATCCCTCGGGTGGGAGGTGGTATAACGTATTCTCTCAATTCCATTAATTTTCTCTAGTGAGATAATTAAATCTGAAAGTCTAAATTCTTTGTTTGTTTCTTTGAAACTATATGCATTTACATTTTGTCCTAATAAAATTATTTCTTTAGTTCCATTTTGAACCATTGTCTTTGCCTCATTAATTATTTGATTAAAAGGTCTCGAGTATTCTGGTCCTCTTGTATATGGTACAACGCAGAAGTGACAAAATTTATCACATCCCTCTTGTATCGTTAAGAATGAGGAAACTTTACTTATTTTATTTTGAATTTTACTCAAGTAATTGAATTTTTCTATAGTATCAAAATCTGTAATTTCATTTTTCAATTTATTATTTTCAAATTGTAAAATAGTTTCGTTAATCTTATGATATGATTGTGGTCCAATCACTAAATCTATGTAAGGTTCTCTTTTGAGCATTTCAGTATTTTCAGCTTGTGCAACACATCCTGTTACAATGACCAGTGGTTTACTTTGATTAACAAACGCTTCCCTGACTCTTCCAATTTCATGGTAAACTTTTTCCTTTGCTTTATCTCTTATGTGACAAGTATTTAAAACAAAACAATCCGCTGAATTTAAATTTTCAGATTTTTCATATCCGATAATTTTGAGTGCATCGATTATTTTATCAGAATCATAAACATTCATTTGACAACCAAATGTTTTAATAAATACTTTTTTTGACATTAATTATTTCTTTTTGACACCATATAATTCAAGTTTGTGATCAACTAAATCATATCCGTATTTTTCTGCTACTTTTTTTTGCAGATTCTCAATTTCATTATCTACAAATTCTATAATCTCTCCTGTTTTAACATCTATTAGATGATCGTGATGACTTTCTCTTAATTCCTCATACCTAGCCTTACCACCCTTAAAATCATGTTTTGTTAATATCCCTGCCTCTTCAAAAAGCTTTACTGTTCTATACACAGTAGCGATACTTATTTTTGGATCTATTTTAAGTACTCTTTTATAAAGCTCATCAACATCTGGATGATCTGACTCTCCATAATTTTTTTTTGACTCTGAAACTACCCTTGCAATAGTCTTTCTTTGATCGGTAAGTTTTACACCTTTTGCTAAACACTTTTGTTCAATACTATCAGACATAGGTTTATTTTAACTTAAATAAATAGGTTTAATCAAATTTTTTTTAACATTATTTTCATTACATAAATCGGGTAATTTTATTAAATTTTTGAATTTATTTAGTTCAAATTGAATGTTTTTTTTATCTTTAAAATCTAAATAACTATAAGAGTAATAATCAATTTTTTTTATTAAATGTATTGCTTTTACTATCGATAGTGAATTTCTGATACCAGCAAAACTGCCTGGACCTCTGTTAACGTAAATTTTATTTATTTTATTTAAGTTAATTTTATTTTTTAATAAAAAATTATTGATTAAAATTGTCAGTTTGTCATAATTCTTTTTACTATTAGTGAAAGTCCTTGTATAAACATTTTTATTCAAAATGAGCGCTAACAAAATATTTTCACCTGTAGCATCTATAATTAGTATTTTCATAATTTATCTATTCCTTATTCTTAGTGTAAAATCAGAGGAAAATAAAATTAAATCTTATAAAAATGATAAAGGTGTTCTTTCAATAATGTATCATAGATTTAATGAGAGTATATATCCATCAACAAATATCAAAATGGAAATTTTCAAAAAACACATGCAAATTATAAAAGAAAAAAATTATAAATTTGTAAATCCAGAAAAATTCAATATAAATTTTCATAAAGTAAAAACAAGCAAAGAAATACTGATTACTATTGACGATGGGTTTTCATCTTTCTATGAACATGCTTGGCCATATTTAAAAGAAAATAAAATTCCCTTTATATTATTTATTTCAACTGAGGCAGTTGGAAAAAATGGTTATATGAATTGGGAACAAATAAAAGAAATAGAGAAAGAAGACATTGCATTTATCGGCAATCATTCTCATTCGCATGAATATTTATTAGAATTCAGTTTTGATAAGTTCAAAAATGATATATTAAAATCCATTAAGATTTTTGAGAAAAATTTGGGGTACAATCCGATTTATTTTTCTTATCCATTTGGTGAATTCAGTCTCGAGCAAACTAATTTTATAAAAAAACATTTTAAGTACGGTTTTGGCCAACACTCAGGAGTTATAGATGTTAACAAAAATCCATATGAGCTTCCAAGATTCCCTATTAACGAAAAATATGGAGAATTAAAAAGATTTGAATTCAATTTAGATTTACTCCCATTGGAGTACAAGAAAGTAATCCCTGAAGATAAGTATATAATTAATAACAACCCTCCTAAACTAGAAATTGAGTTCTTCAAAAACCAAAAGAATTTGAAAAAAATTAATTGTTTTTCAGATGAGGGTGCTGGATGGAAAGAAACAAATATTAAGTATAGTAACAGTAAACTAATTGTAAACTTTTCTGATAAATTTAACTTTAGAAGAGGAAGAATAAATTGTTCTCTGAATGATACAGATGGTTGGAGGTGGTTTGGATTACAATTTTCTGTGAAACTAAATTAGATAATATTTTTTAATTGAATGCTTGAAGGCAATAGTTTGACCCGATCAAAATCCTTTAAGTTGTTTTGTTTAATAATTTGTTTTATTATTTTTGTATATTCTTTACCAGTGGCCGCGTATTTATCTAAATAGTCCGCTAATACTAAGCTGTCTAATTCCTCTTCACTATCCCTCATATTTGCCCTTTCTGATCTAAACTTTTTATAACTACCATGAGTATTTAAATTTCTTTGATATGCCCTCACTGAGGCTTTTAAAACCTTAAACTTCATTACTTTATGTTTCTCCTCTGAGTCCACTCCAGCAGGTTTTATCCCTTCGCCTGACCATGTCCACTGCCCGAAGAGTGCGTTTCCTTCAATAGCGAATCTTGATGTTCCCCATCCACTTTCCTTTGCCGCTTGAGCAATCGCAAGAGAAACTGGTACAATATCCATTCGGACCTTTAAAGTAGATAAATCTTTGTTTAAAACACCGTATTGCTTAAATTTAGAATTTAGCCATTTTTTTTCTGAGTCTGAATTCATATTCTTATTCAGGATTCTAAAAAGTTTTTTTCGATCAACTTTAATTCTGTTATTCTCCTCTAGAATTAATGGTAAAACTATTTTTATGAATAAATTTTTCTTTTTTTTGGTGCTTTCAATATTTCTTATTTCGGAAGGTAGCAAAGAAAGATTAATTGGTTTTACAATTTTATTTTTTCTTACGCTATCTAGATTATATTTGGTATCTTTAAAAAGTTGATTTATTGTTTCTGCGCTCAGCCTAACTGTGTCAGTTGGAACTTCCTCAATAGAAAAAATATCTTCAAATAAGTTTTCTAAAGCCAGACCCTCATCAATATTTTTAGAATTTATTGATTTACCGTCTAATACTCTCTGAAAATTTATATTTGAGTTATTATCTATTGTAGATTTACTTGCATTTATATCTTCTTTAATATTTACAGATAAAGGAATTAAAGTAGATACTAAAATTAAGGCAAAACTAAATAAAGCAGTAAAATAAAAACTTTTAAAATCTTTTAAAAAAAAACTACTTTTTTTCTTTTTAATTGAAAAACCTTTTTCTGTTAAAATTTTTTTTATTTTAGCAAGATTTAGTTTTTTTGTTTTGAGCATTAAAAATTATATCTTTATTATTCTGCCTCCACCTGTTTTATTTCAGGTATATAGTGCTGAAGTAAATTTTGAACACCACGTTTTAGGGTAATCGTTGAACTTGGGCATCCGGAACAACTTCCTTGAAGTTTTACTTTTACAACTCCATTATTAAAATTTAAAAATTTTATATCTCCACCGTCTTTTGATACTGCAGGTTTTACTTTGCTCTCTAAAATATGGATAATTTTTTTCTCTATCTCCTTATAATTTTCCTTACTTTTGTTGTTGAAATTTTTATCAAGTATTAATTGATTACCTTTGGCAAAAAAATCATTGATCAGAGAAATCACTATATGTTTTATATCGTCCCATGATTTTGTCTCAATTTTATTTACCGATATAAAATCTAAACCCAGAAATATACTTTCAACACCATCAATTGATAAAATATCTTTAATTAAATAATTATCCGTTTGATCCTTATTTAAAAATTCTGCAGACTCAACGTTTGATATTTTAATACCTGGTAAGAATTTTAAGGAATTTGGATTAGGTGTTTTTTGTGTTTGTATGAACATAGATCTATATATAGTTATTATAAAACAAATTTGAAGTATTTTTTTAAAATCCTATTTTTTTTTTGATATCATTTACTTTTTTGCTGGCAATTTTTTCAGCTTTTAACGCTCCTGATAACAATATTTCATCTATATATTTTTTATCCTTAAGAAGTTTTTTTATTTCTAAAGATATTGGGTAAACCTTTTCAACTAATACATCAGATAAACTATTTTTAAACTCTGAAAAATTTTTACCTTTAAATTGATTTATGGTTAATTCTAAGTTTTGATTTTGGACACTTGAGAATATTCCATAAAGATTATTTAACTCTGGTCTTTTTTCAAGGTCAAGATCGTTTTCAGGTAAATTTCCACTATCAGTTTTTGCTTTTTTTATTTTACTCACAATTAGATCTTTGCTATCTGTTAAATTTATTCTGCTTTGATCAGAAGGATCAGATTTGCTCATCTTCTTTGTTCCGTCTTTTAAACTCATTATTCTAGAAAATTTTTTTTGTATTAAAGGTTCGGGCTCAATCAAAAAATTCGGAGAATTAAAATCTAAGTTAAATTTTTGAGCTATGTCTCTTGTCAGTTCTAAATGCTGCTTTTGATCTTCTCCTACAGGGACGTGTGTCGCATCATACAATAATATATCGGATGCCATGAGAATTGGATAAATATAAAGTCCAACACTAGCTTTTTCTTTGTCTTTGCCGGCTTTTTCTTTAAATTGAGTCATTCTATTTAACCACCCCATTCTAGCGACGCATCCTAATAACCAAGCACCTTCTGCATGAGATGACACCATTGATTGATTAAAGATGATACTTTTGTTTGGGTCTAACCCACTAGCTAAAAATGTAGCGGTTGTTTCTCTAATATTTTTTTTTAGTACTTCTGGATCTTGCTTTACTGTAATTGCGTGTAAGTCAACTACACAATAGATACAGCTATTTTCAGTTTCTTTTTGTAGATTAACAAAATTTTTAATAGCACCTAAATAATTCCCTAAATGCAAATTTCCTGTAGGTTGCACACCTGAAAAAATTTTTTTTGACATTGTAATTAATACTTTAATTTAATATCAGATGTTTTGAAAGCTTTTGTAAATATTGATATAAGCATATAGATTAGAAAAGTTACAGCAACAATCGTAATTATTGTTAAAAGTTTATAATTACTTTCATAAACTAATAAATCGCCAAATAAAATTATAAACTGATAAAATAAAAAAGATGTCAAAACTGATGAGAACACAATTTTTAATGATTTTGAATTTAAAATACCTTCATACAAAAAATATTTTTTTTTAATTAAATATATAAATAAGATTATTGAATTGAACCACGAAGAAATTGTTGTTGCAATTGGGATTATAATAAATCCTATATCTGAAAAAAAATATAGACTTATGCCAATATTTATTATGACTGAATAAAACGAATAAACAAATGGTGTTCTAGTATTGTGTCTTGCAAAAATAAAACTTGAGAAAACTTTAATCAGTACAAAAGCTGGTAATCCCAATGCAAAATAAAATAACGCACTAGCAGAATTTTTTACACTTAAAGTATCAAAAGAACCATACCCAAAAAGTGCTGAGGTGATTTGCTCAGATGCAATTAAAAGTGCAAATGTTGCCGGCAAACACAAAAATAAGCTTAATTCTAACGACTTATTTTGAATAAAATTTATTTTTTTTTTATTTTTTTGCTCAACATACTTGCTCAGATTGGGAAGCAATACTGTTCCAATTGCAATTCCTGCTATAGCTAGATTTATTTGATATATTCTATCTGCATAATAGAGGTATGAAACTGCGCTTGCTTGAAAAGACGCTATAATTGTTCCTACTAAAATATTTATCTGTGTAACACCAGAAGAAAATATGCTGGGTATCAACTTTTTAAAAAAAAATTTTAAATTTTTATCGAGTATTATTTTAAAATAAAATTTTGGAAAAAAATATTTTCTTGTAAAAAAAATTAGAAAAATAAGTTGAACGAAACCAGCTATAGTTACAGCATAAGATAAATAGAAAACTAAAGAGTCATTTGCGTAATTTGCAAATAGTAAAGTTAAAATTAAAAATAAATTTAAAATTATTGGTGCTGCAGACGCAATAGCAAATTTATTCTTTGAATTTAGTATTGCCCCAAAAAAAGACGATAAGCTTATAAATAAAAGAAATGGAAAAGTAATCCTGGTTAGATTAATAGTTAGTTCTAACTTCTCAGTATCTTCTGTAAATCCGGGAGCTATTAAAAAAACAAATATTGGCATAAAAATTTCTATGATCACTAAGATAAATAGAAGAATTAAAGTTAAAGAATTAAATATATTGTTGGCAAACTTTTTTGCTTTCTCTTCTCCTTTATCAGACTCAGTCACATAACTTGGTACGAATGCCGAATTAAATGTTCCTTCAGAAAAAAGCCTTCTAAAAGTGTTTGGGATCCTAAAAGCAACGAAGAAGGCATCTGCTATTGGCCCTGAACCCAAAAATATTGCAATTAAAACGTCTCTTACATATCCCAGAATTCTGCTTATGATAACAAAGAAACTGTATGTGCTTGTTGACTTAATCAAATTCATAAATCATATTAGTCTTATAAATTAGTTCTATTTTTATATCTATTTAATAAAAAATGAAAAAAAATAAAATTGAACATTACTCTGATAAAGAAGCTCTGGATTTCCATCATAATAAAAAATCTGGCAAGATTGAGATTATATCATCTAAACCAATGACTACAAAAAGGGATCTTGCTTTAGCATATTCTCCAGGTGTGGCGGCACCTGTAAAAGCAATTTCAAAAAATCCTGAAGCTGCATATGATTATACTAGTAAAGGTAATCTGGTAGCTGTAATAAGCAATGGTTCTGCAATCTTGGGCATGGGAAATCTTGGAGCACTTGCATCAAAACCAGTTATGGAGGGCAAAGCAGTTTTATTTAAACGGTTTGCTGATATTAATTCAATAGACATAGAAATTGATTCATCTGATCCAGAGGAAATAATAAAAAGCATTAAAACTATATCTGGAAGCTTTGGAGGAATAAATTTAGAAGATATTGCTGCCCCTGATTGTTTTATTATTGAGGAAAAATTAAAAAAAATACTTGATATCCCTGTATTCCACGATGATCAGCATGGAACTGCAATAATTACAACTGCAGCATTAATAAATGCTTTAGATATTTCCAAAAAATCAATTAAGAAAATAAAAGTTGTTATTAATGGAGCCGGTGCATCTGCTATTGCGTGTACAAATTTATTAAAAAAAACAGGAGTGCCATCTAAAAATATTATAATGTTAGATAGTAAGGGCGTTATTTACAAAGGTAGAGATAATTTAAATCAGTGGAAAATTTCTCATGCTGCTGATACGAAAAAAAGAACACTTGCAGATGCAATTGTAGGAGCTGATGTTTTTTTAGGTTTATCCTCAAAGAGCATACTATCAAAAAAAATGGTAAGCAAGATGTCCAAAAATCCAATCATATTTGCATGTGCAAATCCTGATCCAGAGATAACGCCAGAGGAAGTGGAAGAAGTTAGAAAAGATGCTATTATTGCAACTGGCAGATCTGATTATCCAAATCAAGTAAATAATTTAATAGGATTTCCTTATATATTCAGAGGTGCGCTTGATGTAAGAGCAAAAACTATAAACGAAGAAATGAAAATAGCTGCAGCCAATGCTATAGCATCATTAGCTAGGGAAAGAGTGCCTGATGAGGTCGTTGCTGCTATGGGAGGAGATAGACCATCTTATGGTAAAGACTATATCATACCCTCAACTTTTGACCCAAGACTAATTAGCGTTATTCCTGTTGCTGTAGCTAAAGCAGCAATAAAAACTGGAGTAGCTAGAAAAAAGATCGAAAACTTTGAAATATATTCTGAACAACTTAAACAAAGACTAGATCCATCTGTAACAATCATGCAAGGTATTAATAATCAAATTAAAAAAAATCAAAAAAGAGTAGTTTTTGCAGACGGTGAAGATGAAGAAACATTAAAAGCAGCAATTGCTTTTAAAAAAAGTGGTTTGGGTATACCTATAATTGTGGCTAAAGAAGAAATAATTAAAAAAAAATTAAAAGAGATTGGATATAGCGAAAATTTAGATATTGAAATTATAAACTCAACAAATAAAACCTTGCGTGAAAAATATGTTAAATATTTATTTGAAAAATTACACAGAAAAGAAGGGCTTCTAGAAAGAGATTGCAATAAGTTAGTAAGAAATGATAGGGTAATTTGGTCATCTTGTATGGTTGAATGTGGTGATGCAGATGCAATGGTCACTGGCAACACTAGAAGATATTCATCATCTCTTAAAAAAGTTATAAAAGTAGTTGATGCCAGACCTGGTGAAATAATGTTTGGTTTAAACATGATTGTAAATAAAGGCAAAACTGTTTTCATTGCTGATACCACAGTTCATGAGTACCCAACTTCAAAACAAATGGCTGATATAGCAATTTCTGCTTCGAGGGTAGTAAGATTATTTGGATTTGATCCTAAGGTTGCATTTCTATCTCACTCTACTTTCGGACAACCTATCACGAGTAGAACAAAGCATATAAGAGACGCTGTAGACATATTGAAATCGATGAAAGTGGATTTTAAATTTGACGGGGACATGCAGCCAGACGTAGCATTGAGTGAGGAATATAGAGATTTATACCCATTTTCAGAGATAGTAGGAAAAGCGAATGTATTAGTTATGCCAGGGCAACACAGTGCAGCCATAGCTTACAAAATAATGAAAACACTCGGTGGAGCTAAAGTCATAGGCCCACTATTAATTGGTCTAGGTAGAGCAATAGAAATTGTGCCTTTAAGGTCCTCTACTTCAGAAATATTGAACCTTGCTTCTGTTGCAGCTTATTCAGCTGGCGTAATCAATTACGGAAAAGTCAACTAAGTAAAATGTTAACTGAAATTCTTCTATTATTAATTTTATATTTCGTTTTTCTTTGGTCAAGAGCATGGATAACATATTTTAATAATATGGATAAGAGATTTGGCAGTTCAGTTTGGAGATGGAGCTATGATTATCCTGTAAAAGGAAAAAGGGATATATCTATTTTGGATGATAAAGATTTTGTTTTACTTAGGAGGAAAAGAAATAGGGCTGTAACGATAATGTATTCAATTGTTTTTTTTAGTTTTATAATTTTAATGTCTTTTGTTAGTCAAATTTTATTATTCATTTTGACTTAATTCTTTTGGATTCTTAAATCTTCAACGAGTAAGATACTGGCTATTACTCTTTTAACATCAGGTATAGTTTTGCCTTCATTAATAACCTCTTCTTGTTCCTCTTTAGACTGTGCAATTCCATAAATATATATCTTCTTTTTATATGTATCGATATTATAATTTGTCGATTTAATTTTTTTATTTAAAACTAATGCTGTTCTTAATTGGGATGTAATTAAAAGGTCTGTTGCGGATTGCTTGAAATTAAATTCTTCTTTAATAATTAAATTATTTCTTACAGACCTTACACCTTTGGTTTCCCAAGCCATTTTAGTAATTTTTAATTTTTCCTCTGGGTCGTCAACTTTTCCAGTTATGAATATTCTTCCATCCAAAACTTTCGAATTTATTGATAGTAGATATTTTTTATCTTCAAGAAGCAATCTAGCGGTTAAATTTTTTTGCATTAAATTATCATCAATTTGAGTGCCAAGAGACCTTGGATCAATTGCTACACTTACTCCAGTACCGAATAATCCCTGTGAAGATGTTCCCACACATCCACTTAGCATAAATAGAAATAATGCTAATAATATGAATTTATTTTTCATTTTTTATTTGTAAAAAATAATTATAAATTTTTTTTTTTGATATATTTTTATTTTTTTTTATTTCTCTTACAATATCTTTAATACTTAATTTTTTCATAAGTTTTCTAACTAATTGTTTATCACTTTCAGCTAATTTGTCGCCTGATTCGATTTTAATTTTATGAGAAAGTACTAAAGTAATTTCTCCACGAAGCTCAGTATTAAAATCTCGAATTTCTGAAACTTTCAGTCTAAAATGTTGTTCATGCATTTTGGTTAACTCTTTACAAATTAACAATTTTCTATCCAAAAAGTATTTTTCTAGGTATTTAGAGTATTTTTTAAATTTTTTAGCAGAAATAAAAAAAACTATTGTAAAATTTAATTTTGATAAAATTTCTAAATCTTTTTTTATATCTCTATTTTTCTCCGGGAAAAAACCGTAAAAAACAAACTTTTCTGAAAATCCACTTATTGAAACAGCAGAAATAACAGATGAGGGCCCCGGTATAGAAAAAATATTTATTTCTCTTTCAATACACTCGTTTATTAAAACGGAGCCAGGATCTGATATACACGGTGTTCCAGCATCAGAAATTAATGATACTATTTTTTTATTTTCTAAGATTTGCATTACTTTACTCAAGCTTCGCTTTTCATTAAATTTGTGATATGCAAGAAGCCTCTTATTTTTAATATTGTACTTATCTAATAGCTTTTTGGAAACTCTAGTATCTTCACATAATATCAATTCTGAACTTTTAATAATTTCAATAGCATTCAAAGTTATATCCATCAAATTACCTATTGGGGTGGAAACCACATATAAACCACTTTTATAGTTTAATATTTTTTTTTGATCTAATGGAATCATCAATGAATATAATTATAATAAAGATTTATAAATGAAAGCAGATATTAGATATTTTTTGATAGTAGTTATTTTGGCTACATTCCCTAAAACTACTTACGGAGATAGTCAAATTAAAATTGGATTATTAGCACCCTTCTCAGGTGAATTTCAAAGTGTTGGAAAGTCGGTCTTCAATTCAGCTAGAATAGCAGTTGATAAAATAAATAATGAGAACTTCATTATTTTGCCTAGAGACACTAAGGGCAACAATTTAGAAACCTTAAAACAAGTTGAGAGTTTATACATACAAGGAGTGAGAATTTTTATTGGCCCAGTTTTTAACAAGAATTTAAAAGGACTTGAAAAATTTAAAGATGCACAATTTTTGTCATTGACGAACAAAATATTAAATAATCCTGAAAATGTTATTAGCGCAGGGATCAATGCTAAATCACAATTCAATGCAATTAAAAAATACCAGGAATTAAAAAATTTAAAAAAAACACTTATCTTAATACCAAAAAAGGATTACAAAGAAGAAATAGAGAGAGCAATCAAAGATTCTAAATTTAAAGCAAAGAAAGTTTTTTATTATGATACTGAACCTACAAAATTAACAAAACAAATTGAAAAAGTTACAAAATATAATATTAGAAAACAGAATTTAGAAGATGAAATTAAACGTTTAGAAAATTCGAATGAAGCTAACAAAGAAAAAAAAATAGAAAATTTAAAGAAAAGAGATACACTTGGAAAAATTAGTTACGACTCTGTTGTAATTGCAGATTTTGATGAAAGTTTAAAAAGTGTAACTACCTCACTTCTATATACTGATGTGTCCCCAAAAAAAGTAAGTTTTATCTCACTTAATCAATGGTTTGATAAAACTTTGTTTAAAGAGACTGCTTCACAACCAATTAGTTTTCCTTCCGTGAACAAAGAAAATTTTGATGAGTTCAGAAATAAATACAAAGAATTATACGACTACAATCCAAATCAACTTTCACTTATTACCTATGATTTAGTGGGTTTGTTATATTATCTTCTTATTCAAAACGATTTTGAGATAAACGAAGATTTTTTTAAAAGAGAGAGTAAATTTAAGGGGATATCAGGTGTATTTGTAATTAAGAATAAAGAAATAAATCACGAGTTAAACTTTTATAGTGTTCAAAAAGATACTTTTATAAAAATTTTTTAATTTTTTTAAATGCTTTAGCTCTATGGTCAATTTTAAATTTTTTTATAAATTTCATTTGCCCAAATGTGATTTTTTTTCCCTTAGGTATAAATATTGGATCATAACCAAAACCATTTTTTCCTTTTTTTTTACTCGATATTTTTCCCTCAACTACACCTATTGAATGAATTTTTTTTATATTAGGTCCAAAAATAGTTAGAGCACAAACAAATCTTGCTTTGATTGTTTTCTTCCGCCAATTCTTGTCAACCTTATTTAATTCTCTGAATACTCTTTTAATTGCTAAATCAAAATTATTTTTTTTTCCTCCCCATCTTGCTGAAAAGATACCTGGTTTTTTATTTAATTTATCAACTTCAAGTCCAGAGTCATCTGCTAAGCAAATTTTATTAGTTTTTTTTGAAAAATATTTTGATTTTATATAAGAATTTTCCAAAAAAGTTTTGCCAGTTTCTTTTGGGCTTTTGAATTTATAGTCAATAATTGATTGAACTTTTATGTTTCTTGGTAATAAATGTTTGATTTCCCTTACTTTTCCAGCATTATTTGAGCCTATTAACAATTCCTTAATTTTTTTTTTTTTCACCTGGAAATTTTTTGTTTTCTCACCATATAGCATTGTATGGAAAAAAAAAATATTAATATAGACGAAGAGAATAAGTCAAATAATGAAAATAAAGATTTGGCTGAAGAGGCTATTAAAGAAGATGACAAAAAAGAGCTAGCGCCAGAGGATAAAATAAAAGAATTAGAAGACAAATTAACTAGAACTTTTGCAGAAATGGAAAATCAAAGGCGTAGGTATGAAAAAGAAAAAGAAGATGCATTTGAGTATGGTGGTTTTGCTTTTGCAAAAGAGGCACTTAATTTATTAGATAACTTAGATAGATCTAAAATTTCATTAGAAAATGACGAAAAATTAAAAAAGTCTGAGACTTTAGAAAAAATTTTTGAACACCTGAATATTATAAAAAAAGATATGGTTTCGATTTTTAAGAAAAATAGTATTGAACAAATCGAAACAGTAAATAAAAAATTGGATCCTAATTATCATCAAGCTATGATGGAGGTTGAAGATAACGCTAAAGAACCAGGTACTATAGTTCAAGAAATTCAAACGGGATTTATGATGAAAGATAGGCTTTTAAGGCCAGCCTTAGTTGTAGTTTCAAAAAAACCAACTAATTCAGAAAAAAAAGATGAAATTGATAAAAATGATAAGAAAAAGGAGAAAAATTAAGCAAAAATATGCTTGTAGACGTGAAAATAGCACTTATATGAGATCTTAACAATATGAGCAAAGTAATAGGAATAGACTTAGGTACAACAAATTCTTGCGTAGCTATAATGGATGGAACGCAGGCAAAAGTGTTAGAAAATGCAGAAGGTGCAAGAACTACACCTTCGGTAGTAGCTTTTACAGACAGTGATGAAAAACTAATTGGTCAGCCAGCGAAAAGGCAAGCTGTCACTAATCCTGAAAATACTATCTTTGCAGTTAAGAGGTTAATTGGAAGAAATTTTAATGACGCTACAGTTAAGAAAGATATTGAAACTGCACCTTTTAAAATAATTAATTCAGATAAAGGTGACGCATGGATAGAAGCCAAAGGGCAAAAATATTCCCCTTCTCAAATTTCGGCTTTTGTGCTTCAGAAAATGAAAGAAACGGCTGAAAAATATTTAGGGCAAGAAGTATCAAAAGCGGTAATTACAGTCCCAGCATATTTTAATGATGCACAAAGACAAGCAACAAAAGACGCTGGTAAAATTGCTGGTCTAGAAGTTCTAAGAATTATAAATGAACCCACTGCAGCTTCGCTAGCTTATGGATTAGACAAAAAAGCAAATAAAAAAATTGCAGTTTATGATTTAGGTGGTGGTACATTTGATGTTTCAATTTTAGAATTAGGTGACGGAGTATTTGAAGTAAAATCTACAAATGGTGATACTTTTCTAGGTGGAGAAGATTTTGATAACACTATTGTAGAATATCTGTTAAGTGAATTTAAAAAAGAAAACGGAATTGATTTAAAATCAGATAAACTAGCTCTTCAAAGATTAAAGGAGGCAGCGGAAAAAGCGAAAATAGAACTCTCGTCTGCTACTCAAACAGAAATAAATCTACCATTTATCACAGCAGACAAAACTGGTCCAAAGCATATAAATTTGAAAATGACAAGAGCTAAACTTGAGGCTTTGGTTGAAGACTTAATTTCTAGAACAATTCCACCATGTCAAACAGCCTTAAAAGACGCAGGTTTATCCGCTGGAGAAATAGATGAAATTGTTTTAGTGGGTGGTATGACTAGGATGCCAAAAGTTATTCAAGAGGTAAAAAACTTCTTTGGCAAAGATCCAAATAAATCAGTAAATCCAGATGAAGTAGTAGCTATGGGAGCTGCAATACAAGCTGGTGTTTTACAAGGTGATGTTAAAGATGTACTTTTACTGGATGTAACTCCACTTTCGCTTGGAATTGAAACATTAGGTGGAGTTTCAACAAAGCTAATTGATAAAAATACAACTATACCAACAAAAAAAAGTCAGGTGTTTTCTACTGCTGAAGACAATCAGCCAGCAGTGTCTATTAGAGTTCTTCAGGGTGAAAGGGAGATGGCCGCTGATAATAAAGTGTTAGGAAATTTTGAATTAGTAGGCATTGCACCCGCACCAAGAGGTGTTCCACAAATTGAAGTGACTTTTGATATAGATGCTAATGGAATTGTTAACGTATCTGCAAAAGATAAAGGTACTGGCAAAGAGCAAAAAATTCAGATTCAAGCTTCCGGAGGTTTAAGTGAGGAAGAAATAAATAAAATGGTTAAAGAGGCTGAAGCAAATAAAGAAGCTGATAAGAAAAAAAGAGAATCTGTAGATGCGAGAAATCAGGCTGATACTCTCTTGCATTCAACTGAAAAAAACTTAAAGGAACATGGAACAAAAGTTTCAGAGGCAGATAAGAAAGCGATTGAAACAGCATCTGCAAACCTTAGAAATGCCCTTAAGGGAACTGATATAGAAGATATTAAAAAGAAAACTCAAGATTTAGTTCAGTCTTCAATGAAGTTAGGTGAAGCAATTTATAAATCCCAACAGAGTGCTAAACCTGGAGATGCACCAAAAGATAAAAAAGAAGAAGGAAAAAAAGACGATAACGTTGTTGATGCAGATTTTGAAGAAGTAAAAGACGAGAATAAAGAAAAAAGCGCCTAGATAACAACTGATTGTCTCTAAATTGTTATGGCAAAAAGAGATTATTATGACGTCTTAGGCGTTAACAAAGATGCAACCCCCGATCAAATAAAATCTGCGTACAGAAAATTAGCTGTAAAGTATCATCCGGACAAAAATAAAGGTGACAAGGCTTCTGAAGACAAGTTTAAAGAAGCGTCTGAAGCTTATCATGTTCTCTCTAACAACGAGAGAAAACAAAATTATGATAATTTTGGACATGCTGCTTTTGAAAATGGCGGGGGAGGAAGGGGAGGATTTAGTAATTTTGATTTCTCCAACCATTTTTCAGATATTTTTGAAGATTTTTTCGGTGAAGGTTTCGGTGGCGGAAGAAGATCTAGAAAATCTAACAATAGAGGTTCTGACTTAAGATATGATTTGTCTATTAATCTCGAAGAAGCTTACTTTGGAAAAAAACAAGATATAAAATTCTCATCCTCCGAAAAATGTGAAACCTGCAAAGGTAGTGGTTCTAAACCAGGGCATAATGTTGGATCCTGTTCAATGTGCGGTGGTCATGGCCAAGTGAGATCAAGTCAAGGATTTTTTACTGTTCAACAAACTTGTCCGCAATGTTCAGGATCAGGTGAGGAAATTACAAATCCTTGTTCTAGTTGTGGTGGACAAGGTAAAAAACAATCATCTAAGAGATTATCTGTAACTATTCCTAAAGGTGTAGATGATGGAACCAGGATAAGATTGTCAGGCAAAGGTGAAGCAGGCACTAGGGGTGGAGGAAATGGAGATTTGTATTTATTTATAAACGTTTATTCTCATGAACTTTTTAAAAGATCTGATGAGAATCTTTTTTTTGAATGTCCGATTTCAATCGCAGATGCAGCTTTAGGTACATCGATTGAAATACCAACAATTGATGGTGGAAAAGCAAAAATTAAAATCCCTGCTGGGACACAATCTGGAAAACAATTTAGACTAAGAGGAAAAGGTATGCCTTATATGAGGGGAAGCGGAATGGGTGATCTTTATATTCAAGTAAACACAGAAGTTCCGATATCCTTGAACAGAGAACAGAAAGAATTGTTAGAAAAATTTAGAGAAATTGAAAACGATAAATCTAATCCAAGTATAAAAAAGTTCTTTCAAAAAGCAAAAAGTTTCTGGAAAAGTTAGTCCTATTAAAGCATAATAGTATTAAATTATGTTTTTTTTATCTACTAAAACAAAAATTATAATTGCATCTATTTTAAGTAAAATTTTAATTTTTTTTATTGGTAAACAAAAAAGAATTATATCGAGAAATTATATAAAATATGAAATTGATCTTAATGAGGCGATTGATTTAGGAATATTTTTAGGCATTAAAAACGAAAATAAACTATATAATATTAAAAAATATTTAAACTATAAGGGTAAACATATCTTAGTCGATATAGGTTCAAATGTTGGTTCAGTTACTTTACCCTTGGCCAAATTGTTTAATTTATCAACGATAATTTCCATAGAACCAACAAAATTTGCATTTTCAAAGTTGAAAAAAAACTTAAAACTAAATCCAAGTTTTAAACGCAGGGTCAAATTACTTAACATTTTTATCTCTGATGAAAAAAAAAAAGTTAGTTTTGTTCACTCTTCATGGAAACTTAAAGTCAAAAATAATAGGCATAAAGTTCACTTTGGAACTTTAAAGAAAACATCAAATAAGACCAAATCACTCTCTAATGTTTTAAGTAAAATTGGAAAGAGGATCGATTTTATTAAAATTGATGTAGATGGCTATGAGATCAATGTGCTTAGAAGTGGAAAAAAAATAATTAATAAATATAAACCTCTAATTTATTTTGAATTTGCTCCATATCTTTATAGAGAATTTGGCTATACGCCTGAAATTCTAATAAATTTTATCAAAAATGAATTAAACTATACTTTTTTGAATGAAAATTTTAACGAAGTTAAAAATATATATGAAATTGGAAAAAAATTAAAAGATAGATCATTAAATTTTTTTTTAACACATAAAACAAATTTACATCATTTTAAAAATTTATAATTATGATTTTGGAACAAATAATGCCTGCGATAGCAATGATATTGGTATTAATATTGGTGCTTCCCGGATTTTTATCATCCAATTCAAATTTAAGAATTTTTTTAAAAAATATATCTATTTGGACTATAATTGTTTTGGTTGTTGTGGTAATTCTATACTTCTTTTATTAAATGAAAAAAATAAACTTAGCGATAACTGGTTGTATGGGACGAATGGGTAAACATATAATTAAATCAGCAAGATCTAATAAAAATTTCAAGATTGTAACTCTCACAGAAAATAAAATTGTAAAAAAAAAAATCAATGGGATTCGGCCTAGCTTGAATACCGTTGAAGCTTTGAAAAAAGCAAACTTAATAATAGACTTTAGTGTACCAAAATGTACTCTTGAAATTCTGAAAATCTCAAGCAAACTTAAAAAGAAAGTTGTTATTGGAACAACTGGATTTTCAAAAAAAGAAGAAAATTTGATAAAGAAATACTCTAGAAAAATACCAATTCTTAAAGCGGGAAATATGAGCCTTGGTATTAATTTGTTAATGTACTTAACCGAAATTGCATCAAAATCTTTAGGTGATAAATTCTTAAGTAAAATTTATGAAGTTCATCATAAACACAAAAAAGACCACCCATCAGGAACAGCATTAATGCTTGGTAAAGGTATAGCAATAGGAAAAGAGAAGAAATTTTATAAACTAGTGGGTAAAAAATATTTAAATAAGAAAACTTTCCCTTATGGGAAAAAAATTAACTTTAATTCTTTTAGAAGAGGAGAAATAGTAGGTGAACACAATGTTGCTTTTTCGAGTGGCAAGGAAATAATTACTTTAAACCACGAAGCATTTGATAGAGCACTTTACTCTGAAGGAGCTTTAGCTGCAGCTATATGGTTAATCAAAAAAAAACCCGGTCTATATTCTATGAGAGATGTCTTGAATTTTAGTTAATGGGTGACAAAGATCGAGCAAAAATAATACTTAAGATTTTGAATAAAATATATCCAGATATTTCTGTGCCATTAAAAAGCAGAAATGTTTTTACCTTACTTATATCGGTTTTACTATCGGCTCAGTGTACTGATGTTAATGTAAATAATGTAACAAAAAATATTTATCCTAAATATTATAAGCCTAAGCATTTTTTAAGATTGGGTAGGAAAAAAATAGAAAAACTTATAAAAAAGATCGGTATATTTAGGATTAAAGCTAAAAGTATTTATAATCTTTCAAAAATATTAGTAGAAAAATATAACAGTAAAGTGCCTAAAACTTTTGAAGAATTAGAGGAACTACCTGGAGTTGGACATAAAACTGCAAGTGTTGTTATGTCTCAAGGATTTGGATATCCTGCCTTTCCAATAGATACACATATTCATCGTTTAGCCCAAAGATGGGGCTTAACAAACGGTAAAAATGTGGTTCAAACAGAGAAGGATTTGAAAAGATTATTTCCTAAAAAATATTGGAATAAGCTACATCTGCAAATCATTTACTATGGTAGAGAGTTCTGCAAAGCTCGAGAATGTTATGGAATATCTTGTAAAATTTGTACTACTTGTTATCCTAGAAGAAAAAAACCAATTCAAACAAAGAAAGCATAACATGAAAATTCTGGGTATAGGAAATGCGATTGTAGACGTCATTTGCAAAGTAGATGATGAATTTTTAAATAAAAATAATTTAACAAAAAGTTCAATGAAGTTGATTTTCGACGACAAAGAGTTCGGAAATTTATTAGCTAATCTTAAAATAGAAAAGACTGTTTCAGGTGGTTCTGTTGCTAATTCTATAGTTGGTTTATCTCAGCTAGGAAATGATGTTGGTTTTATTGGTAAAGTTTCTGATGACGAGCTAGGCGGAAAATATGAAGATGGATTAAAACAAGAAAATGTTAAATATTTTTATTCAAAGAAGAAAGAGGATCTTCCAACTGGGACTTGTTTAATATTGGTTACCCCGGACTCAGAGAGAACTATGTGTACTTTTTTAGGCACGGCAGGAAAAATAAATCAAAATGACGTCAGCACAGACGCAATTAAACAAAGTGAGATAATCCTTCTAGAAGGATATTTGTGGGATGAAGGTGAACCTAAAAAAGCATTCGATAAAGCTATTCAAAATGCAAATAAAGTTGCTATGTCTTTATCAGATCAGTTTTGTGTTGATAGACATAAACCCCATTTTTTAGACTTAGTAAAAAATAAATTAGATATTACATTTGCAAATGAGAGTGAAATAATGTCATTAACAGACGCAAAATCTTTCGACGAAGTAATAAATTTCTCAAAGTCTCTTGGTAAAATAATAGTTTTAACAAGAGGTGAAAAAGGTGCTCTAGCGATTAATAAAAATGAAGTCATTGAATGCGGAATAAAACAAGGCCTTAAAATTGTGGATTTGACTGGTGCAGGAGATCTTTTTGCTGCCGGGTTTTTGCATGGTTATGTAAACAAAATGTCATTAAAAGAAAGTTTAGATAAAGGCACTGAGATGTCGTCTAAGGTTATTCAACAAATTGGTGCAAGGCTTTAAAGGTTTTTATTTTTTTTTCTTTTAAAGCTTCCTTTGCCTTTTTTTGGTTTAATAACCCTAAGTTTATATTTAGGTGTCATTAAATCCTTAGCTATTGAGTTTTTTTTTTTCACTAAATGAAATAACCTTTTTTGTCACTTTTTATAAAATTTAGGTCGTCAAAAGCTTTTTTTAATTTTTTTCTAAGTCTATATACATGAGTTTCTACTGTATGAGTCTCTAAATCCTCTGCATAACCCCAAACCTCTTTTTGCAATATATTTATATTAATTGGAACTTTTTGTTCTTTTAAGAATAATATAATTTCAGTCTCTCTTTGTGTTAATTTAAGTTTATTATTTTTAAATGATATAATTTTTGAATTTAAATCCAATTTATATCCATTAATATTTATATTTGATTGAAAATCGTATTGTTGCATCAATAAATTTGAATTAATTTTTTCTACTAATGAAAAGAAGCTAAATGGATATTTTTCTATTTTAATTATTTGATTTTTATCAATTAAACTATAATCGGAATCATATTTTGTAAGAACAATAAAACATTTATCTTGTCTTTTTTTTTGATCTTTTAATACATCTTTTTCATTTTCAAAATTAATTAAATCAAAGTTAAAAAGGTTTTTAATCTCATTAATAATATTATATAAAACTTTAAAGTTTATTATATATACTGCTGATTTACTCATGTGGTTAATTTATGCTAATAAAAGTTAAAAATAAAGACACTTTAATTTTTGATGAATTTATTTTTCGTTGCAGTGTAGGAAAAAAAGGAATTTCGAGCAATAAAAGAGAAGGTGATTTTCAAACACCAAAAGGATTGTTTAAACTTGGTGATGTATACTATAGGCCAGATAGAATTAAAAATATACAAACAAGATTAAAATTAAAAAAAATTAAAAAGGATATGGGATGGTGCAACGATTCAACAAATAAAAAATATAATTCTTTAATTAATATAAATGAAAAAATAAGATGTGAAAGATTATATCGAAAAGACAGCAAATATGACATATTAGTTGTGATCAATTATAATGTTAACAAAACTGTACCATTTAAAGGGAGTGCAATATTTATACATCTTACAAAAAATTTTTCAGGAACAGCTGGATGTGTGACTCTATTAAAAAAGGATCTATTAATCTTATTAAAACTAATTACAAAAAAAACAAAAATAAAGATTTATTAACTTCTCTCACCAAAAATTTTTGAACCGATCCTTACATAAGTTGCAGAATTTTTAGCAGCTGATAGATAGTCATTGGACATTCCCATACTTAGTTCTTTGAGATTTGTTTTACCTTGAATTTCAACCATCTTTTTAAAATATAATTCTGTATCGTCAACAAATGGTGGTATGCACATCAAACCAATTACGTCTAAATTAAAATCTTCTATTTTTTTGTGAAAGTTTTCAAATTCTGTTAATGGGATACCACTCTTTTGGTCTTCACCCCCAATATTTATTTGAATAAATAATTTTGGTTTAAAATTTTTTTTTATTTGTTCATTTGCAATTTTGTCTGCCAATTTAATACTATCTAATGAGTGAATAAAATCAAATAACGGTAAACAAAATTTGACTTTATTAGTTTGCAATTTACCAATTAAATGCAGTTTTATAGATTTATTTTTTTCTTTTGTCTCTGTCCATTTTTCCAAAGCCTCTTGAACTTTGTTTTCACCAAAATGTATATGTCCATGATCAATCGTGGGCTGTATATAATCTATTGGAAAGGTTTTTGATACTGCAATAATTTTAGTATTAGAATTTATTGCGCTTAATTCTTTATTGATTAGTATCAGATTATTAACAACATTATGCATACAAATTTTAAGTATTATTATTTCATAGAAAATTTTAATTTAAAAGAATTATCAAATATAAAAAAATCTATAAACATTATATTTAGGAACTACCATAGTGATAATTATATGGATGATTTACTTAAAACTAGAAACTTTTGTAAAAAAAAAGGTATTAACCTATATCTCTCAAATGACATTAATTTAGCTATAAAACTAAGTTTAAATGGAGTTTACCTACCGTCTTTTAACAAAAACCTAGGTTATAAAAAATTTAGTTCAATTAAAAAGTTTAAAGTTATTGGCTCTGCGCATAATGTTTCAGAGATAAAAATTAAAGAAAAACAAAATTGTGAAGAAATATTTTTAAGCCCTATTTTTAAAACTAAAAAAAAAAAAGAATATTTGGATGTTGTTAGATTTAATCTTCAAGCTCTTGTAACTAATAGAGAAATTATTGCTCTTGGAGGTATTAATTTTAAAAACTTAAGGAGAATAAAACTTACCAAATCTAAGGGCGTAGCTTCGATATCTTGGATAAAAAAAAACGGCCTAAAATAAATTTTAGGCCGTTTTAAATTTTAAGATCTTAGAAATAATTAGAATGCAAAGTTAATTGCGAATTCTGTTACTTCGTCAGATTTTGCGTTTGAGTCCCAACCTGGATTATCAGTATCTGTTTGATATCCTTTGATTGACATTGAACCCATTGTGTAAGCAAACTGAATTGAAGTAGAAGACATTTCTACGTCTGCTATAGTACCATCGTCCTGAGCATCGTATGTTTCGTCTAATTCACCCCAAGAAAGTGATAAATTTTCATTTACGTTAAACGCAATTGACATTTTTTCAAATTCAAAGGCACCGTTAGCAGTTGTTACTTTTTTCTCTGAAGTAGCAGCTGTACCTGTTCCATGCTTACCGTAGTCTAAACCACCAGTTTGGTAACCAACTGATACTGGTCCGAATGAATAGTTAGCGTACCATGTAGCTGTCATAGCATTTCTTTCATTTGGTCCAGTTGCGGCAGCACCTCTATCATTTTCTACTTCCATAGCGTATGCACCAGCTGATAATCCAGCGATACCTACGTTAACACCTAGTTCTTTACCAGAACCATATGAAGCTGATTGAGCTGCAACACCACCTTCGCCAGTAGCTGCATCACCAGCCTCTGGAGAGTAACCGAACTGAAATGATGCTGTAGCACCAGCTACGTCAAATGATGGAGATGTGTAGTGAACTACGTTTCCATCAAGTAAAGCACCCATATTGTCGATTGCTGTTGAAGTTTTCATACCATCGTGGTTTTCTTCGTAAGCTCTTGGTGTCATATCGTCAAAATTACCACCAACGCCTGCCCAACCATTACCGATAGTGATTGAACCTAATCCTCCCATACCTAACGTCACGTTAGAAGATGAAAGAGCTGAACTTTCCGTTAAGATCATAGTTGTAGAAACTGTGAAACCATTATCTAATTCACCTGAACCAGAAAACGTAATGTCATGATTAAAACCATAACCTTCGTCAGTTCTTACACCTACTTCTTCAGATGACCAAGTATAACCAGCGTCACCTGATGCAGTAATTTCACCTGCATATGCTGAACTAGCAACTAAAGATGTTCCTAAAGCTGTTAATCCAATTTTTTTTAGTGTATTCATAATAAATACTCCTTTTGTTATAATTATTCATATGAATGCTTGCTTTATACAAAAAAAAGGCTCTTCATTCATAATTGATGACTATAAACCTCAAATTTATTAAGTTATGTGGCATAAATATCACTATAAAAACTCTTTATTTCTAAAGTTTTTTGGATTTGTGTGTCATTTTGGTGCTTTTTAAAAAAATAAGGACTTTTAAGTGTGCTTTTTTTAATATTATCATTAAAAACTGTAATAGCTGAGCATGAGATTCAAATACATATTAACAAATCTTTTAATAATCATATTGATTGTTTTATCTGGTTGCAAAAATCCTTTTAGATATACAGACGCACGCGAAGTTCCTGTTGATGCAAAAGAAAGAGTTAGAAAAAATATTGAGGAGGGAAGAGGCATAACTATTTTAGGTGGAGATAAAAAAGGTGGAGTATTTGATTTTGCTTCATCAAATGAACTTTGGAGAGCATCGGTTGAGGTATTAGATTTTGTAAGCTTTACTAACGCAAGTTATTCTGGTGGAATATTAATTACAGATTGGTTCTCAGGAAATGTTACAGATGAAAAATCGTCCCTGAGAGAACTAAAAATAACTGTTCGTTTTTTGAGCAATGAGATTAGAGCAGATGCAATAAAAATTATAATTCACGAAAAAGATTGTACAGATAAAACTAAACTTAATTGTAATATTAATAAAATTCAATCTAGTATTGGAAATGATGTCAAGTTGGCAATTTTAAAAAAAGCTGCTCTTTTAAAAAAAGAGTCCGAAAAAAAAAATAAAAAATAATAAACTTTGATAATTGCTTTTTAAACTGATGGAGAGATATAATTTTAAAAAAATTGAAAAGAAATGGCAAAATTTCTGGGCTGAGAATAAAACCTTTAAATCAGTTATAAATCCTAAATTAAAAAAGTTTTACTGTCTTGAAATGTTTCCTTATCCTTCCGGAAAAATTCACATGGGCCATGTAAGAAATTATACAATTGGAGATGTATTATCTAGATACAAATCAATGAAAGGTTATAATGTGCTTCATCCAATGGGATGGGATTCTTTTGGAATGCCTGCTGAAAATGCAGCAAGAGAAAATAATCTACATCCAAAAGATTGGACTGAAAAAAACATTTCTGCGATGAAATTTCAATTAAAGAGCCTCGGACTTTCAATTGATTGGGATAGGGAAATTTCGACTTGTAATGAAGATTATTACAAACACCAACAATTATTTTTCATTGAAATGTATGAGAAAGGTTTAGTTTACAGAAAAGAAAACTATGTTAATTGGGACCCAATTGACCAAACCGTTTTAGCAAATGAACAAGTGATAGATGGTAAAGGCTGGAGATCAGGTGCAATTGTTGAAAGAAAAAAATTAAATCAATGGTTTTTTAATATCTCAAAATTCTCAGAAAATCTTCTTGAAGGTCTTAATTCACTTGAAAATTGGCCCAAAAAGGTGAAAATTATGCAATCTAATTGGATAGGAAAATCATTTGGTTGTGAAATAAATTTTAAGATAAATGGTGACATTCCGATTAAAGAAATTAAATGTTTTACCACTCGTCCTGATACATTATTTGGTTTTTCTTTTTTAGCTGTGTCTGTAGATCATCCAATATCAAAATTTTATGAAAAAGATACGAAATTTATAAAATTTAAAGAAGAATGCTCTAAAACTGGAACAACTGAAGAGTCTATTGCTCAAGGTGAAAAAATTGGATTTAAAACTAATTTACTTGCTACAAATCCCTTAAACGAAGATGAAAAAGTGCCAGTATTTTTTGCAAACTTTGTTCTAATGGATTACGGCTTTGGTGCTGTTTTTGGCTGTCCGGGACATGATCAAAGAGATTTGGACTTTGCAATAAAATACAATTTACCAGTTAAAACTGTTGTAAAACCATCAGACAAGGATGAAAATTTTAAAGTAACAAGTGAAGCTTTTACTGGTAGTGGGGTAATTATTAACTCGAAATTTTTAAATGGCTTAAAAGTTCCAGAGGAATCTATTTTTGAAACAATTAAAATAATAGAAAAAAAGAAATTAGGAAAAAAAACAATTAATTTTAGACTTAAAGATTGGGGTGTATCAAGGCAAAGATATTGGGGTTGTCCAATTCCAATGGCTTATGACAAGGATGGAAATGTTTACCCGATACCCAAAGATAAACTTCCTGTAAAATTACCTGAAAAAATCAATTTACAAGCTAAGGGAAATCCTCTTAATTATGAGCAGAAATGGAGAAAAGTTAAAATTAACGGGCTTGAATGTTTGAGAGAAACCGACACACTGGATACATTCGTTGATTCATCTTGGTATTTTCTAAGATTCTGTTCACCATACGATGACAAATACGGTTTTAATTACGACGAAGTAAAGTATTGGATGCCTGTAGATCAGTATATAGGTGGAGTTGAACATGCTATCTTACATTTGCTTTATTCTAGATTTTTTATGCGAGCGATAACTTATAAAAATAGGGATTATTCACTTTCTGAACCGTTTGAAAGTCTTTTTACACAAGGGATGGTATGTCATGAAACTTACAAAGACGAAAATAACAATTGGCTAAGTCCCGATGAGGTTGAGACACAGGACGGTAAAAATTTTTTTATGAAAAATCAGCCAAATAATACTGTTTCTGTTGGGCCACCAGAGTCAATGTCTAAATCTAAAAAAAATACCATAGATCCAGCTAAAATGATTGAAAACTATGGTGCAGACGCTGTTAGATTATTTATTTTATCAGATAGTCCGCCTGAAAAAGACGTTCAGTGGTCAGATCAAGGAATGCTTGCAGCTTTTAAATTTATTCAGAAGTTCTGGCTGATAAATACACGTATTAAAGAAAAAATTAGCACCTGTAATGATAAAGAAAATCAGGAAGGAGATATAAGTTTGAAAAAATTTACAAATCAACTAATTCATAAAATTAACAATAACCTTGAAAAGTTTAATTATAATGTGATCATAGCAAATATGCATGAGACCTATAATTTCTTACATAAAATTTTAGATAAAAGTCTTAACAAAAAAATTTTAATTGAAAATTACAAGAAAATTTTGATTGTGATCTCTCCAGTTTTGCCTCATTTAGTGAGTGAATGTTTTGAGAATAATAATTTTAACACTTCACAAAATTGGCCTTCGGTAGATAAAGAATATCTTGAGGAAGAGATCGTTTCAATAGTTGTTCAAATTGGAGGTAAAAAGAAAGGCGTCATTAAAACTAAAAAAGATACTGAAGAAAAAACAGTTATGGATCTAATATCAAAAGAAGATAAGATAAATAAAAACTTAAAAAATAAAAAAATTAATAAAATATTTTTTGTTAAAAATAGATTGATAAATATATTGTTGAATGACTAAAAAAATAAGCCTACTATTTTGTATTTTCTTATTTTTAAATAATTGTGGATATCAACCTATATACTCAAAGAAAAGTCAAAACTTTAAAATAACTTCTATAAAAACTTTTGGTGAGACAAAAGTAAATAAAATATTATCAAACAAATTAAAAGTTTATAAAGATAATATTGACTCAAAATATGCATATGATATTTCGATCAATTCAAAATCAAATAAAGTTACAATATCGAAAGACAAAAAAGGGAACCCTACACAATTTTCACTTAGTATATCTATTACGCTTAAAATTATAGATACAATGAATAATGAAATTGAAAAAAATTTTTCAGAAAGTAGCACTTATGATAATAGTACCAACAAATTTGATTTAAGAAAATATGAAAACAATCTAATAAAAAATATGAGTGAAAATATGTTTTCAGATATAATTTTATTTATACAAACAAAGAATTAATAGTGATATTAAAACCTTATCAACTATCAAATTTAAAGAAACTAGATTCAAATTTCTTTCTTCTTTATGGTCAAAATGAGGGTCACAAAAATGATTGTATTAAAAATATTTTAGATTTATGCAAATCTAAAAATATATTTAGATATGATGAGGACGAAATATTTAATGATTACGACAGCTTTATAAACGGTCTCTCTAATAAATCGTTTTTTGAAGATAACAAAGTAATTATTATCTCAAGGGTATCTGAAAGAATTTATGCCTTGATACAAGATATAAGAGAGAGAATTATAAATGATATCGATATTATAATTAATTCTAAACTTTTAGACAAAAGATCAAAACTAAGATCAAATTTTGAAAAAGAAAAAGATTTAATTTGCGTACCATTTTATAGTGAGGACAACTCTGCACTCGCTTACTTAGCAAATAGATTCTTTATTGATAATAAAATTCCAATTTCAAGAGAAATGATAAATTTATTAGTTGATAGATGTAGGGGTGATAGAATTAATTTGAAAAACGAGTTGTCAAAAATTGAAGCTTTTGTGACAAATAAAAAAAAGATTACTATAAGTGAAATATTAAATTTAACTAATCTTGCAGAAAACTACGGTTTCTCAGAACTTGCAGATGCATGTTTAAGCAAAAACAGAAAAAAAACTTTGTTAATTATAAATGAAAATTATTTTTCACCTGAAGATTGTATAGCAATCATCAGAATATTTTTAAGTAAAGCAAAAAGAATTTTTGCTTTAAAAAAAATGCAAGAAGGAGGCAAAAATATTGATCAATGCATATTAGCTTACAAACCTCAAATATTTTGGAAAGATAAGGAGATTGTAAAACAACAATTAAATAAATGGACTTTGGATAAAATAATAAAGTTTATAACTTTTATTAACGAAGCAGAACTTTTATTAAAAAAAAATAATTCAAATGCAATAATCTTATTAAATAATTTTATTTTGGAACAATTAGAAGTCAATAATTAGCTTTTATTATATAAATAAGCTTATTCAACTGATCTAGATCTTTGTAATTAAAAGATATTAATCCAGTATTATTTCTTTTGTTTTTAATTGAAACTCTTATTCCTAACTTATTAATTAATGTGTTTTCAAGTTCTTTTAAATTTGAGTCTTGAGAAATTAGTTTTATTTTTTTTGGTTTTTTAAATAAATTTACTAAATTCTCAGCTTGTCTTACTGATAATTTTTTTTCAAAGATTTTTTTAGCTAAAAGATTTGCATTTTCCATACCAACTAATATTTTTGCATGGCCTTGCGTAATTTTACCACTCTCAATCATATCAGCTACATCTTTTGGTAAAGATAATAATCTAAGGCAATTAGCTATGTGCGCTCTGCTTTTGCCTATAAATTTTCCAACTTTTTCTTGATCATATCCGAACTCATCCATTAACCTTTTGTAGCCCCTTGCCTCCTCTATAGGGTTAAGATCACTGCGTTGAACATTTTCTATAATTCCGAACTCCAACGCTTTCGTGTCGTCCGCTTCAATAATTACAGCTGGTATTTCATTTAAACCAGCGTTTTGAGATGCTAACCACCTTCTCTCACCTGCTATAATTTCATATTTGCCTTCAATTTCTTTTGACTTCCGCACTATTATTGGCTGAACAACCCCTCTTTCCTTTATTGAATTACTTAGCTCTTCTAAACTAGCTTTATCAAATATTTTTCTAGGCTGAAATTTTCCTCTAACAATTTCACTAATAGAGATCTTATTTTTCATTGTAGAGTTTTTTGTATCACCAATTAACGATGAAATACCTCTACCTAAACCCTTTTTTGGTTTTAAAATATTCAGGCTGCACTCTCCATGATTTTTTCTTGGTTCAAAAATTCCTCTGTCAAATTGAAATATGATTTACTACCATGACAAGACTTATCATATATCAAAACAGGTATTCCATGAGATGGTGCTTCTGATAGTCTTACATTTCGTGGTATTACAGTATTATAAACTTTTTCTTTAAAATAATCCCTAGCTTCCTTTTCAACCTGGCTAGAGAGTTTATTTCTTTTATCATACATTGTAAGAACTATTCCTCTTATAGTTAGATCTGAATTAAGATTATCCTTAACTCTATCAATAGTTTTAACAAGTTGAGTTAGTCCCTCTAATGCGAAAAATTCCGTTTGTAGAGGAACCAATAATGAGTTTGAAGCTACAAGTGCCATAACCGTCAACAAGCTCAAAGATGGAGGGCAATCAATAAGTACATAGCTATAATTTGATTTATTTTCCTTAAAAAAAACAGACAATTTATCTCTTAGAATGAATGCTCTACTATTATCACCTGCAGTTTCTACTTCTAAACCCGATAAATCAACGTTTGATGTAACAATATCCAAGTTATCGATTTTCGTAGTTTGAATTATTTCTGAAATAGACTTTGATCCGTTTAGAGCGTTATAAATATTTTTTTCTGATCCATCTATATTGGAATGGCCCAGTCCGGTTGTAGCATTTCCTTGAGGGTCAAGATCTATTACTAATATTTTTTTATTTAGGTTAGCTAATCCTGCTGCTAAATTAATTACAGTTGTTGTTTTTCCAACTCCCCCTTTTTGATTGATCACTGAAATTATTTTTGTTTTCATTTCTTTTGTAAATTACAAATTTTAATTATTTTTGACTCGGAACTTGTTAAACTTTTTTTTTCTTTATAATCGAAAGTCCAATTCGATAATGCTTTATCGAGAATATTTTTTTTATTTTTACCTAAAAAGATTATTACGCTTTTGAATTTTTTAAAATTTCTATCTGCTAGATCTAATACAATTGGCAATGGCTTGAAGGCTCTAGCAATTATTAAGTCTGTTTCTATATTTTTTTCTTTAAATATATCTTTTTGAAAAACTTCAGCGTTTAAATTCAATTTTTCTTTAACTGCAGATAGAAATTCACATTTTCTGAAGCTCTTCTCATAAAGATGAAATTTCATATCTGGTTTTTTGATCTTCATAATTATTGCGAGAACTATGCCAGGAAGACCAGATCCCGATCCTACGTCTGTACATACATCATAGTTTTCATCAATAAAATCAACTGTTTGTGCACAATCTACTATGTGTCTTTTTCTTATTTCCTTCTCAGTTGATTTGCTGATTAAGTTAATTTTACTATTTTCTTCTTTCAATAAATTACAATAAGCCTCAAACTGTGGAAATGTTTCACGTGAAACATTTAGGGGCTCCAAATTTTTATATTCTAAAATGTTCGAATCAATCAAGCTATGTTCTTAATAGACTTTCTTTTGACGTGAGACAACAAAATATATACTGCTGCAGGAGTTATGCCATCTATCCTCAAAGCCTGACCCATTGTTTTAGGCCTTATTTTTTTGAATTTAGACTTAACTTCATTAGAAAGACCGCTTAAACTGTCATAATTTACACCCTCAGGAATCTTTAGATTTTCATCTTTTTTAAAGGCTAATATATCTGCTTTCTGCTTAATTAAATAACCCCTATAATGCGCCTTAATTTCTAATTGTTCGTCTATTTCCTTTGATTTGAAGGGTATTGATGGCCAAATCTCTCTAATTTTGCTCATATTCACATCTTTTTGGCTAAGTATTTGCTCTGCACTTCTTAAAATACCGTCCTTAGCAATATTTACTCCAAATTTAGCAACTTTTGAAGGTGATATATTCAGATTTATCATTATTTTAGACATTTTTAACAGATTTCTCGATTTTTCAATAAAAATTCTCTTTCTATCATCTTTAATTAATCCTATATCAATACCCTTCTTTGTAAGTCTTAGGTCCGCATTATCTGCTCTCAAACTTAATCTGTACTCAGCTCTAGATGTGAACATTCTATAAGGTTCAGCAACGCCCTTAGTAACAAGATCATCAATCATAACACCTATGTAAGCCTCTGATCTATCTAATATGAATGGCTCAGATTTCTTTACAGATTGAGCAGCGTTGATCCCTGCTATAAGACCTTGCGCAGCTGCCTCCTCGTATCCAGTTGTTCCATTTATCTGACCAGCTAAAAAAAGATTTTTAATCTTTTTTGTTTCAAGCGTTAAAAAAAGTTCTCTTGGATCTACATAGTCGTACTCGATTGCATACCCCGGCCTCAAAATTTTGACATTCTCTAAACCACTGATATTACTACATATTTCGGCTTGCACATCAGCTGGTAGTGATGTTGAAATACCATTTGGATAAATTGTATGATCATTTAATCCCTCAGGCTCAAGAAAGATTTGATGCCTTAGTTTATTGGTAAACTTGAAAACTTTGTCCTCTATAGATGGACAGTACCTCGGACCAACACCTTTTATGTTTCCCGAGTAAATCGCACTCAGTTTAATATTCTCAGATATAATTTTGTGGACCTTTTCATTTGTGTAAGTCATCCTACATGAAACTTGAGGATTAATATTTTTTGTTGTCAGAAATGAAAAAAAGTATGGATCAATATCAGCTTGTTGTTCCTCCAAATTTGCGAAATTTATAGTTCTGCTATCTAGTCTGGGAGGTGTGCCAGTCTTAAGTCTACCAATGGTAAAATTATATTTCTCTAACTGTTCACTTAAACCCGTTGTTGGTTTTTCATTGTATCTACCTGCTGGAGTCTTTTCGTTGCCAATATGTATAAGACCATTTAAAAATGTCCCAGTTGTAAGTATAAGCTTGTCACAAGAGACTGTCTTACCGGACAGAGTAATGAAACCATTTACGGCATTTTTATTGAAAATAAAGCTTATTACAGGATCCGCAAAAGTGCTTAAATTACAGTAGTTTGCAAGTTTTGACTGCATAAATTTTTTGTATAATGATCTATCACTTTGAGTTCTAGGTCCCCTAACAGCAGGTCCCCTACTTCTATTCAAAAGTCTAAATTGTATACCTGATTTATCTGCTACCTCGCCCATAAGGCCATCCAAGGAATCAATTTCTCTGACTAGATGACCTTTGCCTAATCCTCCGATTGCAGGATTACATGACATTTCACCTATAGTCTCCAATTTATGCGTGAATAAAGCCGTATTTACACCTAGTCTAGCCGATGCAGCAGCTGCTTCACAACCTGCATGTCCACCTCCAATTACTACTACATCGAAAAAAAAATCATTTCTCATATTAAAAATATAGTTTTTTTTTTATTATTTGCCAATACAGAAGTCTTTGAAAATACTACCAAGTATTTCCTCTACATCTACTTTTCCAACTAACATACCAAGGTGTCTAGTAGCTAATCTAAGATCTTCAGCTGCTTTATCAAAATCATTTTCGTCTTTTTTTTTTGAAAATTCGTCAAGATGAAAAATACATTGTAACAGATGCTGCCTATGTCTTTCTCTAGTTATTATAGTGTCCCCTACACTGACAAATTTATTTTTTAAATTTTTTTTAATTTTTGATATTAATTGATCGATATTAGTCTCATTTTTAATAGAGATTGAAATAGGGTTATAACTTTCCAAATTTTTCGTATTTTTTTCGCCAAGATCTGATTTATTTATAACAAATATTGATTTTTTCAGGTCTAGATCTTCCAAAAAGTAAGTAAAATCAACACTTTTTGGCTCAAATAATAAAATATTTAAATCTGCATCTTCTGCTTTTTTTAAAGCTAATTTAATCCCTCTTTTCTCTATTTCATCCTCGGATTTTCTTATTCCTGCGGTATCAGACATTATTACTGGAAACCCATCTATATTTAAATGAACTTCAATTATATCTCTAGTTGTTCCAGCAAACTCGGAAACAATAGCTACTTCTCTATTTGAAAAATAATTTAGTAAACTAGATTTACCTGCATTTGTAGGTCCAAGAATTGCAATTTTAAAACCTTCTCTAATTCTTTCTCCAACTTTGCTATCATTTAAGCTTTTATTTATTTGAGATTTTACTATTTCAATATCTTTGTTTATATTTTTTAAAACACCATCAGGCAAATCCTCTTCGGGAAAGTCTATTTTTGCCTCTAAATAAGATAATGTTTTTAACAAAATTTCACGCCATAAATTAAATTTATCAGAACTCTTACCGCTCATTATTTTTAAAGCTTGTTTCCTCTGTATTTCTGTTTCAGATGCTATCAAGTCTCCTATGCTTTCGGCCTTCAACAAATTTATTTTTTCATTTTGGAATGCTCTTTTGGTAAATTCACCAGGTTCAGCCAATCTACAGTTTTTTATTTTGGAAAGGCCATCTAAAATAGATTGGACTACAGCTTTGCTTCCATGAACATGAATTTCTACCATATTTTCCCCGGTGTAACTATTAGGTGATGGAAACCAAATAACTATTCCTTCATCTATAAGTTCATTTGTTCCTGGGCTATAAATTTTTTTTAATGTTGCTATCCTAGGTTTTGGTAATTTACCTTTTATAATGGATAATACAACATTCTCAGCATCATATCCTGATATTCTTATAACAGCTACACCAGCCAAACCAGGTCCAGATGATAAAGCATATATAGTCATCTTAATATTATAACTTGAATTTATTTAATAGATATCGATAAATATGAAATGATTATTTGGTTAGCATCATATCCTAAAAGCGGAAATACATGGGTGAGGATGTTTCTGAAAAGCTATTTTCAGAAAAATGAAGATGAATTTACATTAGACAGTTCAAAGCTAGATAGTTTTAATACGAAACATTTTCCAAATCAGGATTTATTAGAACATTTTAATGTAAATTATTTTGAATTTGAAGAAATTGCCAAAAATTGGGAAAATATGCAAGATTACATAAATCTTAATAACAAGACAAATTATATTAAAACACATAATTCAATGTGCACCGTAGGACCTTACAAATTTACGACTCCTAAGAATACTAAAGGAGTAATATATTTAGTAAGAGACCCAAGAGATATATTGGTTTCTTACGCAAACCACTTAGGTTTAAATCATGAACAAACCTTTAATATTTTGTCTTCACCTATAACCTTTGAAAATATTTCTACGGTATTTTCAAAAGGAAAAAATTATAAAAATTCTATTATGGGGACTTGGTCTGATCACTTTAATTCATGGAAAACTTTTAAATTTTGTAATACGTTAAGAATCAAGTATGAAGACATGATTTCAGACTCTTCTGGCACATTTTTAAAAATTTTGAAATATTTGAACGAAATTGATGATATAGAAATAAATACTCAAAAATTAAATAAAGCTGTTGAACAGACTCAGTTTAAAAAGTTACAAGATATAGAAAAGAAATACGGATTTTCTGAAAAAGGCAAGGGAAAGTTGTTTTTTAGAGAAGGTAAAATTGGGGTTTGGAAAAATAATGTCGATAGCGAAATTATAAAAAAAATTGAAACTATTTTTAAAAATGAAATGAGTGAATTAGGCTACCTATAAATACTACTAATTAGATTTCCACCAAAAACCAAAATTTTTTAGAAAATCTTTTTTGTTATTTTCATCCGAAAAGAAATTTACAGCTTTTTCATTGATTTTTTTACTTATTTTTACGTTTTTTGGTAACTCTAAATTACTGTAAGTATAGTGAACATCATATAAAGTTCTAAAAGCCAAAGTGTGCCTCTCAGAGAACCTTATAGGACATTGATGCCTTAATAAATTGTTGAAAAAAATTCTATCACACCACTGAGAAGTTTCTTGGGGAATTAAGTGCCAAATATTCATAACTTTAAAAAAAGCTTGTGGGATTAAATAGCATGAAGTATCTACAAATTTTTTTTGAAGACAATCAGTGTCCTCAATATAGGACATTTTTGTTTCATCCATTGTATAAAAGGATCTATAGCTGCAACCTATATAGTCTTTATTTTCAATCAATTCAAACAAAGATCTTATGTGGCCTTCCAGGAACCAATTATCACTATCTAAATACATTATAAAATCATAATTCGATGATATTGCAAAGTCTGTTCCAATACTTCTTGGAGTGTTGCCATTATTATTATAGTTTTTTTTAAGTTCAATTTTTTTGCATTTTAATCTGTTAAGATTTTTATTTTTGTCGAAACCGTCAACTATAATTATATGGTCACAAATGAAATTAGGCACAAATTTATACTGTTTAGAAAGTTCATTCTCCTGAGAAATAACGGATTCGTTTGCTCTTTTAATAATGACAAAATCCTCATTATTGTATGGAGTAATAACTGCTATTTTTTTAATTTTTTCTGATCCCAAATCAAGATGGTTTGTTCATTGAGTTAAAAAATTCTGAATTATTTTTTGTATTTTTTAATTTTGAATTAATAAATTCTATTGCATCCATTGAACCCATAGGAGCAATTATTCTTCTTAAAACATTCATTTTTTGAAGGTCTGCTTTTTCAAATATTAATTCTTCACGTCTGGTGCCAGATTTTGTAATATCGATAGCTGGAAAAATTCTTTTCTCTGAAATCTTTCTGTCTAATATAGTTTCGCTATTGCCGGTTCCTTTAAATTCCTCAAAAATTACTTCGTCCATCCTACTACCAGTATCAATTAATGCAGTAGCGATTATCGTTAATGATCCACCTTCTTCTATGTTTCTTGCTGCACCAAAAAATCTTTTGGGTCTCTGAAGAGCGTTTGCATCAACTCCTCCTGTTAAAACTTTTCCAGAACTTGGTACAACAGCGTTGTATGCTCTACCTAGCCTAGTAATTGAGTCTAATAATATAACAACGTCTTTTTTATGCTCTGTTAATCTCTTAGCTTTTTCAATAACCATTTCAGCTACTGCTACGTGTCTTTGCGCTGGTTCATCAAAAGTCGAACTAATTACTTCCCCTTTAACTGTTCTTTGCATATCAGTCACCTCCTCAGGTCTTTCATCAATCAATAAAACCATCAGATAACATTCTGGGTGATTTGCAGTAATTGAATTGGCAATACTTTGTAAAATCATTGTTTTACCAGCTTTTGGAGGTGATATTATTAAAGATCTTTGACCTTTTCCTATAGGGCTTACAAGGTCAATTAATCTTGGAGTTAAGTCTGGTTTTTTTTCAATTTTTGTGCTTTCAACTTCCATTATTAATTGTTTGTTTGGATATAGCGGAGTCAAGTTGTCAAATGCTATTTTGTGACGAGACTTATCAGCATCCTCTAAGTTGATTTTGTTTACCTGAAGTAAAGCAAAGTATCTTTCTCCATCCTTTGGAGCTCTAACTGGTCCTTCAACTGTATCACCTGTTCTCAATCCAAATCTTCTTATTTGACTAGGACTTATATATATATCATCAGGTCCTGGTAAATAGTTAGACTCCATCGCTCTTAGAAAACCAAAACCATCTTGTAACATTTGCAATACACCGCCACCTGTTATTTCCTCCCCTTTTTCAGCTAATTTTTTTAAAATCGAGAAAAGAATTTCTTGTTTCCTCAAAGTGCTAGCATTTTCAATTCCTAATTCTTCTGCTTGGGTAATTAAATTTTCTGATGACTTTGTTTTGAGTTCTTGAATATTCATAATTGTGGGAGTTTGTTAGTTAGATGGATTTAATATATATATTTTTTTATATTTTTCAATACTTATAAAGGCTTAAAAACAACAACAAATATGATTAAAATTAATAATATGGTCGGAATTTCATTAAATATTCTAAAAAATTTTGATGAATGTGTATTCATATTCGATTTAAATTTGCTTAAACATCTTCCTAAAAAGAAATGATAAGCTGTTAAGATTACCACAAAAGAAAGCTTTAAAATAAGCCATTTACTGTAAAGTTGATCTAATCCAATGCTACCAATTAATGCTAAGCCAAAAAACCATGAAAGTATCATCGCAGGCATCATAATGTAATTATAAAGTTTAAACTCCATGATTTTAAAAATCTCACTTACATTTTTTTCACTACTTTTTTCAGAATGGTATACAAAAATTCTTGGAAGATATAGCAAACCCGCCATCCAAGAAATAACAGCTATCAAATGCAAGGCTTTTAGAGCTAAATATAGGTTCATTTTTTTAAGATGTATCTTTCAACTAATGTACTAATAAGCTTTATATGATCATCGTTGTCATTTAAGCAAGGCACAACATCAAAATTTGTTCCGCCATGGCTTAAAAAGCTTTCTTTGCCTTGAATAGCTATTTCCTCAAGCGTCTCCACACAGTCAGATGAAAAGCCAGGACAAATGATTAAGATATTTTTTTTTCCATTGCTAGGAAGCTTTTCAAGAGTTTTGTCTGTATAAGGTTGCAACCATTCTTGTGGACCAAATCTGGATTGAAATGTGGTTTCAATTGGTATTTTAGAAAATTTCTCTTTAATAAGTCTTGTGGTTTTTTGGCAGTAGCAATGATATGGATCACCTTTTTCGAAATATTTCTTTGGGATACCATGATATGAAGCTATTATAAGATCTGGCTTCCAATTTATATCAGATATTTTTTTTTCAATGCTTTTAACCAAAGCATCAATGTATAAAGGTTCAGATTCATAATGTGGGATAATTTGTAGACTTGGTTGCCATCTTGCTTTCATCAAATATCTGTAAACTTCATCACAAACTGTTGCTGTAGTTGCTGCTGCGTATTGAGGATATAAAGGTAAAACTATTAGGTTTTCACAGCCTTTTTTTTGCATTTCTTTCATTACACTTCTAATGCTTGGATTCCCATACCGCATGGCGTAATCGATTATGATGTTTGTGGAAGATATTTTATTTTTTAACTTTAAAGTTTGATTTTGGGTGTAATATCTTAAAGGAGACATATTTTCTTTTTTCATCCATATTTCTTTATAAGCTTTGGCTGTTTTTGATGGTCTTAAAGTTAAAATGAAAAAATTAAGTATTAATTGCCAGATTAACGGGTTAACTTCTATTACTCTTCTATCTGATAAGAACTCTTTTAAATATTTCCGGATATCAAACCAACTAGTAGAATCTGGTGTCCCAAGGTTAACTAATAGTATTCCGGTTTTACCAAAATTAATTTTAGGATGCTCTTTCATTAAATTTTCTCACAAGTTTTACTAAGTATTCTATCATAATTGGATCCGTTTGAGGAAGAACACCATGACCCAAATTAAAAATATATGGATGATTTTCAAACGTTCGTAGGTAGTAATTAGTAATTTTCTCTAATCTTTTTTTATTAGTCAATAAAACTCTGGGATCCATCCCTCCCTGTATTGGTATGTTAATGTGTTTAATAATATTCTTAGGATTAGTTTGATAATCAATATTAATTACACTTGGTTTTATTATGTCAGTATAATCCTTGTAATTATTAATATTCCTAGGAAAACATACAGATGGAGTCTTAAGATTTTTAATCTCTTTCACTAGTTTTCTTGTAGGATTGTAAATATAATCTTCAAGATTTTTTTCATTCACTAAACCTGCCCAACTATCAAATATTTGTATAATATCTGCACCATATTTGATTTGATTTTGGATATGTAATTTTAAGTATTTATTTATATATTTAAGTAAATCAATAATTAATGGTTTATCACTTAGTGCCTTTTTTAGTTTTCTTTTTGGGGAAGTCCTATTTAGAATGTATAATAATATTGTCCAAGGTCCGCCAATAAAGCCTATTAGGTCTTTTTTATCCATTAATTTACTTTTTTTAACTAAACTTATTGATTTATAAACTGGATAAAGTTTTCTTTTAAAGTCATTCGCCTCATAATTCATTATGTTCTCAAAATTTAAAGATCCTAGTTGTGGGCCAAAATTTTTTCTAAACTTAACCGATTGACCTAAACCATAAGGAACCATTAAAATATCTGAAAATATTATTGCTGCGTCGAAATCATATCTCTTAATTGGTTGAAGTGTAATTTCTTTGGCTTTCTTTTGATTTAAACAAAGTTTGATAAAGTCTGGGTTTTCTTTCCTTATCTCTCTAAACTCAGGTAAATATCTTCCAGCTTGTCTCATTAACCATATCGGTTTAATTGAAACGTCTTTCTTTATGATAACTTTCTTAATTGGAGTCATATAAATAATATATATAGATCTAATTTAATATTATTAGGGTCTGTTAATATTGGTAATAAGTTTTTATCAACATTTTTTAAATATTTTTTCAACAAGTTAATTTATATATTTCTGCCTTTTTAAAACTAAAAAATTATTATTATTTATTTAATTGTATATTGTTAATATTAATTATACATGTGGCTAAAAATGTTGATTAAATGGGTTTTTTTAACTCTATAGACTTAAATATTCAATTTCTTGCAAAATAAGTTTATTATCAACTCTTATTAAACAAATTATACATGAGTAATTTTTATCAAATATATTTAATCTCAGATTCAACTGGTGAGACCCTCGATAGAATTTTTTTAGCTTTAAAGGCTCAATTTAAAAATTTCAATTATAAGACAAATCACTTTTCTTTTACTAGAACTGAAAACCAAGTCATTAAAATTTTAGAGGAATGCAAAAAACAAAGAAATATTATTATTCTTTATACAATAGTTGATAAGGAATTAAGTTTTTTTTTAAATAATGAGACTAAAAAGATAAATATTCCTTGTTTTAGTGTTTTGGGTGATTTAATTAATAGCTTTTCGAAACTTTTAAATCAAAACTCTTTAAATGTTCCTAGTAGACAACACATATTGAATGATGAATATTACAAAAAGATTGATGCAATCCAATTTACCATGAATCATGATGATGGAAATGCCATTAGTGATGTTGAAAAATCTGACATAATATTAATTGGAGTAAGCAGAACAAGCAAAACCCCAACCTCTATTTACTTGGCTAATAAAGGGTATAAAGTATCGAATATTCCTATAGTAAACAAAAACTCTATACCCGAAAGTATTAAAAAAAATAAGCATAAAAAATGTATTATAGGTTTAATAGCGGAGCCAGGAAGATTAGCCGAGATTAGAAAAAATAGAATGACAAGTTTGAAAGAAACGGGCAATCAAAAGTATACAAATCTACAAAAAATTCAGGACGAAGTCGAAAATTCTAAAAGTACATTTTTAAAATTTAAATGGCCAACAATTGATGTAAGCAGAAAATCTGTTGAGGAAACAGCTGCATCAGTAATAAAGATCTATGAAATAAGTAGAAAAAATGCTTAATATTGTACTTGCCTCAAAAAGCAAAGTAAGAAAATCCATATTGGAAAAAAACAATATCAGTTGTTTAGTTAAGCCATCAAATGTTGATGAAGAGCCTGTAAAAGCAAGCTTAATTAAAGAAGGCGCTTCACCAGAAATCATATCTAAAAATTTAGCAGAATTGAAAGCTAACAAAGTAAGCCAAAAAATGAATAAAGATTTGGTCTTAGGGGCTGATAGTGTAATTGATTTAGAAGGGGAACTAATATCTAAACCGGAAAGCAGAAATGAGGCACTACAAATATTAAGAAAGTTAAATGGAAAGAAACATCAATTAATTAGCTCAGTTTGTATATCTATAAATGGTTCTATGGTATGGAATTATACAGACAAAGCAAAATTAACTATGAAAAAAATGTCTGACTCATACCTTAAGGAATATTTATCTAAGATTTCTGATGAGTCTCTGTATGCTTATAATGTTTACCAAATTGAGGGGGAGGGAAGGAGCCTTTTTAAAGATATACAAGGAGATGAAGATACTATTATGGGTTTGCCAATTAAAAAAATAAAGGACTATTTGAACAAATGAAGAAATACTTAGTAATAGGCAACCCCATAGAACATTCGTTGTCACCAGCGTTACATAACTATTGGATTAAAAAAAATAATATAAATGCAATTTATGAAAAAAAAAAAATTTTAGAAAATGAAATTGAAAAAATTATATTAAATATAAGATCAAAAAAGCTAAGTGGTATAAATGTTACGGTTCCATATAAGAAAAAGGTTTTATCATTTGTTGATACACTAACAGACGAAGCAAATGAAACAATGTCTGTAAATACGATCTACATGAAAAACGAAAAAATTATCGGTCATAATACTGACATTGCTGGCTTTGAACTTGGTATCAGATCATATGGCTATGATGTAAAAAAAAAGAATGTATTTATATTTGGAGCGGGTGGCGTAGTTCCTTCAATAATAGTAGGATTAAAAAGAATGCAGGTTTCAAAAATATTTTTGTACAATAGAACTTACTCAAAATCAGAATTAATAAAAAAAAGCTTCAAAGATATTGAAATTATAGATAAAAATGAAGTTCCAAACGAGGTTGATATGTTAATAAACGCATCTAGTTTAGGAATTAAAAGCAGTGATAAAATTGATTTGAATTATGAAAAAATAGGAAACAACAAATTTTATTACGATGTAATATACAACCCAACTGAGACAAGTTTTTTAAAGGAGGCTAAAAAATTTGGTAATAGAATTGAGAATGGCCAAAAAATGTTTATCTATCAGGCCCACCAAGCTTTTGCATTGTGGCACAACGTTTTACCAAAAATTGACGATGAAGTTGAGAAATTAGTTAATAAAAAATGATTAGAATTGCAGTAGTTGGAGAGATAGGATCTGGTAAAACGTATGTGTCAAATTTATTTGATTTACCTGTATTTAATGCCGATAAAGAGGTAGAAAAAATCTATAATAGCAATAGAAGTGCTTTTAAAAAACTTAAGTCAAAACTTCCAAAATTTATTATCTCTTTTCCTGTTCAAAAAGATTATATAAAAAATGCTATAAGATATAATTCCAAAAACATTAAATTGATATCAAGCGTAATACACCCGATAGTAAGAAAGAATATGAATGAATTTTTAAGGAAAAATAAAACTAAAAAAGCTGTGGTGCTAGATATTCCTTTGTATTTTGAAAATAAGCTTAATAAAAAAAAAGATGTAGTCATTTTTATAAGCTCTAAAAGAAAACTTATAGATTTAGCCTTAAAGAAAAGAGGCAAATCTAGCCTAAAACTTTTAAAAAAATTAGGTAATTTACAAAAATCCTTAGAATCAAAGAAAAAAAAATCGGATTATGTTATTATAAACGATTTTAAAAGTACCAATTTAAAAAAAAGAGTTAAAAATATTAAAGATAAAATATTAAATCTATGAAGGAAGTTGTTTTAGACACTGAAACGACAGGCTTAGATGTAAAGGATGGGCACCGTATTGTTGAAATTGGATGTTTAGAATTAGATAATTTTGTTTTAACATCAAAGAAATTTCATTGTTATCTAAATCCAGAAAGAAAAGTCTCTGAACAAGCTTTAAAAGTTCATGGATACACCGATCAATTCCTATCTTCACAAAAAAAATTTTCCGAAGTAGTCGATAATTTCTTGAATTTTATAAAAGATAAAAAACTTGTGATACATAATGCATCCTTTGATTTGTCACACTTAAACAATGAGCTAGCAATTTTAGGAAAAAATAAAATAAGTGAAAAAAACGTTATAGATACACTTGAATTAGCAAGAAAAAAATTTCCAGGTTCTCAAAATAGTTTAGATGCCTTGTGCAAAAGATATAAAATAGATAACACAAAACGAGTAAAGCACTCAGCCCTTGTAGACTGTGAATTGCTATCTAAAGTTTATGTAAATTTAACTGATCAAAAAGAACCTACTTTTGATCTTAAAACACATGAAAATTTGATTCAAAATGAAACTAGTAATAATAAAGTAAAATATTTTACCAAAATTATTAAGCCAACTGATGAGGAGTTAAAGTCTCATAAAAATTATTTGAGAAGTAGCTTAAAAAAAAACTTTTTTAATTAAATTTTTCGTTAAACAATTTAGTGAAGTCAACTTTTTTTTCAAATTTTATTCCTGGATATCCAGATTCTGAAATCATATTAATTAAGATTTTCTCAAGTTTTGGGAATATCTCATTTTGTACATCACAAAGTATTATTTTTTGTAGATCTTTTTTTTCTTTGATATCATCACCTATTTTTACAACTGAACTATAAACGAGCTCAAAAAAAGATTTGTTTTCAGCTTTTTTTTTATCCTGAAATTTTAGTGTCGTGTTTACTTCTACTAATTTATTTTTTAATGGTTTTGAGTTAATATCAATATCAAGTTCATACTTTGATATGTTATCTTTAGTGTATAAATAGCTTTCTACATTGGGTGTCTCACTAGAAAGATCTTTTATATAACCGGAAAGTATTTTGAATTTTTGGCTCATTTCTTATCATCTATATCTTCTGACTCACCTTCTATAAAGTCCTCATTTAATTTTTTTTCTTTATAAATTTTTTTGGAAAATTTGCTAAACACAAGACTACGCGTTGGTGGAAATATCAATAAAAAACCAACAAGGTCAGTTGCAAAACCAGGAATAATTAATAATAAGGCTGCGAATGCTAGAGCAGCACCAGAAACAATCTCATAAACTGGTATCTCATTTTTGATCAGCTGGCTCATACCCGACCTTAGGGTATTAAAACCCTCATATTTAACATAATAGATACCAATTACTGCTGTAAGAAATATTAGAGAAATAGTATATAAAGCTCCAATTTTTCCACCAATCTCAATAAATAGATATATTTCTATTACAGGAATTAAAATTATAGTTAATAAAATCGCGTTCATTTGTCTTTTAATTAATTTGCCAGTTGAAATTAAATAACATAGTAAATATTATTGTACTATGAATTATAGTTTCGAGTATATAGATATAATACTTTTAGCAATGATTGCAGGATTTATTTTCTTGCGGTTACGAGGCATTCTAGGAAAAAAATCTGGTTTTGAGGACAAAATGTCAGCAAGTTTTGCTCATGATTTTCCAACTGATACACCCATAAAACCTTTAAATGAAAAAACTTTTGATGAAAATGCAAAAAAAGATTTTATATCGGGAGCTAAAATTGCATACGAAACAATTATTACAAGTTTTTCCTCTGGTAATTTAAAAGGTGTTAAACAACTTTTAGATAAGAAAGTATATGAGCAATTTGATGAGGCAATAAAAGCTCGTAACTCAAGCGGCCAAGTATCAGAAACGACATTTATAGGAATAAGTTCAGCAGAAATCAAAAATCATGAAAATAAAAAAGGTTTCTTAGAAGTAACAGTAAGTTTTGTAAGTGAGATTATTTCATGTGTTAAAGACAAGGATAACAAGATCTTGTCAGGAGATCCAAAAAAAATCAAAAAGGTTTTTGATACGTGGACATTCTCAAAAGAAATAAACTCTACAAATCCAAATTGGTTACTAGTTAGTACTGAAGCTTGAAAAATAAAATTTCTGAAAAAGACAAAAAGGATTGGGAAGATTTTATAACCAAAAAAGATAAAGTTGAAGACAAAGATAATTTGTCAAAGCAAAAAACTAGTTATAAGGATCATATGGAAATAGACTTACACGGTTATTCTCTGGAAGAAGCTAATAAAAAGATATTTAGCTTTATCAACGACTGTTATGAAAAGAATATAAAATCTATTAATGTTATTACAGGCAAAGGTCTAAGATCTAAGAATATTGAAGATCCCTATTCCTCTTCTGATCTAGGAATGTTAAAAAGTTCTGTCCCAGATTTTATCAAAAATAATTCAGATTTAATGAACAAAATCAAATACATAAATTTAGATGAAGTTGCATCAAAAAATAAAGGTAATTTTTATATTTATTTAAAAAAAAATTAATTTTATGAAAAAATTTAACCCAAGAATAAAAGCAAGAATCCGAAAAAGCAAAATAGATTTTAAAAAAAAACTTTCAGCAGTGTCTCGAAAGGCTAAGATTGTCAAAAGTCAAGCAAACATAAAAAATTTCTTTGATTGGGTCAAAGGTGCTGAGCTCGTAGAACTAGAGAAATGTGATATTTCTGAGGATCCCGTCAGACCAGAACTAGATAATATATTCAGAACTAATTATGGTAGAAAAATATTTGGAGTGAAATTTAAAGATGAAATTCATGCAGTAATGTGTTTTGCGTTTACAGATCAGATTCCAAAATCTGTTGAAGAACTCGATTTATTTAGTCAAGACGCTTTTTTAAAAAATGTTCAACGAGACCCAAATAAAGTTGGTAGAATAGCAATTGCTTATACAGTCTGGTCTAAGAAAAAAGGAGGCGGTAAACTTATTGTAAAAGAGGTTTACAAAATGATAAAAAAATCAAATCATCTTAATAGATTAGTGACTCTGTCGCCTTTGACAGATATGGCGAGAAAATTCCACCTTAGAAATGGTGCTGTAGAACTACAAGTTAATGAAACAACCCAAAATTTTGAATATAAAGTTATAAAATAAACTTCGATAAATCCGTATCTTTAACTAATTCACCTAGATTTTTCTTAATATAATCAGAGTCTACTACAATTTTTTCACCGGATCTGTCAGTAGCAGTAAAACTTATTTCATCCAGAACTCTTTCTATGATTGTATGAAGTCTTCTTGCACCTATATTTTCCACTGTAGAATTTACCTCTGTAGCAATGTTGGCTATAGTATCAATTCCATCATCAGAAAATTCTAAATCAACATTTTCTGTTTTAAGTAATGCTTTGTATTGTTTAATTAAACTGTTATCTGGCTCTTTTAAAATTTTTTTAAAATCTTCACTTGTTAAAGCTTCAAGCTCAACTCTTATTGGTAAACGACCTTGTAATTCTGGTAAAAGATCTGAGGGTTTTGCTAGTTGAAACGCGCCTGATGCTATAAAAAGTATATGATCAGTTTTAATAGGTCCATATTTTGTACTTACAGTTGTTCCTTCTATCAAAGGCAATAAATCTCTTTGAACTCCTTCCCTGGATACGTCACCACCAACTCTATCAGTTCTTGCTGATATTTTATCAATTTCATCAAGAAACACGATACCATTATTTTCAGTGGAATTTTTTGCAGATTTAATAATTTTGTCTTGCTCAATTAATTTATCAGACTCTTCGTTAATTAAAATTTCATGAGATTCTTTTACAGTCATTTTTTTCTTTTTGGCTTTATTACCCATGCCTTTACCAAGCATTTCACCAATATTGATCATCCCAACATTAGCTCCTGGCATTCCAGGTATTTCAAATGATGGCATAGTGTTTGATTCGTTTACTGCAATTTCAATTTCATTATCGTCTAAGTCACCATTTCTCAATCTTTTTCTAAAGCTTTCTCTTGTAGCAACACTTGCTTTATTTCCAACTATTGCATCAAGTACTTTTTCCTCTGCTTGTTTTTGAGCTTGTGCGTATACTTCTTTTCTTTTTTTTACTTTCTCCATAGCAATAGCTATTTCAAGTAAATCTCTTACTATTTGCTCAACGTCTCTACCCACATAACCGACTTCAGTAAACCTTGTAGCCTCAACTTTAACGAATGGTGCTTCAGCAAGTTTCGATAATCTTCTTGATATTTCTGTCTTCCCAACCCCTGTAGGTCCAATCATTAAAATATTTTTTGGTAAAACTTCATCTTTCATATCACCTTTTAAAGCTTGTCTTCTCCATCTATTTCTTAAAGCAATAGCTACAGCTCTTTTAGCTTTATTCTGTCCAACTACAAATCTATCTAATTCAGAAACAATTTCTCTTGGTGATAGAGAGTTTACAAAAGATTCATCTTGATCCTTTTTATCCTTAGGTACCAAAGGTGTTACGTTGTTTTTTTCCATTATATTTTTTCCATATTTATATTGTCATTTGTGAAAACACATATTTCTGAAGCAACCTTAATTGCTTTTTTCGCTATCTCTTCAGCAGACATATCGGTATCCATTAATACTTTAGCTGATGCTAAAGCATAATTTCCACCTGATCCAATTCCAATTACATCACCTTCAGGTTCTAGAACGTCACCTGTACCTGAAATAATAAAACTTTTTTCTTTATCACCTATTGCCATTAATGCTTCTAGTCTTCTCAAATATTTGTCTGTTCTCCAATCCTTTGCAAGCTCAACAGCGGCTCTCGTTAAATTTCCAGCATGTTTTTCTAATTTTGACTCTAATCTTTCAAATAAAGTTAATGCATCTGCTGTTGATCCAGCAAATCCAGCGATCACATTTCTTTTCTCAATTTTTCTAACTTTGTTTGCTGTTCTCTTGATGACAGTATTTCCCATACTAACCTGCCCATCACTAGCAACTACAACATCTTTATTTTTTCTTACTAATACTATTGTTGTCATACATGTTAGATGGACATTAATTTTTATAATTCAAGTTCTTGATTACTTTTATTGATATAAGCAAATAATGAATATATACGTATTAAAATAATGAAGAGAAAAGCTGATATTACTAGAAAAACTAAAGAAACATCAATCAAGGTTGAGCTGAATATTGATGGTAAAGGTCAATACAAAATTGACACAGGAATTGGTTTTCTTGATCACATGCTTGAGCAACTATCAAAACATTCTTCAATTGATCTTAAAGTCAAAGCAAAAGGAGACACTCATATTGATTTACATCACACAACTGAAGACACAGGAATTGCCATTGGTGAATGCTTAAAAAAAGCATCAAAAAATTTTGTTGGAATAAAAAGATATGCACATGCCTTGTTACCAATGGATGAAACATTAACAAGGGTAGCGATTGATATGTCTAATAGACCTTATCTTATTTGGAATGTTAAATTAAAGGTCGAAAAATTAGGTGAAATGGACACCGAATTATTTAAGGAATGGTTTCAAGCATTTGCTCAATCTGCTGGAATAACTATGCACATTGAAAATATTTATGGCGACAACAGCCACCACATAATCGAATCTTGTTATAAAGGACTAGCTAGATCACTAAGAGCAGCACTTGAATTAGACCCTAAAAATAAAAATACTGTGCCCTCTACAAAAGGTTCTTTATAAAAAAAAAGAATTAATGAAAGTCACAATCGTTGATTATAGCTCGGGCAATATAAGCTCTGTAATAAATTCATTTAAAGAGGTTGCGCAAAACAAAGCAACGATAGAGGTAACATCAGATTTAAATAAACTTAAATCTTCTGATAAAATTGTTTTACCAGGACAAGGATCTTTTAAAAGTTGTGTAGATGCTTTAAACAAACTCAGCGGTTTAAACGATACTTTAAATGAATTTGTTATAGCAAATAAAAAACCACTTCTTGGGATATGTGTAGGGTTACAAATGTTTGCAGATGTTGGTTATGAAGAAACTGAAACAAAAGGTCTAGGATGGATTTCTGGCAAAGTATCAAAAATAGACAACCAGAATGGCAAATTCAAACTTCCACACATAGGCTGGAACCAAATAAACATATTGAAAGATAGTAAAATTTTAAATGAAGTTCAAAATAATTCACATATGTACTTTGTTCATAGCTATGAATTTGTTCCAAATGATAAAAATGTGATTTCTGCAACAACAGATTATTCATCAAATATTGTTTGCGCCGTTGAAAAAGAAAATATATTTGGAACACAATTTCATCCAGAAAAGAGTGATAAGATAGGTCTGAAAATTATTCAAAATTTTATAAATTTATAATATGAAAATATTTCCAGCTATAGATATAAAGGATAAAAAGTGTGTGAGGTTAGTTAAAGGAGATTTTGACAATAAAACAGAATATGAAATGTCTCCTGTTGAACAAGCAGGAAAATATAAAGATCATGGATTTAAAAATTTGCACATTGTAGATCTTGATGGAGCTTTAACTGGCGAAACAGTCAATTTAGATGTTATTAAGGATATAGTTGGCAAATTTAATTTAAAAGTCGAAGTAGGTGGTGGCATTAGAAATCTTGATAGTATTATGAAGTATGCTGATATTGGTGTTGAAAAAATTATTTTAGGAAGTGCCGCTATTAAAGATAAGAATTTTTTAAAAAAGTCTTGTGAAAAATTTCCAAATAAAATTGCACTAGGTTTAGATGCCAAAGATGGATATTTATCAGTATCTGGATGGAAGGAAAATTCAAATCAACTAACTTTAGATTATTTAAATGAAGTAAATGATTATGGAGTTAGTAGACTAATTTATACTGATATAAATAAAGATGGAATGAAGCAAAGCCCAAATTTCGAAGATACATTAAAAATTGCAGCTAAATCAAATTGTCCCGTAATCATATCTGGCGGAGTTTCATCAATAGATGATATTAAAAAAGCAAAAGGTTTAGAAAATATTGAAGGTATAATAGTTGGAAAAGCTATTTACGATGGTGATATTAAATTAGAAGACCTTGTGAAAGAAGATGCTTAAAAATAGAATAATTCCTTGTTTAGATGTGAAGAATGGCCGTGTTGTAAAAGGCATTAACTTTGTTGATTTAAAGGATGCAGGAGATCCTGTTGAGCAAGCAAAAATTTATAGCGATGGTGGCGCTGATGAAATTTGTTTTTTAGATATAACAGCCTCAAATGAAAATAGAGATACGATTTATAACGTTGTAGAGAAAACTTCCAAGAAATGTTTTGTACCTTTAACAGTAGGTGGAGGAGTAAGAAGTGTTGATGACATTAGTAAATTACTTAACTGTGGTGCCGATAAAGTTTCAATAAATACAGCTGCTGTAAATAATAAACAGGTTGTTGTTGAAAGCTCAAAAAAGTTTGGTTCCCAATGCATTGTTGTTGCAATAGATGCAAAAAAAAATGGAGACGTGTGGGAGATTTATACTCACGGTGGAAGAAATAAAACTGGCATTGATGCACTTAAATTTGCTAAAGAAATGGAAAAAAGTGGAGCAGGGGAATTACTTGTAACATCAATGGACAGAGATGGAACACAGGTCGGATATGATATTGATCTAATGTCCAAGATTACATCTGCTGTAAATATTCCTGTAATTGCCTCTGGTGGAGTTGGTACTTTAGATCATTTAGTAGATGGTATTAAATTAGGTAATGCGAGTGCTGTGCTAGCAGCTTCAATTTTTCATTATGGCAAATATTCAGTAAAACAGGCAAAGGAATATTTGGACTCGAAGGGAATTCCGGTTAGAATTTAATATGCTTAAAACTTTAGAAGATTTAATAAAAATAATAAGAGAGAGAAAATCCTCATCAGATGATAACTCTTACACATCAAAATTACTTAAAGATAAATCTTTGTCTTTGGGTAAGGTCAAAGAGGAGATTGGTGAACTTATAGAGGCTGTAGAAAACAATTCAAATAAAGTTCATGAGGCAGCTGATGTTTTTTATCATTTATTAGTTTATCTAGAAGGAAATGGCGTCCGTATTGAGGATATCATGAATGAATTAGAAAAAAGAAAGAAAAAAAAAGAGTCTTAAAAAGACAAAATTAGTGTTAGCCTTCCTAAAAAATTGAATTCATTTATGAGCCATAAGTTTTATAAACCTGCAAGGTCCAGACTTCAAAGAAGTGAATTAGCAGTTCCAGGCTCATCACCAAAAATGTTTGAAAAGGCTTTAAATTCAGATGCTGACTATGTTTTTTTAGATTTAGAAGATGCTGTATCACCTAATGATAAAGTAAGCGCAAGGGCAAACGTTATAAAAGCTTTAAATGAAATTAATTGGCGAGATAAAGGAAAAACTATTTCAGTAAGAATTAACAGTTTGGATACTCATTACATGTATAGCGATTTAGTTGAGCTTGTTGAGCAAGCAGGGAAAAATATTGATACAATACTTGTTCCAAAAGCAGGAACAGCAAGTGATGTTTACATGGTAGATTGTTTGCTTGCTCAAATAGAAACAAACAAAAAAATTGAAAATAAAATTGGAATTGAGTGTTTAATTGAAACTGCTTTAGGTATGTCCAACATAAAAGAAATTGCAAAATCAAGTGAAAGGTTAGAGGCGTTACATTTTGGTGTTGCAGATTACGCTGCAAGTCTTAGAGCAAGAACTGTTGTGATAGGTGGGCTAAATCCAGATTACCCAGGAGACCAATGGCATCACGGATTATCAGAATTAGTTATGACATGCAGAGCATATGGGCTTAGAGCGATAGACGGACCATTTGGAGATTTTAATGATCCAGATGCATATATTGCTTCAGCAAAAAGAGCTGCTGCTATCGGTATAGAAGGTAAATGGGCAATACATCCGTCTCAAATAGATTTAGCAAATAAAGTTTTTTCACCACCAGAATCTGAAGTTAAAAAAGCAAAAAGGATTTTAGAAGAATTAGATAAAGCTGCAAAAGAGGGAAAAGGCGCGGCACAACTAGATGGAAGAATGATAGATGCAGCATCTGCAAGGATGGCAGAAAATATTGTAAATATAAATAAAAAAATAGAGGATAAATAAAATGGATATTCACGAGTACCAAGCAAAAAAAATTCTTGCAGGATTTGGAGTTGCAGTACCAAGGGGTGGAATAGTTTACAGTCCAGAAAATGCGGAAAATAAAGCTAGAGAACTCGGAGGGTCTAAGTGGGTTGTAAAAGCACAAATTCACTCAGGAGCTAGAGGAAAGGCAGGAGGAATTATTGTTTGTAACAGCGAGTTAGAAGTTGCTCAAGCAACAGACAAACTTTTAGGAAAAAAACTAGTAACCAATCAAACTGGGCCTGAAGGAAAAATTGTTAATAGAGTTTACATTGAAGAGGCAACTGATATTAAAAAAGAATTATACCTTGGACTTGTGTTTGATAGAAGCTCAGAGTCTATAATGGTAGTAGCTTCTACTGAAGGAGGCATGAGCGTCGAGGAAATTTCAAAACAAAAACCAGAGACAATTATCAGATCTAAAATTGAGGTGGCCGTTGGCATGCAACAATTTCAGGCAAGAGAAATTGCTTTTGGTCTTGGAATAGAACCAAAGCTAATCTCTAGAATGGCCGAGGCAATAACTGGTTGTTACCGAGCGTTTAGCGAATTAGATGCAACTATGGTTGAGGTAAATCCACTTGTAATTTCAAACCAAGAACAAATTTTAGCTTTGGACTGCAAAATGAGTTTTGACAATAATGCATTATTTAGAAGAAACCAAATTTCAGAGCTGAGAGATAAAACTCAAGAAAATGCAAGTGAAGTTTACGCGTCTGATAGAGGTCTTAATTATGTAAGTTTAGATGGCAATATTGGCAACATAATTAATGGAGCAGGTTTAGCAATGGCCTCAATGGATATGATAAAATTAGCTGGGGGAGAACCAGCTAACTTCTTAGATGTTGGTGGTGGCGCAACACCTGAGAAAATTGTTAAAGCATTTAAGCTAATCTCAATGGATAAAAAAGTGAAAGTTATTTTGGTGAATATTTTTGCTGGAATAAATCGATGTGACTGGGTGGCAGAGGGGATAGTTCAAGCACTTCAAAAAATAGAAATAAAAGTACCACTAGTTATTCGACTAGCAGGTACAAATGTAGAAAAGGGCAATCAAATATTAAAAGAAAGTAAAATTAATTATATCGAAGCTTATACCTTGGAGGATGCAGCAAACAAAGCGGTAAAAGCATTAGGAAAATAGATGTCAGTGTTAATTGATAAAAGTACAAAAATATTAATTCAAGGTTTTACAGGAAAAATGGGAACATTCCACTCAGAGGAAATGATAAAGTATGGCTCAAAAGTAGTTGGAGGTGTTACTCCAGGCAAAGGAGGATCAAAACATTTAAATTTACCAGTTTTTAATACAGTAAAAGAAGCTGTAGAAACAACTGGAGCATCAGCTTCAATATTATTTGTTCCCCCAGCCTTTGCAGCAGATTCTGCAATGGAAGCAGCTGATGCTGGTATTAAAACATGTGTTGCTATAGTTGATGGAATACCATCACACGATATGATTAGAATAAAAAGATATATGAGGAGATATTCCAGAGTTCAAAAAATGACATTGGTTGGACCTAATTGCGCAGGTGTAATTAGTCCTGGAAAGTCCATGCTTGGAATAATGCCAGGTCATATTTACAAAGAAGGAAAAGTTGGAATAATTGGAAGATCAGGCACTCTTGGTTACGAAGCAGCTCAACAAATGAAAAATTTAGGAATTGGTATTTCTACTAGTGTAGGTATAGGTGGAGATCCAATTAATGGAAGTTCTTTCAAAGATATTTTAGAAAAGTTTGAAGGAGACAAAGAGACAGAGGCAGTTTTAATGATTGGAGAAATCGGCGGACCACAAGAGGTAGCAGCAGGAAAATTTGCAAAAGAAAATATGAAAAAACCTGTAATTGCATATATAGCAGGCATAACAGCACCTAAAGGTCGAGTTATGGGACATGCAGGAGCAATAGTTTCAGCATATGGTGAAAGCGCTGTAGAAAAAGTTGAACTTTTAAAAGAGTGTGGAGTTACAATTTCTAAAAATCCTTCTGTAATGGGCGAAACTGTTAAATCAGTATTAGATAAATCTAAATGGGTAAAATAAAAATTATTGCCTTAATTGTTTTAGCTTTCATCTTATATAAAGGGTTTGTTGCGATTAAAAACTTCGAAATTGGATTAGATAAACAAGTTGCAGAAATAGAAAAGATGGGTTTTGAGAAAGAAGATCAAGTAATTGGACTAATGATGTATTTAGGTGATGAGGAGGATTTAGAATTAATTGAGCATTTATTAGTTGAAAATAAATCAAAATGTTTTGAAATGAAGCAGATTGCTGAAGAAAGCTCAAATGCATACTATGAATGCGCAAGAATTAAAGCTATTGTTAAAGATGGAAAAATTCTAAATGTTATTGAGGAGCTTGAAGTTTTATAATGAGTTATGATGATAATAATATTTTTGCAAAAATTTTACGAGGTGAGATACCTTGTAAAAAAATATATGAAGATGAATTTGTCTTGTCTTTTCATGATATTAATCCTCAAAAAAAAATTCATGCACTTGTAATTCCTAAGGGTAAGTATACAGATTTAGATGATTTCTGCAAAAATGCTACATCAAAAGAGATGGTTGGAATGTTTAAAGGAATAGAAGCAGTATCAAAAAAACTTGGAATTTCATCAGAAAGTGGAAAAGGATACAGAGCTTTAACTAATATTGGAAGAGATGGTGGCCAAGAAGTTCATCATTTACACTTTCATTTATTTGGTGGAGAGAAAGTTGGAAAAATGGTCTCATGATTGAAAGAATTGAAAGATATTATCTTGAAATAAATTCAATTGAGGATTTAAACAGTAAACAATTTTCGGATCAAAATTTTACTCTTACTGAAGAAAATAATTACAAATTTAATCTAAATAAATTTTTTTATAAGCAGATCGGAAAAAAACATCAATGGGTAGATAGACTGGTTTGGCAAGACAAAAATTGGATGGATTATGTTTCAAATAAAAATTTAAAAACATTTATATTGCAAAAGAAAGAAGATCTAATTGGATATTTTGAGCTTATTTTTAATAATAATGACTGTGAAATTGCATATTTTGGAATTTTAGAGGAATATATAGGTAGAGGGTATGGGGGTTTTTTACTTTCTGAAGCAATAAAAATTGGTTTTAAAAATGCTAACAGAATTTGGGTCCATACCTGCTCCCTGGATCATGCAAATGCAATCGAAAATTATAAGTCTAGAGGAATGAAAGTCTTCAAGACAGAAATTTTAAATAGAAAAGCAATTTAGGAGATCATATTTGATAATTTGGATTGCTTCATATCCTAAAAGCGGCAATACCTGGGTGAGATCAATAATATCCTCTTATTTTTTCTCAGAAAAAGGTGATTTTGATTTTAGTTTATTAAAAAATATATCTTTGTATCCAGGCCCAAAATATTTTCAAAATAATATTGATAAGCCAGGCCAAGTGAGTCTTTTTTGGGAGGCATCCCAAAAAAAAATTATTGAAAAAAAAAAACAAATTTTTTTAAAAACACACAACGCATTGGTTGCTTTGAATAACAGAAATTTTACATCAGAGAAGACAACGCTTGGAGCAATTTATATAGTTAGAGATCCTAGAAATATTTTATCATCACTTAAAAATCATTATGGCTTTAATGATTATAATGAAACTTTTAATTTTATGACCAATAAAAAAAAATATATCTGGGACATAAGAAAAAAAAATGATTTTAGTGGTTTTCAATTTTTGGGATCTTGGTCAGATCATTATAAGTCGTGGATTAAAAATACAAAATTTAAAACTCTTTTAATTAAATATGAAGATCTGGAAAAAGACTGTTATTCGACCTCACATAAAATAATAAAATATATTTTACTCTTAAAAGGACAAAATAATCATGTTGATGAAAACAAACTTTTTAAATCAATTGAAACAACAAAATTTGATATTTTAAAAAAAAAGGAAAAGGATAAAGGATTTATTGAGAGTATCAAGATTAATAATATAAATAAATCTTTTTTCTTTCTGGGTCCAGAAAATCGTTGGGAAAAAACATTACCAAAGGAAGTCATATTTAAAGCAGAAAAAGAATTTAAAGAAGATTTAAATTATTTTAATTATAAGTTAGAAGTGGAAGTTTAAATTGATTACCTTTAATCTCGATATTTTTTTTTATATCAAATAAATACGTAATAACTAAATTTTGATAGATATCTACATTCTGCCATCCAACTAAATTATAAGAATTAATATCAAAAAAAATATTTATTTGGTAATCTCCCTCATTAAATTTAAATCTAAAATATTTATTCTCTATAGAATCACCTTTACTAAATTTAATTTTTTCTAAAATAAAGTTTTTATCTAAGATTAAATTGAAGGCTGTCTTTTCAATTGGGTAAATATAATATTGATTATTACTTAAATTCTGAATTACTAAATCTTTACCGTTTGAAACAATTTTTTTTTTGCTATCTTGATATTCGCAATAAATTTTTTTTGGATATTCTACTAAACAATTTCCCTCTTGAGTTTTATCATCAATATTTTGTTTAAATTTAAAAGATAGATTTCTTGTGTCGCTAAGATTTTTTATTATATTTTTTTTTTCTGATGCTTTAAGGTTAATAGGTTGTAATAAAATAATAAAAAAAAAAAATTTTAAAATCAGTTTCATTATTTAATTACGTCTCTTTTTCCGACGTGATTTGCTTTACTAATAATTCCCTCAGTCTCCATAGTATCGATAATCCTAGCTGCTCTGTTATAGCCAATTTGTAGTTTTCTTTGTAAGAAAGACGTCGAGGCTTTACCTTCAGTTCTGATTATCTCAACAGCTGTTTGGTATAATTCATCTTTATCCTCACTTTTGCCTGAGTTATTTGTGTTTTTTTCGTCCCCGAAACTAAAAATTTCATCAAAATAGTCTGCTTCTGCCTGAGATCTTAGGAAATTGTTAATTTTTTCAATTTCTTTTTCAGATACATATGGACCATGTATTCTTGAAATTCTATTTGCAGAGGTCATGTAAAGCATATCACCTTTACCAAGAAGTTGCTCAGCTCCTTGCTCACCTAGGATTGTTCTACTATCAATTTTGGATGTTACTTGAAAAGAAATTCTTGTAGGAAAATTCGCTTTTATAGTTCCTGTAATTACATCAACACTTGGTCTTTGAGTTGCCATGATAATATGAATTCCTGCAGCCCTTGCCATTTGAGATAGTTTTTGAATATAATTTTCGATTTCCTTTCCTGCTACTAACATTAAATCTGACATCTCATCCACAATAACAACAATGTAAGGCATAGGGAGTGAATGTTTTTCATTATAACCGTCAATATTTCTTACACCTTCTTTTGTCATAAGTCGGTACCTGCTTTCCATTTCTTTAACTACCCATCCAAGTACTGATGCTGCTCTTTTGGGCTCCGTAATTACTGGACAAAGAAGATGTGGAATTTTTTCATATGTCGACAACTCCAACATTTTAGGATCAATTAAAATAAATTTACATTTATCTGGTGTAAGTTTATATAAAAGAGATAGAATGATAGTATTGATACAAACTGATTTACCAGATCCTGTTGTACCTGCAATAAGTAGATGTGGCATAGAAGTAAGATCTCCTATAATAGGGTTTCCAGAAATACTTTTACCTAAAGCAATAGGTAATTTTATGTCCTTTTTTTTGAATTCCTTGCTAGAAATTATTTCTCTTAAATAAACATCTTCTCTCTTACTATTTGGCAATTCAATACCGATTGTGCTTCTTCCAGGTATCATTGATATTCTTGCTGACTCAGAACTTGTATTTCTAGCAATGTCTTCTGACAGATTTATAACTTTAGAAACTTTTATTCCTGCTGCTGGTTCAAATTCATTTAAAGTTACAACTGGCCCCTGGCTAACTTTAGTTATATTTCCCTCAACACCAAAATCTAACAGAATTTTTTCTAAACCCTTTTGATCATAATTACTTTGCGATATATTATTTTTTCCGTGATTCTTTAAATTAGAATTTAAAAAATCAACCGACGGTAATTTGATCAATTTTTTTTTTTCATTTCTTTCCTGAGAAAAATTATCAAATGTAAAATTTTCCTGAATATCATTTTTTGGCAAAATTAGATTATCATCAACAATTACTTTTTCATTAGTGAATATTTCTTGATTAGTTCTTTTTTTTGAGAAAAAATTTTTAAGAACAATTAAATAGTGAATTTTAAAATTAATGCTTAATAAAAATAAAATAAAAACGAAAATTATTAAAGAAATATATGATGCTTGCTCATTTAATATCAGTATCTCCTTTAAAAAACTATTTACAAAAAAATTCCCAATAAACCCACCATTTCCACTTACAGTAAGATAAAATGAATCTTGGTAAAAAAATGATAAATAAATAGAACCTAATAATGAATATAATACAATAAAAAATAAATTTTCAAAAATAATTATTATTTTTTTATTAAATAAAATATTAAACCCAGAAATTATAATTGTTACAGGAATCAAAAATGAAATTAATCCAATTGCTTGAAAAAAAAAATCAGATACAAGACTGCCATTAAATCCTAAGAGGTTTTTTATTTCTTTATTTTCTGAAAATATGAAATTAGGATCATCTGGAGAATATGTTATTAAAGAAATGAGAAACAAAGCTCCAAAAATAACAATTACAATTCCAATAAATTGAATAAATTTATCTAGGATTATATTTGCCGTATTTAATAACATATTCTTGAAATTCATAATTTTCTAAAAAGTATGCTATTAGCTTTGTATCATTTAATATTTATTGTTAAAATTAAAATTTAATTATGAAAATTTGCGTTATAGGAATGAATCTAACTAGCCTTATACTATCTAAGGCATTAGTTAATAGTGGTCTTATCGTTCATTTGTTTTCTTCGAATAAAAATTATATGGGACCTTCAACTAGGACAATTGGAGTGAGCAAAAGTAATGTAAACTTTATAAATAAAAATATTATTGATCTAAAAACTAAAAAATTACATGATATTAAAAAAATAAGTATATTGTCAGAAAAAAAAAATGAAATTATTAAATTCTACAATAAAGGCGAAAATTTATTTTCGCTTATAGAAGTTACCACGCTATTTAATATTCTATATAATAAATTAAAAAGAGATAAGTTATTCAAAATAAAAAATTCTGGCAAACAGATTCCCAAAAAAAATTATGAATTAATTATCAATTGTGAAAAAAATAATAAAATCTCTAGAAAATATTTTAGTACAAAGTTAGAAAAATCTTATAATAGTTTTGCTTATACTACGATAATAAGACATCAAAAGATTCAAAATATTGAAGCCAAACAATATTTTACAGCAGCAGGTCCTTTAGCTTTTTTACCGTTGTCTTCAAAAGAAACATCAATAGTACTATCAGCATATAATAATACAAAATTTAATGATGAAAAATTAAAAAAACTCATATTTAAGTTTTCAGATAATTTAAAGATTAAAAAATTTTCAGAATTTCAAAAAGCAAAATTAAAATATTCATTAGCAAGAAAGTACTACTTTAAAAATATTTTACTATTTGGCGATACTTTGCATCAGATTCATCCTCTAGCGGGTCAAGGATTTAATATGACATTAAGAGATCTTAAAATTTTACTAAGAGTAATTAATAATCGAATTGATAATGGTCTAGAAATTAATGCATCTTGCTTAGAAGAATTTGAGAAAATTGCGAAACCTAAAAATTTTCTATTTTCAAATGCAATTAATTTTATTGAAAAATTCTTCAGGATGAAAAAAAATTTTGGAGAATACGAATTTAACTATTTGATAAAAAAAATTGGTAGTAATAATAAAATTAATAATTTTTTTATGAGAACTGCAGATGAGGGAATAACCACTTTTTAATTATTGGATAGTTTTATTACTAAATTCATCTAAAGTGTATGTTTTAAGTATTTCCTCTAGTCTTAATTTTCTGGTATTTAAATCTTTTGTCTCTAGCAAGACTTGCTTTTCCTCCAGAGAAAAAGGTGAAGCCATTGACAATGTGTTTAGAGTATTTGAAAAGTCTTGTTTTTTGAGATTCGACCAATCAACCACAAAACCCTTCTTTTCAAATAGACTTTTAAGATCTTTAAATATTTTATCTAAGTCTTTAGAGTTTAATATCTCGATTTTTTCATCTAAATCTTTTATGTAGTTTTCGTAATTTACTTTACATGATCTGTAAAGTTTATCTGAACTAATTTCTTCATTTATATTAAATCTACTAACACCACTTATAATTATTAAATAACGTCCATCATCTGTCTCGTTAAAGCTCGTTATTTTTCCTATACAACCTACGTTGTATAAATCAGGTTTTTTTAATTGACCACTCTTCTTTGGCTGGACCATTCCAATCATTCTATGCGACTTCATGCTGTCGTCTATCATTTGTATGTATCTTGGTTCAAATATATTTAATGGTACAGTGGTATTTGGAAAAATAATAAAATTTGATAATGGAAATATAGGAATTATTGAGGGTAGTTTATTTTTTTCATTCATAATAAAACAAAATTTATTAAAAAGTATTTTAATTTATAATTAAATTATAAATATATTATAAATAATAGAAATAAATAATTCTATTTTGTCACTTGCTTAATTTTTAAAAAGCCACTAATTTTAATAATTATAAACATGCGGGCATAGCTCAGTGGTAGAGCGTCTCGTTGCCAACGAGAAGGTCGTGGGTTCAAGTCCCATTGCCCGCTCCAAAGGAGAGAAAATGAGTGAATTGGCAGACAAAAAATGTATACCTTGTGAAGGGGGTATTCCAAGTTTTGACTTAAAAGAAATACACAAGTATTTAAAAAAAGTTGATGGATGGGATGTGAAAACCGACGATGATAAAAGTTATTATTTGCTTAAAGAATTTAAATTTGAAAATTTTTTAGAGAGTCAAAATTTTATCAATAAAGTTGGAAATATTGCAGAAAAGGAATCACATCACCCTGACATTTGGTTTGGTTGGGGTTATGCAAAAATTAAAATTTTTACACATGCAATTAATGGATTACACGAGAGCGATTTTGTCTTGGCCGCTAAAATTGACGCTTTATCCTAATGCTTAAAATGTCTTGTTTTAGAGAAAACTAGCATCGTTCCAGTTCTATTTGCAAAATTTATAATTTCTTTATCTCTTATTGATCCACTTGGCTGAATTATACCTGAAATTCCATTCTGTATTAGTTTTTCAACACCATCAACAAATGGAAAAAAAGCATCAGAGGCTGCCAAAACTTCTCTGTCTGGCATGTTTTGAAATTTATTCATCTTATTAATTGCAACATCACAACTATCTAATCTGCTAGGCTGGCCAGATCCAATCCCAACCGTAGATTTTTCATTTGTGAGTACTATAGCGTTAGATTTAACAAATCTACAAACATTGAATGCAAAAATTAAATTCTCAAATGTTTTTTTACTTGGTTTAACCTTAGACACAATTTTAAAATCATTATGAGTAAAATTCTTTATATCTGGCGACTGGGCCAAAGCAAAGTGCATATTAGAAACTAAATTATTGTTATTGGAAATTTTAAAATTTTTACTATTTATCAATCGAACATTTTTTTTCTTCTTGAGCACAGACAAAGCATCTTTGTCAAACCCGTTACCTATTATTACCTCAAAAAATAATTTATTTAATTTAATTGCAAGACTTCGATTTACTTTAAAATTACAGGAAACAATACCCCCAAAAGAACTTATAGGGTCACATTTATATGCCATTAAAAAACTTTCAATATTATTTTTATGTATTGAAACGCCACAAGGATTACCATGTTTAACTATTACTGTTCCCTTATTCTTTGGAAAAGATTTTGATATTTGTAATGCAGAAAAAATATCAGCGTAGTTATTATAACTTAATTGCTTCCCATTTAATTTTTCAAGACCTAAATCTTCAGATGCAGCATATAAAGCTCCTCCTTGATGAGGATTTTCACCGTATCTAAGTTTCTCAACTCTATTTAAACCTAAAATGATTTTTTTTGAAAATTGACTATTTGAAATATCTTTAAAATAGTTAAAAATTAACGATTCATAATATGCGGTTTCCCCAAATGCTTCGAAAGCAGCTCTCTTTCTAAATTCTAGAGAAGTGGATCCTTTGTGATTATTTAAGTTTTCTATTAAGCCTTCATATTGTGAAACATTTGTGATTACAGTTACATCATTATAATTTTTTGCAGCCGCACGCACCATAGTTGGTCCACCAATGTCAATATTTTCAATAATTTTTTTATGGCTTTTTGTCTGTTCAACAGTTCTCTCAAAAGGATAAAAATTTACTATAACTAAATCGATTTCATTATAATTATTTTTTATCAAATCTCTTTTGTGCACTCCTAACTTTCTATTAGACAATATACCAGCATGTATTTTTGGATGAAGTGTTTTTACTCTACCTGATAAAATTTCTGAGCTTCCTGTATATTTAGAAACTTCTTCACAATTAAAACCCATTTTTTTTATCTCTTTGAATGTACCTCCTGAGCTAATTAATTTGATTTTGTATTTATTTAAATTTTTTAATAAAAATTTTAAATTATTTTTGTTGGAGACTGATATAAGAGCTCGTTTTATTTTTTTCATTGTATTTTTTCTATTTCCCACTTAATTGAAGCTTCTTGATGTGAAACAATTCCTGATATTAATATATTTTGATTTTCAACAAAGCTATTTTTATTGCCAAAGTATAAACCACTTTCAAATGAAATTTTATTATTTAAAGATGTAAATTTCCATCCTTCATTTTTTAAACCTATGTATATTGATTTACCGTCCTGTGTTTTCATAATTTTGGCTGCTGGGTCTAAGTGGAATCGAATCTCAAAATTCGACTCTTCAAAATTGCTTTTTTTTAGTATTTTATCTTCACCTAAAAGTTTTGAAACTTCATGAAAAAATTCAACTTTTCGGTGATGTGTTATTCCAAATTTTTTATTATATCCGTTATGAGATGCTTCAAAAGACCAATAGTTATTTTTATTTACAATTTTTTTGTTAAATATTTTTAATGTGGTGTTTAATTTATTTATACCAGAAGGTTGTTTTAAAAAGTTTACAGAAGATGTGTTTTCTACATTTAAACAACTATGACACGCAGTAGATTTTGATATAAGATTAAGCTGATGTTTATAGTTTTGAAAGTATCCTGAGTTGCAAATTATTTTATTTCCATTACTAATAAATTCGAATGATAAAGCACCCGATTGGTAGTCTTTGGAAAACTCTTTTTCAGGAGGTATTCCTAAATCTGCTACAAGACAGTACTTTTTTTTTTTTAGGAAAATATATCCCCCAGCCTCAAAACTCTCACTTTTGAAATTATAACCTAATCTTTTCAAATAATTATCAAATTCGGAATTATCACTTATTTGGTTACCATTAAATAAAAAATTTGTTTCTGTATTTTTATGTATCAAAACATACGATTGTCCTAAATAATAAATAATTTCATTTAAATATTCTGGAATTTCATTTTGAGATTCTTTCAACCACTCTCTTATAACTATAAAATATTTAATATAAAAAATAAGCTGTCGGATATTCCTTGACTTTGGAAAACCCTCTTTGTCGAAAGATATTTTAATGATTTTTCTCAATAATTTAAATCCATAATTTAAAAAACTTTTGTCGTTATAGGAAATGCCAGTTAAAACTATGGCTGAACATCCTATCATTTTGTCATCCACCCATGTTGATCTCTCTATTTCATTAATAAGATGGTTTATTTGTTTTTTAATAATTTCATCAAATTTACTTTTATATTCCTCATTACTATCTTCATATGATATTTTGGAGTTTGATATCCAAGAAATAATTCTTTTTGAAAGAATATCGATATCCCAAGTGGAAATGTTGTATTCACTATATTTCTCTATCCATTTAAGAATTACAAATTGAACATCTTCTTTTGAGGATTTTAAATCTAAAGAGAATAGCCAAAAGAAACTCTGAAGATTTTTATAGTCATTTAAAGATAAATTTTCATTGTTCCAAATTTCATTCAATAAAAAATCACTTATATTTTTTTTCTCTTTATTGTATTTAATTAAGCATTCCAACAGACTTGGACTAGGTTTATATTCTAAATTACTATGACTTACTCTGGAAATTTTTTTATTATATATGCTTGAATTTAAGTAATATTGTCTTAACTGGTTGTTAAAAAAAGTAAAAAATTCATTTAAATAGTTTAATGAGTTTTTTAAAATCATTTTAATTACGTTCTAAGTAATTCAATATTTTTTTTTATATCTCCATTATTTTCTTTAAAAATAGTTGTTCCAGATACAAGAATATTAGCTCCTGCTTTTATTACTGTATTATTATTATTTAAATTAATTCCTCCATCTACTTCTATGTCAAAATTTAATTTTTTCTCATCTTTTATTTTTTTAAGATCTTTAATCTTATCTAATATTTTTGTTATAAACTTTTGTCCTCCAAATCCTGGGTATACTGTCATTACCAGAACCAGATCTATCTCATTAAAATAATTTTTAATTATATCAATCGGAGTATCTGGATTAAGTGATAGTCCAACCTTTTTACCTAAACTTTTAATTAGATTAATAGAGTTTTTAATATTTTCGGTTGCTTCGGGATGAATTGTAATAATATCAGATCCTGCATCTGAAAAGTTTTTGATATACTTGTGAACTGGAGATATCATCAAGTGCACATCAAAGGGTAAATCTGTGTATCTACGTAAAGATTTTATAACCGGTGGGCCAATTGTTAAATTTGGTACAAAATGTCCATCCATCACATCGACATGTATCATATCTGCACCAGCTTGCTCGAGTCTTTTAATTTCTAAGCCAAGATTACTAAAATCCCCAGCTAAAATTGATGGTGAAATTTGTATTTTTTTCATTGGATATGCTTACTGATTACTATCAACTTTATAAAAAAATAAAATTATTTTTTACCAAATATGTCGTAAATCAGTCTAGAAATTTCACTGTCGAGTGGAAATGACAGCATCCCCATTTCTCCGTATCCAAGCATTACTGGCAATAAATAGAATCTTACCATAAAAATGAACCATGCGATATATAGAGGCACAACTGCCCTGATAAGGAAGCTTGGGGTCATAAATTTGAATAAGTCTAATATAGGATTTGTTAACTTAACAAATGCTTTCATAAAGAAAAATTCAGAGTCTTCTTTTTGAAAAATATTCATCGCTGATCTTCCAATTAATGTGTACATGACAACCCCGAGTATGTAATCAATAATGTATACATAAATTGGAATTTCCATAATTTGTAATGAATTTGGTTAATTAGAAGGGGCGAAATAATCGCCCCTTCAAAATATCTTACTTAGTGTTGTTTACCAAGTATAGTTTTACCCGTAGGTATACGAACTTCGTCTATCATTTTTTGAGTAGAGCTGTCCGGTGCTGGTGTCATCAAACTAACAACAACCATTACCACTAAACAAACGCTAGCTCCGATAATACCGAAACGTAAATGGTCAATACCTAACCATGCTGGATTACCCATAAATTTAGGATAAACATAGATTAGATAAGCTGTACCTGACGCAAGACCAGTTATCATACCTGCTATTGCACCTTGTCTTGTTGCTCTCTTCCACCATACTCCTAATACAAGTGGGAAGAACAATCCTGACATTGCAAAGTCAAATGCCCATGCAACTGCACCAAGGATACTTGTAATCCTCATTGATGCAATGTAAGCACCTGCAGCTCCGATAACTATTAAAAGTCCTCTAGCTACTAGCAATCTTTTTCTTACATCCGCTTTTGGATCAATGATTTTGTAATAAACATCATGTGATAAAGCATTTGCGATTGCTAAAATCAATCCGTCAGCCGTTGACATCGCCGCAGCCATTCCTCCAGCAGCAACTAGTCCAGAAATTACATATGGTAATCCTGCAACTTCAGGAGTTGATAATACAACAACATCACCTCTCATAAACCATTCGTTTAATTGAAGAACTCCGTCTCCATTAAAGTCAGCTATGAAAGCTTGTTTCTGAGCGGTCCATGCTTGTACCCAATCAATTGACATTACAGCAGAAATATCCTTTCCGATAATTCCTGTTGCTAAATTTGGATCCATTAATGAAAGCTTAGATAATGTTGCTAGCATTGGTGCAGAAGTATAAAGCAATGCAATAAAGAATAGTGACCAAGCCACTGATTTTCTTGCAGCTTTAACGCTAGGAGTTGTGAAGTATCTCATTAAGATGTGTGGTAAAGAAGCTGTTCCTACCATCATACAAATTACTAATGAAATAAACTTCCACGCAGCCATTCCGCCTGCTGGCACTTCTGAGTGAGGCAACGAAATAGATTTCAATCCTCCAGGAACACCCGCAGCTTTAACATCTGCAGCAGCATTTTTGACTAAACCAAATTGAGCTTCTAGTTCGCCTAATCTTGCAACTTCTTCTCCCAACATTAAATGTGGGAAGAATCCGTATCCACCTTTATTACTTATCCAGAATATCGGTAGCAAGTAAGCTATGATCAACACGATGTATTGAGCAACTTGTGTCCAAGTAACCGCTCTCATTCCACCTAACATTGAACATAATAAAATACTTACTAAACCAACCCATACTCCAAGTTCAAAAGGAATAGCAAGCGCTCTAGCAGCAATTGTTCCAGTCGCGTTAATTTGTGCAGTCACGTAAGTAAAAGACGCCAAAGTTAAAACTACTACAGCGCAGAACCTAGCAAGGTTTCCACCATATCTAGTTCCAATGAAGTCTGGCACCGTGTAACATCCAAACTTTCTTAAGTAAGGTGCAAGTAATGATGATACCAAAATGTATCCCCCAGTCCACCCAATTAAGAATGCCATGTATGTATATCCACCGAAGTAAATTCCACCTGCCATAGCAACAAATGAAGCACCTGACATCCAGTCAGCCGCAGTTGCCATACCATTAAATACAGTTGGAACCGATCTTCCCGCAACATAGTACGCATCAACTTGTACAGTTCTTGACATCCATCCTATAAAAGCATAGATACAAACCGTAAAAGCAACGAACAATATACCTATTGTCTTCGCAGTCATACCAGCCTGTTCTGCAATAGCCATCAGAATGATGAATACTAAGAAACCTCCAGTATAAGTTCCGTAAATTTTAGGTAAATTGTCGATAAATTTTCCTTTAAACATTAATCGTCCTCCCCTCGTTCGGCAAAGCCGCATTCTTCATCTATTTTTTCTTGTCTATTAGCTGACCAGAATAGGATGATCACGAAAGCCACAATCGATCCTTGTGCACACATATAGTAAGCTAAAGGGTATCCAAGAAAACTAGCTGAGTTTAAACTTTCACCAAACATGAAGATTATGTAACCGAAGAAAAACCAAAGTGCTAATGTAAGAAACATATTTCCCTTTGTTTTTTCCCAGTGTTTTTCTTTGTTTGACATTTTTTTCCCTCCCTATAGGTTAAAAACAGGAATCATACTCATTTACTAGTTGAATGGAACCCCTAAAAATTATCACATCTGCAACAAATAAGGTGATATAACAGTTTTATGAGCTCTAAATACAAGCTGAAGTTGAAAGACTTTAAGCTAGATTATATAAAGGAATATGTTGCCCCGATATTCAATTTTTTAAAGCCAAAGAAGAAGATAACTAATATTAGTGATCTTAAAAATTTTATTCAAAGAAAATCAGCGTGGGTAAGTCAAGAAACTCTTTATGGATATTTGAAGACTAGGATGGGAACTAAATATGTTCTTATGTTTGAGGATGAAATATTTTTAGAGTCTATAAACAAGGCTAAATGGAATATTTATTCTGAGTGTTTACAGGATCTTACCTTGTATTGTCTTTCGTACTTAAAAAATAAACATAACTTTGGTCAAGTCAATCAAGCACAAACTATACTTGAGAATATCTTCACAGAAGAAAAATTAAATGGAATGCCAGATGAAGTTATAGAAAAATCTAAATCTAACTTTACAAATAGAATTGATAAGTTGCAATGGTCAGAACATTATACAAATTCACCTTTTGAAAATAGTGGTGCTGCGTTATATAAATGGGCTCCAATTGCAGATGAATTAAAAAAGCTTGATAAAAGAATAGTTTTAAATTCTATTCATTTAAAATGGGAAAATATTAAAAAAGAATTTTCGAATTTAGTAAATCTTTAAATGTTCTTTCTATTGTCAACCAAAGATGAAACAACAGATGGATCAGCTAGTGTAGTTGTATCACCAAGTTGATCATATTCATTTGCTGCGATTTTTCGAAGAATTCTTCTCATTATCTTTCCAGATCTTGTTTTAGGTAACCCTGGTGCAAATTGAATAAAATCAGGAGTCGCTATTGGTCCTATCTGTTTTCTTACCCAAAGTTTCAAATCTCTTTCAAGATCTCCATCGTGGCTTTCGCCAGCATTTAAAGTCACATAACAATATAACCCGTTTCCTTTAATGTCATGTGGATACCCAACCACTGCAGCTTCAGCAACTTTAGGATGAGCAACAAATGCACTCTCTATTTCTGCAGTACCAAGATTGTGACCTGAAACAATTATTACATCATCTACGCGACCAGTAATCCAGTAATAACCATCTTTATCTCTTCTGCATCCATCCCCAGTAAAATATTTTCCATCAAATTGAGAAAAATATGTATCTATGAATCTTTGATGATCTCCGTAAACTGTTCGCATTTGACCTGGCCACGATTGAGCGATGCACAATCTACCTTTTGCCTCACCTTTAAGAACCTTTCCTTCTTGATCAACAATTACTGGCTTAATACCGTAAAAAGGTTTCGTTGCTGATCCTGGTTTAAGATCTATTGCTCCTGTTTGTGGACTAATTAAAATTCCACCTGTTTCAGTTTGCCACCAAGTATCTACTATAGGGCATTTAGATTCGCCGACTGTTTTATAATACCATTGCCATGCTTCGGGATTAATAGGTTCACCCACGGTTCCAAGTAGTTTAAGTGTTTTTCTAGATGTTTTTTTTACTGGACCATCTCCTTCTCTCATCAAAGCCCTTATAGCAGTCGGAGCTGTATAAAATATGTTTACTTTATATTTATCTACTATTTGCCACCATCTTGAAGTGTCAGGATAAGTTGGTATTCCCTCAAACATTATTGTTGTAGCACCATTTGCAAGTGGGCCATAAATTATATAACTATGACCAGTTATCCAACCAATATCAGCTGTGCACCAGTAAATATCTTTTGGTTTATAATTAAAAATATACTGGTGTGTCATTGATGCATAAACCATGTATCCACCAGTAGTATGAAGAACGCCTTTTGGTTTTCCAGTTGAACCTGATGTATATAAAATAAATAAAGGATCTTCAGCATTCATTTCCTCTGGTTCGCAAAAAGCAGATGCTTTTTTAGTTATTTCGTGATACCAAACATCTCTATTTTCATCCCAATTAATTCTATTCCCAGTTCTTTTTACAACAATACATTTCTTAACATTTGGACAATGAATTAATGCTTCATCTGTAATTGACTTTAGAGGTATTGTTTTACCTCCTCTTAAACCTTCATCGGCAGTAATAACATAATCTGATTTACAATCATTAATTCTGCCAGCGATACTATCTGGAGAAAAACCTCCAAAAATAATTGAATGTATAGCTCCTATACGCGCACAAGCCAACATAGTGTAAGCTAATTCAGGGATCATCGTTAAATAAATTGTAACCCTATCACCTTTTTTTATGCCTAGATCTTTGAGGGCATTAGCGGTCTTAGAAACTTCTTGATGTAATTGTTTGTAGGTAATTTTTTTTTGAACTTTAGGATCATCACCTACCCAAATTATAGCAGTTTTATCCTTATTTTTTTTTAAATGTCGATCTAAACAATTTGAGGAAGCATTAAGAGTACCGTCGTAATACCACTTTATATTAACATCTGACTTGCTGTATTTTACATCCTTTATTTTCGTATATGGTTTGATCCAATTAATTCTTTTTCCCTCTTTTTTCCAGAAATCGTCATTATGTTTAACAGAGTCGTTATATTTTTTTTCGTACTGTTTTTTATTGACCAAAGCTTTTTTTTGCCAGTCTGATTTAATTTTTATAACATTTTCAAAAACTTTTTCATTAGAGGTTTTAGATTTTTTTCTCTTAAGTGAAAATTTTTTGGGCTTCTTATTTTTCTTTTTAGCTTTTCTTTTATTTTTTTTTGCTTTTTTTTTCATAATAAATGGTATTTATTTCTTGATATTACTAATCTTATTAATAATTTTCCAGCTTTTAGTATCTATAGGCATTACCGATAATCTGCTTTGTTTTACCAGTGAAAGCTCTTTCAAATGAGGATGATTTTTGATTACTTCCAATGAAACTGGATTATTAAAAGTTTTTTTATGCTTGAATTTCACTGCTACAAAATATTTTTTTTCATCTGTTGGGTCTATAAACGATTCTTTTATTACCTCTACAATTCCAACTACTTTTTTTCCAATGTTTGAGTGGTAAAAAAAACATAAATCTCCTTTTTTCATTTTTTTTAAATTATTTGCTGCTTGGTAATTCCTAACCCCATCCCAAATAGCTCCTTTAACACCCGCTTTTCTCTGTTGATCGATGGACCAAACATCAGGTTCAGATTTAAGTAACCAATATTTCATAAGTTTAATTATGAATATATATATATACTTAAAAATGTATATTATTTAACAATGAATACCAAATTTGGAAAAATTCTTGAATTATTAAAAAAAAATCAATTTGATAATGCAAAAAAAGAATGCCTGAAATTAGTTAATTTGAAACTTAATGACCCTGAAATATTTAATCTCCTTGCAATAATTTGCTTCCAACTCGAAGAATACGAAGATGCTATTAAAAACTGGAAAAAATCTACCGAGATTAATTCAAAATATTTCTTTGCTTATAATAATATAGGTAAGGCATTTTTGAGTTTAAAAAAATACGACAAAGCCTTAGAAAATTTTAATAGAACCATCAACATAAAATCAGATTTTTTTGAAGCATATAATAACAAGGGTAATGCTTTAGTCAGACTAGGTAGACTTGATGAAGCAATAAAAAGTTATAATAATGCTATTGAAATAAACCCAAATAACTTATTAAGCTATATTTTTAAAGGACACGCTCTTTTAGAAATTAGAAATTTTGACGAAGCTCTAAAATCATATCAAAATGCATACAGTATAAACCCTAATCATTCTTTATTACTTGGATATATTTTAAATACCAAAGCACAAATTTGCGATTGGGAAAATTTTAATGAAAATATAGAAAAATTGAAACTCGATTTATCGAACAAAAAAAAAGCAACTTTTCCATTTACGACATTAACTTTATTAGATGATCCAAATTTACAATTACAATCATCAGAAATTTGGGTAAAGGAATATCAAAGAACAGACAGAGCTTCTAATAAGATTTTTACAAAGAAAGATAACTCGAAAATAAAATTAGGATATTTTACTGCAGACTTTAGAGATCACGCTACCTCTCATTTAACAGCTGAAATGTTTGAGAATCATGATAAGTCAAAGTTTGAAATTATAGGTTTTTATTTAGGAGGAAAAATTGAAGTAGAAGATTTGTGGCATGAAAGATTAAAAAAAAGTTTTGATAAATTTTATTATGTAAAAGAAAAAAGTGATCAAGAAATTTTAAATTTAGTTAGAGATCTTAATATTGATATAGCTGTAGATCTCATGGCACATTGCAATAATGGAATGGAAAACCGATTTGGAATTTTTGCAAGAGGTTGTGCCCCTATACAAATAAATTTTCTAGGTTATCCAGGCACCAGTGGCTCCAAATCTATTGATTATATTATTGCTGACAAAACAACGATCCCAATTGAAAATCAAAAATTTTTTACAGAAAAAATAATATACCTTCCTGATACTTATCAACCAAATAATGAAAGTGTAAAAAAAACAAATAAAAAATTTTTAAGATCTGACTTTGGATTAACAGAGGGTAAATTCATTTTTTGTTGTTTTAATCAGCACCAAAAAATTTCACCAAAAATATTTAATATATGGATGAATATTTTGAAACAAAATCAAGATAGTTTATTATGGTTGCTAGAAGATAATATTTTCTCGAAAAAAAATATTTTAATAGAAGCTGAGAAAAGAAAAGTAGATAAAAGTAGAATAGTCTTTAGTAACCGTTTAAGTCTTGAAGATCACTTAGAGAGAATTAAACTTGCTGATTTATTTCTTGATACCTATCCTTACACAGCTCATACAACATGTAGCGATGCTCTTAGATCTGGTTTGCCAGTTCTTACTTTAAAAGGTAGAACTTTTGCAAGTAGAGTGGCATCAAGTTTATTACAATCTTTAGGATTAAAAGAACTAATCACTAACTCAATTGTAGAATACGAAAGTCTTGCAAATCAATATTGTAAAAATTTTAAAAAAATAAAAGATATTAAAGATAAAATAAAAAAAAATCTTAATAATTCTAAACTTTTTAATAGCAAACTTTATACTAAAAATTTAGAAAGAGGATATATAAAAGCCTACAATCAATACAAAACTAGTGGAAATAAAAATAATATAATTATATAAAATTATCACAACTTCACACCGGCACCCTTTAAAAAAGTTGCTTTTTTGTCTAATGGCCACCTAGGTTTAGCTGGATAATCCAATTTATTGAATTTTTTTAATTTATATCTCTCTAAACCAGCCATAGCAATCATTGCAGCATTGTCTCCACACAAATTTCTTGGTGGAAAAATTGGTTTAAAATTTTCTTCTAAACTCAATCTTTCTAAATTTTCTCTGATTTTATTATTTGCTGCCACTCCTCCCGCAATAACAAAAATGTTATTACTCTTAGTGTTAATTTTTTTAAATTCATTAAAAGCTATTTTTGTTTTTTTAATTAAAATTTCCTCAATTGTTTTCTGAAAAGAAGCTGCAAGATCATACTTATCTTGTTTATTTTTAAGTGTTTTAGAAATTTTTAGAACAGCCGTTTTGAGTCCAGCAAATGACAGATTGCACCCTCCTTTGTTTATAATAGGTTTTGGAAGAAAGAATCTATCCTTATTTCCTTTTTTTGCTAATTTTTCTATTAAATAGCCTCCTGGAAATTTTATGCCTAATAATTTTGCAGTTTTGTCAAAAGCCTCACCGAGTGCGTCATCTATAGTTGTCCCAAGTCTTTTATATTTACCAAAATTTTTAACTGCCAAGTATTGTGAATGACCACCTGAAATAAGCAAAAGTAGGTAAGGATATTTTAATTCAGTAATTATTTTTGGACTTAATGCATGGCCTTCAAGATGATTTACAGCTATGAAAGGTTTTTTTAAAGTCATAGCTAAGGCTTTTCCAAAATTTAAGCCAACCGATAAACAAACAATTAGACCAGGTCCAGCAGTAACTGAAATGGCATCTATATCTTTTAATTTTTTGCCACTTTCTAGAATAGCTTTATTGACAATAAAATCAATTTTATCTAAATGTGATCTTGCAGCTAACTCCGGTACAACGCCGCCAAATTTTTTATGTATTTCAGTCTGACTAGAGACTATATTTGAAAGCAGTTTTGGAAGACCCTCGTCACTTTCTTCTAAAATAGCTGCAGCAGTCTCATCACAACTTGACTCAATTCCTAAAATTAAAGCATTTTTTTTCATTAATTTTCTTTTTATAAATTATAAAATTAAAATATAAAAATCATAATATAGTTTTATGAAAAAAAAAATTATTATAGGAACAAGGGGTAGTAAATTAGCTTTAATATATGCTAAAATCGCACAAAAAAAAATTAATAAAATTAGATCTAAGTTCGAAATAAAATCTGTAATTTTAAAGCAGATTACCACTAAAGGCGATAAGATTCAAAATAAAAGGCTTTCAGATGTAGGTGGAAAGGGATTATTTTGCAAAAAAATTGAGCAGGAGCTTTTAAACAAAAAAATTGATATAGCAGTTCACGCATTGAAAGATCTCCCATCAAGAGAAACAAAAAAACTATCAATTAATTGTTTCTTAAAAAGAAATGACCCAAGAGAGGTTTTGATTACTAGAAAAAAAAAAAAATTTAAAAATCTTCCAAAAAATTCTGTTGTAGGAACGTCTTCATTTAGAAGAGAGTTTCAACTTAAAAGAATAAGAAAAGATTTAATTTATAAAGTTATAAGGGGAAATGTTGATACGAGAATGAATAAATTAAAAAATAAATTTTATGATGCAATACTTCTATCATTTGCAGGTCTAAAAAGTTTAAAAATGGAGAAAAAAATCTCACAAGTTTTTTCTTTATCAGAAATTATTCCCTCTGCTGGTCAGGGTACTATTGCATTACAATGTAGAAGAAATGATAGAAGAATTAATCAACTTTTAAAAGTTATGAATCATTTACCAACTGAAATATGTGTAAATGCTGAAAGGGATGTTCTTAAAATATTAGATGGGGACTGTGAAACACCCGTTGGTGTCAATGCTAAAATTCAAAATAATAAATTAAATATTGTAGCAGAATTATTCTCTCTAGATGGAAATAAAAGATTTTATCTAAAATCTTCAAAAAAATTACATTTAGCCCATCTAGCTGGAAAAGAACTTGGTGAAAAAATTAAAAAAAAGTCTAAAGATTTGTATAAAAAAAAAAGATAAATGCATATTTTGTTTACTAGGCCATTTGAAGATTGTTATGAACTTATGTCTAGATTTAAATCTTTGGGACATATAATTTCGCATATACCTGTTATTAGTATTAAAAAAATAAATTATGAAAATTTAGAATTTTCTGATTATAAAGGAATCATTTTTACTAGTTCTAATGCAATTAAATTTTTAGATACACAAAAAATTGACAAAAAAATAAAATGTTTTTGTGTCGGAAGCGCTACAGAAAAAGTTGCTAAAATGAAAGGATTTCAAAACATACACATAGCAGGGGGAAATGTTGAAAATCTTAAAGAAATAATTTTACAAAATTTTAAAACGTCTGAGGGAAAATTAGTTTATGTTACAGGACAAATAATATCTTCAGAACTTGATAAAAAATTAATTTCCGCGGGGTATAATTTAAAAAGATTAATAAACTATAAAGCTATAGAACAAGAAAGCTTTAATAATAATGAGATTGAAAAACTTAAAGATAATATGCCAGATATCGTTTATGTTTACTCACAAAACAGTGCACTAAGTTTTTTGAGTATGATAAAAAATTACAACCTTCAAAGTTTTTGGATGAACACAAATTTAATGTGTATAAGCGAAAAAACTTCTAAAATTTTAAACGAAATAAAGTGGAAAAAAATATTTCTTTTTAATCCTGGAGAAGAAGAATTTTTGCTATATAAAATTTGATTATGGAAATATTTGATAATTTTAAAGATTTATTTTTATCTGTTTGGAATAGAGGAATTTTAGGTATTGATATTTTTGAGATTTTGATTGGATTAGGAATTTTTTTAATATTCTTAATTTTTAGAGGTTTAATAAGTAAACTTATTATTAAAAAATTAGAGATCATTTCACAAAGAACTACAAATAAGTTAGACGATACTTTTGTTAAAGCAATGGTAGGTCCAGCGAGATTTTTACCAATTGTTCTAGGATTTTTTATCGCAAGTTACTATATGTCATTTTCAGAGGATACTAGGTCGTTTGTAGATAATCTTAATAGAACGTTAATAACAATTCTACTGTTTTGGATCATTCACCAAATTATTGAACCTATATCATATATACTTAGTGGATTAGGAAAAATTTTAACAAGAGAATTGATTGGATGGATAATCAAGTCATTAAAAATATTAATTTTTATTTTAGGAGCTGCGGCAGTTCTTGAATTATGGGGAATTAAAATTGGTCCAATAATTGCCGGTCTGGGTTTATTTGGTGTTGCAGTTGCTTTAGGCGCTCAAGATCTATTTAAAAATTTGATTTCAGGAATATTAGTCTTAGTTGAAAAACGATTTAAAATGGGTGACTGGATTTTGGTTGAGGGGATCATAGAAGGTATAGTAGAAAAAATTGGTTTTAGATCTACCACAATAAGAAAATTTGATAAATCACTCGCAATAATTCCAAATTTTCAATTTGCAGAGAATGCTGTCATTAATATTAGTCAAACCACAAATTGGATCATTAGTTGGATTATTAATCTTCAATACGACACTACTGTAGATCAACTCAAAAAAATTAGAGATGAAATTGAGGATTATATTAAAAAACATGAAGATTTTAACACTCAAATCGGTTATGCCGTAAGGATAGATAAATTTGCTGAAAGTTCTATTGACATGTATGTACGTTGTTTTACGAAGACTGATGAATGGGAAAAATGGCTATCAGTCAAAGAAAGATTAGCAATAGAAATTAAACAAATTGTTGAAAAAAATGGCGCTGCTTTTGCGTTCCCAAGTCAATCTATATATGTAGAAAAAAAATGATTGCATTATTTTATTTGATGCTTCAAGTTTTAAAACTTTATACTTATGTTGTTATTGCTAATGTAGTAATAAGTTGGCTTGTTGCTTTTAATGTCTTGAACACATCAAATAAGTTTGTGTATCTAGTTTTAGATTTTACATATCGACTTACAGAACCTTTACTAATGTATATAAGACGTTTTTTACCAAACCTTGGTGCTTTCGATATTTCTCCTATTATCCTTCTTTTGTTGATATGGTTTATAGAAGTGTGTATGAAGCTATATTTAGCACCTATTTTATTTAACTAATTATGATTTTAATTGATGGAAAAAAAGAAGCAGCAAACTTACGAGAAGAATTAAGAAAAGAAGTTTCTAGGTTAAAAACGATATATAATAAAGTACCTGGTCTTACCGTAATTTTAATTGGAGATCTTACACCAAGTCAAATTTATGTTAGAAATAAAGAAAAATCAGCAAAAGAAGTTGGCTTGAAATCTGAGGTAATCAAATACCCAGACAGCGTTGATGAGAAAACAATATTAGATAAAATTGATAAGTTAAATAAAGATGAGACAGTATCTGGCATTTTGGTTCAATTACCATTGCCTAAGCACATTAATAAAAAAAAAGTTATCGAGGCTATAATTCCTGAGAAAGATGTTGATGGTTTTCATCCCGTCAATGTTGGTAATCTTTCGTCTGGTTATGAAAGCTCAGTACCTTGTACACCTTTAGGCTGTTACTTGTTAATTAAAAAAGTTGAGCCTAATTTGTCTGGAAAAAAAGCTGTAGTAATTGGTAGGTCAAATTTAAATGGTAAACCAATGACACAACTACTTTTGAAAGAGAATTGTACAGTAACAATAACACATTCAAAAACTAAGGACCTAAAAGGTGAATGTTTACAAGGCGATATAGTTGTAGCAGCTGTTGGAATACCAGAGCTAGTTAAAGGTGATTGGATTAAAAAAAATTCAATTGTAATAGACGTAGGAATTAATAAAACTGAAAAAGGTATTGTTGGGGATGTTGCTTTTGAGGAAGTTTCAAAGATTGCAAAAGCTATCACACCAGTCCCAGGGGGAGTAGGACCTATGACTATTGCTTGCTTATTAAAAAATACTATTGAGTGTTTTAAAAGATCACAAAGTTAGTTATCTCAACTTTTTCTTATGGAAATTAATAAATCGTTCTACATCTTTTTTATTAAAACTTTTATTTTCTTCAAAAGAAACATTTTTAAGCGAATAAGCTTTACTATTAGTAACTCTTGAAACAATTGTTGTATTTCCTTTATAAAGTTTTAGCTTAATGGAGCCATTAACTTTATTTCTTTTTAAATCTATAATTTTTTGTAATTTAAATCTTTCTTTTGAAAACCAGTAACCATTGTAAATCAACTCTGCATATCGTGGCATAATATTTTCTTTTAAATGCATTGTTGACCTATCTAATGAAACTGACTCAATTGCACGATGTGCAATCATTAACAACGTTCCACCTGGAGTTTCATAAACACCTCGAGATTTTATTCCCAAAAATCTATTTTCAACTAAATCAACTCGTCCTATACCATTAGTTCCAGCAAGATGATTTAGTCTCTTTAATAGACTCGCAGGAGATAATTTTTTTCCGTTTAAACCTATTGGATCACCTTTTTTAAAATTTATAGTTACATAAGTTGGTTTGTTTGGAGCCTTTTCAGGTGAGACAGTTCTTTGGAATATAAATTCTGGTGCTTGATTTTTTGGATTTTCTAAAACTTTTCCTTCAGTTGATGTGTGAAATAAATTATCATCAATCGAAAAAGGCGGTTCACCCTTTTTGTCTTTCGGTATTGGAATTTTATTTTTTTTAGCATAATTGATGAGATCAGTTCTAGAATTTAGGTTCCAAATGCGCCAAGGAGCAATTACTTTAATTTTTGGATTAAAAAAGTAGTAACCAAGTTCAAATCTTACTTGATCGTTCCCTTTTCCTGTAGATCCATGTGATACAGCGTAAGCTTTAAATTTTTTAGCAACCTTAATTTGTGCTTTTGCTATCAATGGTCTGGCTATAGACGTCCCTAATAAATATACACCTTCATAAACAGCGTGACCTCTAATCATTGGGAAAACATATTCTTTAACAAACTCGTCTTGTAAATCCTCAATTATAATATTTTTTACACCTAAATTTTTAGCATTATATATAATTTTTTTTTTATTTATTTCTTGTCCAATATCAGCCGTGAAAGCGATTACATCAGCGTTAAAATTTTCTTGAAGCCATTTTAAAATGATAGAAGTATCAAGGCCACCAGAATAGGCTAAAACAATTTTTTTTTTATGTTTTTTTTTAGCTGCAGCTTTTTTTTGCTTCATTATAAGCTTTTGTAAAACCTAGTAATGAATAATGATCAATTGTTTGTGAGCCTGAAGAGTTATATCCTGAAACCATTATTCTAGATCCTTTTTTCATTGTTCTAATCATTTTTTTTTCAACTTTATTATCAGCTATCCATGCAAAATTTTCTTGCGAAATATCAAATTTGTATTTGAACTTACCTGACTTTGCAGTTATTGAATTTTGTTTATTGAATTCATACCCAGCAGTCAGACTAATTTCATCTACAATTTTTTCGTTAGGCCTGAAAGTAACAAATAATCTCGAGTCCCGCTTATTTGTTTTAGGCGACTGAAGCACGGGTTTTGATTGAGCAAAGCAAACAATGCCATCTGATTTTGTTAAAACCATAGTTTCCCAGTCTTTAAACTTACCAACTTTCTTAACTTCTTCGGCCATTAAGCTGAAAGGAAATAATATTAAGATTAGACTTATAATAGTTTTATTAATTATGGACATGGATTTGGATATAATTTTTGAACATTGTTTATACTTTTTATAATTTCCTCAGAAAGATTAACATTTACACTTTCTATGTTAGTTTTCAACTGCTGCATAGTCGTTGCTCCAATTATTACGCTAGTCACAAATGGTTGAATTTCGCAAAATTTAAGTGACATTTGAGCCATATCTAAATTATATTTTTTAGAAATCTGGTAGTATTCCTCAACAGCATTTTCTCGATTTGGTTTATTGTATCTAGTCCAAAAATTATCATCATGGTCTAATCTAGATTTTTTTGGTTTTTTATTATTTCGGTATTTTCCTGTTAAATGACCAATAGCTAATGGGGAATAAGCTAAAAGTCCTATTTTATCCCTAATAGAAATTTCAGCTAGCCCAACTTCATATGATCTGTTAAGCAGGTTGTAAGGGTTTTGAATTGACATCATTCTAGGAAGTTTTTTTTCCTTTGATATTTCAAGAAATTTATTTACGCCCCAAGGGGTTTCATTTGATAGACCGATGTATCTTATTTTTCCAGCTTCAATAAATTTTTGTAAACTTTCTAAAATTTCCTCAAATTTATTCCAATGCTCTTCATCAGAGTGCTTATAACCAAGTGTTCCAAACATATTAGTATTTCTTTCAGGCCAGTGTAATTGATATAAATCTATATAATCTGTTTGAAGTCTTTTTAGACTTCCTTCAATTGCATCTGTTAAGTTTTTTTTACCATATTGGTTTCCACCTCCACGTACATAAGATCTCATCGGACCACAAACTTTTGTAGCTAGAATTACCTCCTTTCTTTTTTTTGATTTTCTAAACCAGTTACCTATAATAATTTCGGTGTGCCCAAAAGTTTCTTCTTTAGGAGGTATTGAGTATAATTCTGCCGTATCCCAAAAATTAACTCCTTGATCAATTGCATAGTCCATTTGTTGGAATCCCTCTTCTTGTGAATTTTGCTCACCCCAAGTCATCGTGCCGAGACATATTGTGCTAACTTTTAAGTCAGTATTACCTAGTTTTTTATAGTTCATTACTATTAAGACTTCTTGAAAATGTTTTAAAAATTACTATATATACATTCTAATGAACTTAAATAGACAAAACATCTTTCAAGCAACAGCAGCAAAAAAAACATTAGTTTGGGATGCTGGGCTAAGATCCTACATGCTCAAAATTTACAACTATATGGCAACCGGAGTTTTGTTAACGGGTATTATCGCTCTATTATCTTTTAAACTTTCAGTAGAGACAGGTACAAATGGAGCTATCACTGGATTTACACCAATGGGTGAGGCTTTATTTTTTTCAGGACTTAAGTGGGTGGTGATGTTGGCTCCTCTTGGAGTAGTGTTTTATATGAGCTTTGGTATAAATAAAATGAGCTATGCAAAAGCTCAAACAGTGTTTTGGATTTTTGCAGCATTGATGGGATTATCATTATCTTGGATATTGCTTGTTTATACAGGTGTGAGTGTTGCGAGAGTTTTCTTTATAACTTCTGCAACCTTCGGTGCAATGAGTATTTATGGATACACAACTAAAAGAGATTTAACAAAGCTTGGTTCATTTTTAATGATGGGTTTAATTGGAATAATAATTGCATCATTAGTAAATATTTTTCTTAAATCAGCGATGATGTACTTTATAGTATCTATTTTGGGCGTATTAATATTTGTAGGTTTAACTGCTTACGATACACAAAAAATAAAAAATATGTATTCAGCATCTGACAGTGGAGAAGTTATAGGTAAAAAAGCTGTTATGGGTGCATTAACTCTTTACTTAGATTTTATAAATTTATTTATAATGCTATTGAGATTATTCGGCCAAAGAAGATAAATTTATTATTTTATTTTTTTCCACTTTGTTCTCAAAATAAGATTTTCTAAACTCGCAGAGTTATTTATAATTTTGCCATTCGAGTCTGTTATTGAGTACTTCAAGTTTTGGTTTATTGGTTTAAAAGTTTTACAAATTTTATAGACAGCATTTTCAGCTGCATTCTTAAAAACACTAAATGTAACTTTTTTGCTGGAAATAGCCAAGCCGTAGTCTTTCCAGGATCCATTTGAAACCATTTTTGCATATAAATTAAGAATTGATTTAAGTTCATCTTTTTCAAAAAAATAATTCTTCTCTTTTTTAAATTTATTATTTACAACTAACTTTAAATTTCTATTCATCTATTTTATACTTATTTATTACATTAAATTGAAATGCTGTGAAGATAAAAGTTATTGGGAGCATACCCCAAACTTTAAAATTTACCCAAAATTCCTCTGATTGAGTTCTCCATATAATTTCATTTAAAATCGCCAAGCCAATAAAAAATAATGCCCATCTTTTATTCAAAATTTTCCATCCATCGTCTTGGAGTTTCAATGCATTTCCTAAAAGTTTTTTAAGAACTGGTTCTTGCGTAAAAAATTTTCCAAAAATCAATCCAAAAGCAAATAAAATATTAATTATTGTTGGCTTCATATATATGAAAATTGGATTTTTAAAATATATTGTTAATCCACCAAAAAGCGTGATCAAAATTCCACCAAGCAAAGGCACCATTGGAACTTTTTTCTCTATTTTCCAAACAAAAGCTAAGGCAATCAAAGTTGCTAAAATAAAAGGAGGGATTGCAATTTCTAAATTTTTTTCATTTTTATAGTAAAATGTAAAGAATACTAATAGAGGACCAAAATCTGTGACAAATTTGTAAAAAGATTTATTCACAAAAAGATATTAACAGATTTAAAGATTAAATATATTTTTTTTATTGATTTTATAATTTAAATACCCATATTTATTAATATGACAATCCAAAAAGCAAAATTTTCAATTGGTGATGTAGTGAAACATAAGCACTTTGATTTCAGAGGTGTAATATATGATGTTGATTTTAAATTTAATAATTCCGAAGAATGGTATCAGTCTATTCCAAAAAATGTAAGACCTAGAAAAGATCAGCCTTTTTATCATCTTTTAGCCGAAAATGATGATCTCACTTACGAAGCTTACGTGTCTGAGCAAAATTTATTATCGGATGATTCTAAAGAGCCAGTTAAACATCCTCTTATTAATGAGATTTTTTCTGGCAAAAAAGGATCTAGCTATTTTAAGCAATACAATTAATACATCTTTTTTCAAACACAATTGGCACAAATGTTGGTCACACTAAATATTTAAAATTTAAGTATATTCTGATCAAGAGTGCAAACGTTTCCCTTAAGATTATCTCCCTCGCATTCTTGATCAGAACACGACCCTTTATCTCACTTTGAAAAATTAAAATTTCAATTATATATACATCAATGAAACTTATCAAAAACTATCAATTTAGGTTGGTGCAAAAAAGTCAAAAAATTGTTTTGTGCTTATTTTTAATTGTCTTAATGCTTGGTTTATTTGAAGCTTTGATTATATCTCCCGAAGATTACTTGCAAGGTGACTCCGTAAGAATAATGTATGTCCATGTTCCGTCAGCGTGGATCTCACTTGGTATATTTTCTTTAATGGCAACTCTATCAATTATGGTAATTCTTTTTAAGAACAAAGTATTTTTTTTGATTGCAAAAAGTTTAGCTCCCTCTGGATTTATATTTAGCTTGGTTGCCTTAGTAACTGGCTCGATCTGGGGAAAACCAACTTGGGGAACGTGGTGGGCTTGGGATGCCAGAATAACGTCAATGTTAATATTATGCATCTTTTATTTAATGTACCTAATTGCATGGAGAATTTTTGAGAGCAAGGATTACGTAACTAAAATAACTTCATTTATAGCAATTTTAGGATTTATAAATATTCCAATTATAAAATTTTCTGTTGATTGGTGGTCAACTTTACATCAACCGTCGTCTGTAAATATTTTCTCTGAAACAACTATCCATTCTACAATGCTAATACCCCTGGGCATCATGACTGCGGCATTTGCCCTATTTTCGTTGCTTATTTTTTTAATGAAATATAATACAGAATTGATAAAAATTAAAAATAAAGGTTTAGACAGATTATGATTTTAGAATTATTTAATATGAACGGATATGGTTATTACGTTCTCTCGTCATTCTTGTTCACGCTTGTTTGTTTTCTTGGACTTTACTTAATAACAAAATCACAACTTACAAAAGAGCAAAATAAATTTAATGTTAAATTTAGCGAATTAAACTCTGAACAAGTTAAAGAAGCTAAAAAACAAAAAATTTACAAAGAAATTATAGCAACAGAGATATATTCTGAAATTTAACTTTTGGTCATGTATAACAAAAAAGTTAAGTTAAGAGCTTTATTTCTTTTTCTTTCCATAGCATCATTAACATTAACTATTTTTTTAGTTTTAAGAGCTTTAGAAGAAAATGTCGTTTATTTTCTATCTCCAACAGAAATCAAAAATTTAAATGAAACAACAACAGAAAAAATTAGAGTAGGTGGAATGGTCAAAGATCAATCTATTAAAATTAACTCTGATAAAATAAACTTTATTATTACTGACTTTAAAAATGAAATTAATGTTACTTATTCGGGTATAGTTCCTAATTTATTTCAAGAAGGCAAAGGTGTTGTTGCCGAAGGCATTCTTAGAGACAAAAATTATTTTAAAGCACAAAAGATACTGGCCAAACATGACGAGAATTATATTCCCCCAGAAGTAAAGGCCAGTTTAGGAGAAAAGTAAATTGATTTTTAATTATTTAGGTAATTTTGCTCTTTTATTTTGTTTAATAATTTCATTAGTTATATTTATTACTTCTATAAAAAGTTTAAATAACAAAAATTTTTTCTTAAAAAAAAGCTTAAATGAATTGCTCTTTTTGAAATTTTTTTTTGCTATTTTAAGTTTTTCAAGCCTTATAATTTTATTTATTATCTCTGAGTTTAGTAATGAAACAGTTTTAAACAACTCACATATTTCAAAACCTTTATTTTATAAAATATCAGGCACATGGGGTAATCATGAAGGCAGTCTACTTCTCTGGCTATTAGTATTAACTTTTTTTACTTTTTTCTACTTCTTAAATTCTAAAAATAGGCCCACAGATGAAAGATTATTAACAATAATGTTTCAAGAAGTAATAATTTTAGGTTTTCTATTTTTTTTATTAAAAGCCTCTAATCCTTTCAATATTATTTATCCTGTGCCAAAAGAAGGTTTAGGTCTGAACCCAATCTTGCAAGATCCATTATTAGCTATTCATCCCCCTGTTCTTTATTTGGGATACGTGACCACTTCAATTGTATTTTCCTCTTCATTAGCTGGATTGATAAAGGGAAATATAAATAATTTGTGGGCTAAAGATATAAAAAAGTGGGTTTTTATATCCTGGACATTTTTAACTTTAGGTATCCTGCTTGGATCCATTTGGGCTTACTATGAATTAGGTTGGGGAGGCTTTTGGTTTTGGGATCCAGTTGAAAATATTTCTCTAATGCCTTGGTTAAGTCTTACTGCACTTGTTCATTGTGTATTAGCTTTAGAAAAAAGATCAATTTTACATTCTTGGACTGTTATACTTTCTATTATAACTTTTACACTAGGTATTTGTGGAACTTTTCTTGTTCGATCTGGAATATTAAATTCAGTCCACACTTTTGCCAATGATCCCGAAAGAGGATTATACATATTATTCTTTTTATTTTTCTTAATTTTTTTATCTGTTTTTATTTATTTTATTTTTGAAGATAAATTTAAATTAAATAATAAAAATTTAAATGTTTTCACTAAAGAATCGTCAATAATACTTAATAACTGGTTTGTAATGTATTTTTTGTCGGTCATTTTGATTGGCACTATATATCCAATTTTTTTAGAAGTTTTATCTAATGAAAAGATTTCGGTAGGTCCACCATTTTTTAATAAATTAATAATTCCTTTTTTAATTCCATTTTTGATTTTTATGTCAATTGGTCCAAATTTAAAGTGGATAAAAAATAACCATTTTACAAAAAAGTTAAAATTGATACTTATATTTATTTTGAGCATTATTTTATCAGCTCTAGTCTCGAAATTTTTTGGAAATGCTACGTTAAATATAACAATATTATTAGCTGCAAGCTTTTATCTTTTCTTTATTACTATCAAAGATTTAATAAAAAAAGGTTTTAAAAATTATTCGCAAACAATTTCCCATTTTGGTTTTAGTTTGTTGGTTTTAAGTATATTGTTAAATAGCATCTTCTCAAATGAGGTAACCTCAAACATGCGTGTTGGCGATGAAATAAAATTCTATGATAAAATAATAAAATTACAAAAACTTGAAAATACTACAGAGGCGAACTTTTTAAAGTTAATTGCTTATTTTAAAATTGAGGAAAAAAATAAAACAGAATTAGTTTTAGAACCAGAAATTCGAATTTATGATAAACCAGTGACAATAACAAGTGAGGCGGCAATTAAGACAGATATTTTAAAAGATAGATTTTTAGTTATAAATCTAGTCAAAGAAAATGAATACCTGAATGTAAGATATCAAGAAAAACCATTTATGCTCTGGATTTGGATTTCGGCCATTATAATTTCATTAGGTGGAATTATTAATATATTTAAAAAAAATGAATAATAGATATTTTAAATATTTTATTGTAATTTTTCTTATCTTTACATTTTTTATTTTTTATTATGGATTAAAAAAAAAAAATTTTTATACAACAGAGGATATAAGCATTAAAAAGTTTCCAAATCTAATTCTTAACGACTTTTATACTGATAGCACAACCTCGTTTGATGATATTCTGAAAGGAAGTAATTATTATCTTGTAAATATTTGGGCCTCATGGTGTTTACCATGTAGAGAAGAACATCCGTATTTAGTTCAGCTAAAAAAAAATTTATCTATTAAAATAATCGGAATTAATTATAAGGATAAAAGAGATAATGCTTTAAAATTTCTCGACGAATATGAGAATCCATATACAGTTATATTAAACGATAAAGATGGAACAACATCTATAGAAATTGGAGCGTATGGGGTTCCAGAGAGTTTTATTTTAAATGAAGAAAAAAAAATTGTTAAAAAAATTATTGGCCCAATTGATAAAAAAAAATTTAATGAAATAAAAAAATTAATAAAAAAATGAAAACAAAAATAATAATATATATAATTTTTTTATTCTTTACTCTTTATAACTATTCATTTTCTTATGATCTTAAATTAGAAAATAAAATTAATAAAAATTTAAGATGTTTAATTTGTCAAGGACAATCTATTTATGACTCACAATCAGACTTTGCTGAAAGTATGAAGTTAGTAGTAAAAAAAAAGATAGAATCAGGCATGAGTGAAGAGGAGATATATTCATTTTTCAAAATACAATATGGTGAGTGGATATTGTATGATCCACAGTTTAATACTAAAAATTTTGCCCTTTGGTTGCTTCCAATTCTTGTTTTTTTGGTAGGAGGAATAATAATTTTGAAAAAATTTGGAGTTTCAAAGAAAAGATTATAAGTTATATTAAGTTTATAAATTTATGAAAAATAAAAATTTAAATTTTTTATGTTTTGTTTTGATTATTATTTTTTTGACAACATCACTTAAAAGCGATGAGGTAAAAAAATTAATTGATCCTCATGAGTATAATTTTTTTACTGGAATGTTTGATTTTAGCGATGAAGGAAAAAAATCTACTCTTGTAGGAGTCCAGCATCAAAACGAAAATTTATATAAGGACACTTTTTTAGGAACACTTTCACCTGTTACAGGATTTTTAGTAACTGGAGATACTGCAACATATTTATATACAGGTGTACAAGCAGAATATAATTTAGGTAAAATTAATCTAACACCAAGTTTTACGCCTGGATTATATGGGCAAGGTGATGGTAAAGATTTAGGTCATGTTCTTGAGTTCAAAAGTGAATTACAACTATCATTCGATTTATTTAAAGACTCTGAATTAGGTTTTTCATATAATCATATCTCAAATGCTAGTCTTGGGGAAAAGAATCCTGGGGCAAATAGTTATATGTTTAATTTCATGAAAAAATTTTAATTTTTACACATGAGATTAAAAGATTGTCATAACTTTCAGGATTTTAGAAAATTAGCAGAAAAAAAACTTCCTAGTCCAATATTTCATTACATTGATGGCGCTGCAGATGATGAAATTACTTACAGTCGTAATACATCAGCTTTTAACGATGTAGACCTTGTGCCAAATGTTTTAAGAGGAGTAGAAAATGTTGATTTATCAACCACGATTTTTGGAAAAAAAATTGGTTTACCCTTTTATTGTTCACCTACAGCCTTGCAAAGACTTTTTCACTATGATGGTGAAAGAGCAGTAGGAAAAGCAGCAAAAAAATTTAATACTATGTTTGGAGTTTCAGCTCTTGCTACAGTTAGCGTAGAGGAAATATCTTCTATGATTGATACTCCTAAAATGTTTCAGTTTTATTTTCACAAAGATAGAGGTTTAAACGATTCTTGTTTAGAGCGTGCTAAAGCTGCAAAGTTTGATGTTATGGCCCTGACAGTAGATACAATTACTGGAGGTAATAGAGAAAGGGACCTTAGAACTGGTTTTACATCTCCTCCAAAACTAACTTTAGCAAGCTTGTTTAGTTTCGCTACAAAACCAATGTGGGGTATAAACTATATTACAAAAGGAAAATTTGAGTTACCCCATTTACAAGATTATGTAAAAGAAGGCACTAGCACCAATACATCTATTGGTAATTATTTTTCTACAATGTTAGACCAGTCAATGAATTGGAAAGATGCAGAGAAATTATGTGCTCAGTGGAATGGCCATTTTGCACTTAAAGGAGTGATGAGTGTTGAAGATGCAAAAAAAGCAGTCGATATTGGATGTACTGGTATAATGGTTTCAAATCATGGAGGGAGACAACTTGACGGTTCAAGATCCCCATTCGATCAGTTGGCAGAAATTGTCGATGCTGTTGGTGATAAAATTGATGTAATTTGCGAAGGTGGATTTCAAAGAGGTACTCATATGTTGAAAGCTTTATCACTTGGTGCAAAGGCATGCGCAGGAGGAAGATTATATTTATATGCATTAGCAGCAGCTGGACAAGCAGGTGTCGAAAGAGCTTTGGGTCAATACAAAGCTGAATTAGAAAGAGATATGAAGCTAATGGGATGCACTAAAATCAGTGATCTTAGTAGAAAAAATTTAAGATTTAGAGTTTAATGAACATTTCTGACTGCAGAAACTTCAATGATTTTAGAAAACTAGCAAAAAAAAAACTTCCTGCACCTGTTTTTCACTATATAGACGGGGGTGCTGACGATGAAGTCACATTAAATAGAAACACTAGTGCCTTTGATGATTGTGATTTAATTCCGAATGTTTTAGCAAATGTAGGCAAACCAGATTTATCTACAACAATTTTCGGTAGAAAAATTGATATGCCAATTTTTCTCTCACCAACCGCAATGCAAAGATTATACCATCCAGATGGTGATAAGGCTTCAGCAAGAGCTGCTGAGAAATTTGGTACATTTTACAGTATGTCAACAATGGCAAATAATTCAATCGAGGAAATATCGAATATTTCAAGTGGTCCAAAATTATTTCAGCTTTACGTACACAAAGATAAATCTATTACAGACGATTTATTAGATAGATGTAAAAGATCAGGTTTTGACGGTATGTGTCTGACCGTAGATACTCTAGTTGCAGGAAACAGAGAGAAAGATCATCGAACAGGATTTACAACCCCTCCTAAATTTACTTTAAACAGTCTTTTGAGTTTTGCATTAAGACCATCGTGGGTATTAAGTTATTTAACAAATAAAAAATTTGAATTATCTAATGTTGTAAAAAAAACAGATAAAGGAACTAACATTACTAAATCAGTAATAGACTACATTAATGAGCAATATGATCCTAAAATGGATTGGAAAGACGCAGAGTATTGTGTAAAAAAATGGAACGGTCCATTTGCATTAAAGGGAGTTATGTCTGTAGAGGATGCGAAACGCGCTATTGATATTGGATGTACTGCTATATTGGTATCCAACCATGGAGGAAGACAATTAGATGGTTCGCGTTCTCCTTTTGATCAAATAAAGGCTATCTCAGATGCAGTTGGCGACAAGTTAGAAATAATACTCGATGGAGGCATCAGGAGAGGTACACATGTTCTCAAGGCCTTAGCTTCAGGTGCAAAAGCTTGTAGTTTTGGTAAAATGTTTCTGTTTTCTTTGAGCGCAGGTGGTCAACAAGGCGTTGAACATTTATTAAAAATAATGCATGATGAAATAAATAGAAATATGATTTTAATGGGTTGTAAAAATTTATCAGAGTTAAATAGTTCAAAAGTAATTTATAGGAAGTAGATTGGAGATTTTAAATGAAGTTAGCAAAAAGTTTAGATAGATTAGGAACAGAAACAGCTTTTAGCGTACTCGCAGAGGCTAAAAAGTTAGAAGCACAGGGTAAACCTATGATCCACTTAGGATTAGGTCAGCCAGATTTTAAAACACCAAAACATGTTGTTGATGCTGCTAAAAAAGCTTTGGATGACGGTCATCATGGATACGTGATGTCAAATGGCATTCCTGAATGCAGACAAGCTGTAACTAGATGGATTAAAAAACGTTATAATGCAGATGTAAGTGCTGAAAGAATATTAATTATGCCAGGTGGAAAACCTACCATGACATATGCAATTCAATGTTTTGGTGAGCCAGGAGCTGAAATTATAAATCCAACTCCAGCTTTCCCAATTTATGAGTCTATGATAAATTATACAGGAGCAACTTCTGTGAGATACGATTTAACTGAGGATAAAGATCTTAAATTTAGCGCTGAGAAAATTCTTTCATTGATAACTGATAAAACGAGACTATTGGTTTTAATAAACCCTAATAATCCAACAGGAAGTTTTGTTGAAAAACAAGAAATTGATAAATTAGCAGAGGGTTTAAAAAAACATCCACATGTAACTATTTTAAGTGACGAGATTTACAGTCGGCAAATATTTGATGGAAAAGAAATGCCTTCTTTTTTCAACTACCCTGACTTAAGAGATAGATTAATAGTTTTAGAAGGATGGAGCAAAGCTTATTCCATGACTGGTTGGAGATTGGGTTGGAGTTTTTGGCCTGAACATTTAGTTGAGCACGTGAATAAATTATTAATTAATAGTGTATCTTGTGTCAACGCTGCAGCTCAGTTTGCTGGTATTGCTGCTCTTGATGGACCAGATGACTCTATTCATGAAATGATGGAAAAATTTACTGCAAGACGAAAACTTATTCACGAAGGATTAAATAGCTTGCCCGGTGTTGAATGTAGTTTGCCTGGAGGAGCCTTTTATGCATTTCCAAAAGTGAGTGGAACGGGCATGAGCGGATCTGAATTCTGCAAAAAAGCTATGCATGAGGCAGGTGTCGCAATTGTTCCTGGAACTGCGTTTGGAAAAAGCTGCAATGATTACGTAAGATTTAGTTTTGCAGCATCAAGAGATAATATTTCCCAAGCTCTTGAAAATGTTAAAAAAATGTTAGGATAAGTTTATTTCATTAATCGAATTGTTATAATAATTCAATGAACAACCCTTCTTTAAAGCAAGAACTTACAAGTTTATTGAAAGATAGATTTTCTTTATCTCAATCAACTAGAGCAAATTATGCAAGAGGAGAAGACACGTACGATCCTATTCTCTCGCAAGCAGTAGTATTCCCAGAGACAAATGAAGAAGTTTCTGGAATTTTAAAACTTTGTAATGATCACAAAGTTCCAGTAGTACCTTTTGGAACTGGAACTTCTTTAGAAGGTAACGTTGTTGGTAATGATAAGGGAATAACAATTTCTTTAGAAAAAATGGATAAAATTTTAAGTGTTAATGCAACAGATTTTGATTGCAGAGTTCAAGCAAATGTAACAAGAGAAAAATTAAATGAATATTTAAGAGAGGATGGAGTTTTTTTCCCTATAGATCCAGGCGCTAATGCTGCAATAGGTGGGATGGCATCGACATCAGCCTCCGGAACAATGGCTGTAAAATATGGAACAATGAAAACAGTAATTACTGGTTTGACGGTAGTTTTACCAAGTGGAGAAATAATAAAAACAGGTAGCAGAACAAAAAAAACTTCAGCAGGATATAATCTTACGAATTTATTTATTGGTTCAGAAGGTACACTTGGGATAATAACCGAAGTTCAACTTAGATTATCTCCAATACCAGAAAGTATGATGAGCGCTATATGTCATTTTAATACGTTGGAGGAAGCTGTGCAGACAGCCCAAGAAACAATCCAATATGGAGTTCCGATCGCAAGAATAGAAATGCTTAATAAAGATCAAATGGATATCAGTATTAACTATTCAAAACTTAAAGATATTAAAACTTTACCTACTTTATTTTTTGAATTTCATGGAACTGAGATTTCTAACAAAGAGTCAGTTAAAATTGTAGAGGAAATTTCAAAGAATAATAATGGTAGTGCTTTTAAATGGGCGGATTCTTTAGAGGAAAGAAATAATCTTTGGAGAGCAAGATGGGATGTCTACTACTCAGTTAAAGCACTAGTTGATAATGGAAGAGTTTATTCAACAGATGTATGTGTGCCTATATCAAAAATAACCGAATGCGTTAAGTTTGCTGAAGAAGAAGTTAAAAAGTTTGGTCTTAGAGCACCAATGGTTGGTCATCTGGGAGATGGAAACTTCCACGTTCTATTCCCTTATGATCCTAAAGACAAAACTGTTTATAAAAAAATAAGAGAATTTAGCGATTTATTAATTGATAAAACTTTAGAACTTGAGGGTACAATTACTGGAGAACATGGAGTAGGTCTTCATAAAAAAAGTTACCTATTAAAAGAGCATCCAGATAATATACCTATAATGAAAACTATTAAAAGAAGCTTAGACCCAAACAACATAATGAATCCTGGAAAAATTTTCGATATTAATTAAACCATGAAAAAAATTCTTGTTACACGCAGACTTTTAAGATCCAATGAAGATAGAATTAAAGAGCTATATGATGCAAACTTAAATTTAAATGATGAACTATACTCTCAAGACAAGTTAATAGAATTGAGCCAGGGATGTGACGGCGTATTATCTGCTTTAACAGATAAGTTAGACGAGAAAACAATAAATCGCTTACCTAAAAGTGTAAAAATTTTATCTAATTTTGCTGTAGGCTTTGGAAATATAGATTTAGAGGCAGCGAAGAAAAAAAATATAATTGTTACAAACACGCCAGAAGTTTTAACTGATGCTACAGCTGAAATTGGTGTTCTTTTAATACTTGGAGCATGTAGAAGAGCATCTGAGGGTATTCAAGGCGCAAGAGACGCTGACTGGAAATGGTCAGCAGATTATCTGATTGGAAAGCAATTAACTGGTGCAAGACTTGGAATTTTGGGAATGGGGAGAATTGGACAAAAAATTGCAAAAATTGCAAAGTCTTTAGGAATGATAGTTCATTATCATAATCGATCTAAACTTAGTGCTGATAAAGAAAATGGATCAATCTACCATGACAATCTTAAAAGTTTGATGGAAGTATCAGATGTACTCTCAGTCTGTTGTCCCGCTTCAAAAGAAACTATAAATTTAATTAATAAAGAAACTTTAGAATATTTACCAAAAGGCGCTGTAGTGACAAATGTTGCCAGAGGGGATATTGTTGATGATGAAGCTCTTATTGATGCTCTGGATAGAAGAAAAGTTTATGCGGTTGGTTTAGATGTTTACAAAGGTGAGCCAAATTTAAATCCAGGATATTTAAAACATAAAAGCGCTTTCATATTACCTCACTTAGGTAGTGCTACAAAAGAGACTAGGACAGCAATGGCGAACCTTGCGATTGATAATCTAGAGGAGTTCTTTAAATCTGGAAGCTGCAAAAATAAGGTTAATTAAAAGTAAATAATTCTACTTTAAGTTGTAAATAATTTTGAATAGGTCTATTTAGCAAAAGACTCTTACAATCATTTATGCTTAAATTATCACAAGTTAATTAACTAAAGAGGAGAAATAATGATTAAAGAAAAAAAATCATTGAAGGGAAAAACGCCTTCAAGACGTAAGTTCTTTAAGACTGCGGCTATGGCCGGAGCAGCTGCTGTTGCAATGCCTTATGTTAACTTAGGCGCTGCACAAACTTTAAAAATGCAAGCTGCATGGCCAAGTGGAGCTAACATCTTTTTTGAAATGGCAGGAGATTACTGCAAGATGGTAAGCGACATGTCTGGTGGATCGTTAAAAATTGATCTTCAACCAGTTGGAGCAGTTGTTAAGACTAGTGAAATTGGTCAAGCAGTTAGCTCAGGTGCCGTTGACATGGGTCACTGGGTAACAGCTTACTGGTACGGTAAAAATGCTGCGGCATCTTTATTCGGAACAGGACCTTCATACGGTATGTCATCTCAAGAAGTAATGGGATGGATGGAATACGGTGGAGGAAGAGCACTTTATGAAGAAACTGTTAAAAAAGTAGGTTTCGACTACACAGGTGTTTTTCATATGCCTATGCCAGCACAACCGTTTGGGTGGTTTAAGAAAAATGTAACTAAAGTATCTGATGTTAAAGGTATGAAGTATAGAACAGTTGGTCTTGCTACTAACGTTCTTACTGCGATGGGAATGGTCGTTAGACAATTACCAGGTGGTGAAATTCAACCAGCTATGAAAACTGGATTGATTGAAGCTGCTGAGTTTAACAACCCAACTTCAGACTCACAGTTTGGTATGCAAGATGTTTCTAAGCACTATCACTTAGGAAGTTTCCACCAATCTCAAGAGATGTTTGAAATACCAATTAACAACAAAACATTTAATGGTCTGTCTCCAGCTAACCAAGCAATATTAAAAAATGCTGCGTATGCTGCGAACACAGATAACTATTTCAAAGCATTAGTTAGATATTCAGCTGATTTATCTAAATTAATGAATGAACACAAAGTTAATGTTTACCAAACGTCTGATGCAATTTTAGCTCAACAATTAAAAGGTTGGGATAAAGTTATCGGTGATTTCAATAAGAAAGATCCTTTCTTTAAGAAAATCGTTGATTCTCAAAAAGCATACGCTAAGAGAGTAATGAAGTACTTGCTGATGAACCAGCCTAATTACAAATTAGCATATGAAAATGAGTTCGGACCTATTGCGAAAGTTAAGATATAATTATTAACTTCAATATTTAAAAAGGGGACCAAATGGTCCCCTTTTTTTTTGTTTGCTTTAATTATATAATTTAACATAAGGTACGGAAATGAAATCTTTCATAAAATTTGCTGACACACTGAGTGCTTCAATGGGAAAAGCATTTTCTTGGTGTATTGTCATTCTTATGGGCGGTACTTGCTATGAAGTTATCATGGCATACGCATTTAACAGTCCAACATTATGGAACTTTGATTTTAGTTTACAAATGTATGGAGCTATTTTTATGATGGCTGGAGCATACACCTTATCAACAGAGGCTCATGTAAGAGGTGATGTTATTTACAGACTATTTCCAACCAGAGTACAGGGTTGGATTGATTTAATTTTATATTTTATATTTTTTTTCCCTGGAATTTTAGCTTTAGCATTTTATGGATATGAATACGCTGCTTTAGCTTGGAAAATAAAAGAAACAAGCTGGAATAGCCCAGCACAAATACAGATTTATATGGCCAAATCTTTAATACCATTGTCAGGAATATTATTAACTATACAAGGTATTAGTGAAGTATGTAGAGCAATTATTTGCATTAGAACTGGTCATTGGCCTGTAAGAGCGTCGGCAGATGCTGAAGAAACTGAAAAAGTATTAATGAGAACTTCACAAAAGGATGATCAAGCAGATGTTATTTGAACTAACAAATCCAGAAATTGCAATTTTAATGATGAGTTTATTTCTGTTCGCAGTTTTATTAGGTTTTCCAATTGCATTTACGTTACTAGCAATGGGAGTAGGTTTTGGTTATTACGCTTATTTTGATCCAACTAGAATGGATCATTTATTTGATAACCGGATATTTTCTCTATTAGTCTCTAATACCTATACAATAATGGATAATACCGTTTTAACCGCCGTACCTTTATTTTTATTCATGGGTTATCTAGTTGAAAGAGCAGGGATTGTAGCAAAGCTATTTTTTGCAATAAGACTTGCATCTCACAGACTTCCTGCCTCTATGGCTGTTGCAGCACTTGTTACGTGCGCATTATTTTCTACAGCAACTGGAATTATTGGTGCCGTAGTTACACTTATGGGTCTCCTTGCTTGGCCGGCGATGATAAGAGCAGGATACGATAAAAAATTTGCATCCGGTGTAATTTGCTCCGGTGGATGTTTAGGAATTTTAATTCCACCAAGTATCATGCTTATAGTTTATGCTGTAATAGCCCAATTATCACCATTAAGGCTTTTTGCTGCAGCTATATTTCCTGGTTTAATGTTGGCCGGATTGTACATACTTTATGTAATTATTAGAGCATACTTTAATCCATCTTTAGCTCCAAAACCTGCTGCTGAGGAAATTCCTCCACGTTCGGAGATTTTGAAAGAAGTTTTGGTTTCGTTTGTTCCATTATTTTCGTTAATTATTTTAGTGCTTGGGACAATTCTAGCTGGTTTAGCCACACCAGCTGAAGCAGCCGCAGTTGGAGCCTTCGGTGCTTTAGTTCTATCTTATTTCTATAAGTCATTAAAATGGAAAAATTTCAAAGAGTCTGTATTTTTAACTGCGAAAACAAGCGCTATGATTATGTGGTTATTTGTAGGTTCTTGGACCTTTGCATCTGTATTTTCCTATTTAGGTGGACATGAGGTATTTGAACATTTTTTCAAATCAATGGACATTCAGCCATGGCAATTTTTAGTTATAACTCAAATAATAATTTTCCTTTTAGGCTGGCCACTAGAGTGGACTGAAATACTAATTATTTTTGTGCCAATCTTTTTACCACTTGTAGAATTTTTTGGTGTAAATCCGTATTTCTTTGCAATGTTAATAGCATTAAATTTACAAACATCATTTTTGACACCACCAATGGCCATGTCAGCATACTATTTAAAAGGAGTTCAAAGCAGAAATGTTCAGTTAATGGAAATCTTCAGAGGAATTATGCCTTTCCTTGGAATTGTTATACTTGCAATGGTACTGATGTACATTTTTCCTGGTATAGCATTATGGTTACCTGATACTTTGTTTGCACAATAATTTTTAAATGACTAATGTCTTTTCTTTACCTATATCTAAAATTGCAGAAAAGATTAGAAAATCCGAAATAACCTGTTTAGAGCTTTGTCAAAATTATATTTCCCAAATAGAAAAGTATGAAAAAGATGTTAAAGCTTGGGCATTTTTTGATAAAAAACTTTTGATAGAAAAAGCCGAAGAGGCTGACACATATAGAAAATCTGGAAAACCAATGGGTTTATTGCATGGTATTCCTGTAGCATTAAAAGATATTATTGGAACTTATGATATGCCAACTGAATGTGGCACAGTATTAAGAAAAGGTAAAACGCAATCCCAAAACTCTGAAATTGTAGATCTTCTGAAATCTGAGGGAGCAATTATAATGGGAAAAACTGCAACATCAGAATTGGCTTATCTTGGTCCACCAGATACAAGAAATCCCCATGATTATTCAAGGACACCAGGAGGATCTTCAAGTGGATCAGCAGCTGTAATCGCGACTCATATGGCTCCGCTATCAATTGGATCTCAAACTGGGGGATCAGTTATAAGACCAGCATCTTATTGTGGAGTAGTCGGATATAAACCTAGCTATGGATTAATATCAAGAAATGGAGTTCTAAGAACATCCTATCATCTAGATCATATGGGAGTTTTTGGAAAAACAGTGGAGGATGTAGCTTTACTTGCTAAAGTTTTAATTAAAAAAGATCAATATGACGAAGCAACCATACATTATTCCTCAGAATTTATGGTGGATGAATGTTTAAAGGGACCAATGTTTGAACCTAAGTTTATATTTTATAAAACAGAAAGTTGGAAAAAAATAGATAAGAGATCTCGAGAGTCATTTGAGTTTTTTATAAAATCTTTTAAAAAAAATATTGAAGTATTTGATACTCCATCTTACTTCAAAGATATTGACAAGTACCATAGAGTAATTCATGAAACAGATTTAGCTAATAACTTTCAGACATATTATAAGAAATCAAAAAATAAACTCTCAAAGGAGATGCAGTCTGCAATTAGCAGAGGAATGAAATATTCTGCGAAAGAATATTTAGATGCTGTAGATTTTATGAAAAGAAGTTATGAGTCTTACAAAGAGGTATTTGAAGATTATCATGGTGTTTTAAGTCCATGCTCTACAGGAGTTGCAGACAAAGGATTAAAAAGTACAGGAAGTGCAGATTTTAATCGAGTTTGGTCTTATATGCATACACCAGCAATTTCTCTACCTTTACTTCAGGGTGAAAATAATTTACCTTTAGGTATCCAATTAATTGGTGATAAATATGATGATCATAGATTTCTTGGTATTGCTAGATGGCTAGAACAAAAAAGTAAAAAATATGATGAATAAAATTGCAACAATAGTCGGTTTGTCTTTCTGTCTTTTCTTTTTAATAGGGCTTGCAACAACTCTTACAAGATCAATGATGATAGGTTTCTTTGATGTTTTACCAGTTTATATATTTATGGGAATCGCAATTGTCATGATGATTTACGAAGCTTTTTTCGATAAAAAACAGTAAATTTCTAATTAATGAAAATTGGAAGTATCGTATTAAATTCCTTTTTAATTTTATTGCTTGTTTACATTTCTATAGTAGTTTTTTTATTTTTTTATCAAAGAAAACTGCTCTACCATCCTAGTGAAAATAATTATTTGGATGAAACGCAACTGAACCATAAGATAGAAAAAACATTTATCCAATCAAATGATAAACTTGTTTCGTGGTATTTTAAAAAAAATTCAAAATTTAAAACCATATTATTCTTTCACGGAAATGCAGGAAAACTTGATAATAGAGTTTATAAACTTAACGAATTATCAAAACTAAATATAAATTATTTGATAATTGCATACAGAGGTTTTAGTGGAAATACAGGTAGTCCATCAGAAAATGGTTTATATGAGGATGCAAATTCTGCAAAAGTTTGGTTAAACAAAAATGGTGTTAAAGATAAAGATATTATCATTTACGGTGAGTCTCTTGGAACAGCAGTTGCGATTGATCTAGCAAGCAGATATAAATTTTCAGGGATTATTTTAGAGTCTCCTTTTACTTCAATGCTAGAACTTGCACAAAAGTATTATCCTATAATTCCTGTTAAACTAATCCTTAAAGACAGGTACGAAAGTAAAAAAAAACTTAATGACATTAAATCTCCAGTTTTAGTTATGCACGGCAGAAAAGATAACATCGTTCCCTTTTATATGGGTCAGCAAATATACGAGGCTTTATCAGTACCAAAGTTTGCTTATTTCAATGACCAAGACGATCATATGATGGAGTATAATAACGAATTAATATCTTCTGTTAAAAAGTTTTTAGAACAAATTAATTAATATTTACAAATGAATTGGCAAATTTTTCTGCTTTGAAAATCTGTAAATCGTCCTCTTTCTCACCTAGACCTAAAGCGATAATTGGTAATTTATATTTTTTAGCCAAAGCTATTAAAATGCCACCTTTTGCAGTTCCATCAAGTTTAGTCATAATTAATCCCGTAATTGGAATAATTTTATTAAATTCCTCTACTTGATTAATTACATTCTGACCAGAAGTAGCATCCAAAACTAAAATTACTTCATGTGGAGCCTTAGGGTCAATTTTTTTTGTAACATTCGCAATTTTCTTATACTCCTCCATTAAATTCTTTTTGTTTTGTAATCTTCCAGCAGTATCTATCAATACATGGGTAAAATTTTTATTTATCGCTACTTCAACGGCTTTATATGCAACAGAAGCTGGATCTGAACCTTGTGAAGATTTAATAATTTCGACATCAATTTTTTTTGCCCACTTTTCCAACTGTTCGATTGCTGCAGCTCTAAAAGTATCTGAAGCTGAAAAAATTACTTTATTATCATTCATTTTTAATATTTTACCAATTTTTCCAATTGTAGTAGTCTTGCCTACACCGTTAACACCAGAGACAAGTACAGCATTTAAATCAGTTTTTTTTGAAAAAAAAGCACTTTTTTCAAGTGGCGACATCAAACTAATTATATAATCTTTAAGAATTGAATTAATTTCATCTAATTTATTTTTATCAGGGTCGATTTTTTTTTCTGCAATAATTTTTTTAATTTCTTCTGAAGCGATAATTCCCACATCAGATTGTATTAAAAATTCCTCTATTTCATCTAATGTTTTGTCATCAATTTCCCTTTTAATAATTATTTCCTTTAGCCCAGAGGAAAAACTTGTGGCAGTTTTTTGTAAACCTAATTTAAATTTTTCAAAAATACCCATTTTATAATTTTAAATTAATTTTTTTTATTTCCGAAACTGGTCCAGTCATAAAAATATTATCATTTTTATCAACCTCAATATTCAAAATACCTTCACTAAAATTAATGTTAACTTTATTTTTAACTAAACTCTTCTTTAAGGCAGCTACTGCAGATGCACATGCTGCCGTTCCACAGGCCTTTGTAAGTCCTGCTCCTCTTTCCCACACATTCACTTTTATGTTATTTTTATCTGTGACTTCAGCAAATGTTACATTTGTTTTTTCAGGAAATAGATCATGGTTTTCAATTTTAGGACCTAATATCTTTAGGTCATAATCAAAGCAATTTTTTACAAAAAAAATTATGTGGGGGTTCCCTACATTGACACAAAATCCATTAGAAAATGTTTTATCATTTATTTTTAAAGATACATCAGCAGGATTTATTGTCTTTGATAATGGAATATCCTCAAAACTAAACAAAGGTTTTCCCATTTCAAGTTCAACTTGTAAATTTCCAACTATCTTTGCATTAAGTAATCGATTGTTTGTTCTTAACTTAACTTCTTTGGTATTTAAATTTTTACCTAAAAGATAAGCTACACATCTTGACCCATTTCCGCATGCACTTATCTCACCTCCATCAGAATTAAATATTTTTATAGGAAAAGAACTTTCTTTTTTTTTATCTATAAAAATAATTTGATCAAATCCAATATTGGATCTGTCTCCCAGTTCAATAATTTTTTCCTTTGTTAAATTAATTGAACTTTCTCTTCTATCTATGATGATAAAATCGTTTCCCAAACCATCCATTTTGTAAGCATTAAATTCCATATATTTATACTTAACTTATTTATTGACTTTTTGAACCTCTATTATAGGTTATCGCCACTTCCGCAAAGTCAGCAATTTGCGGTGTCTTTGGAAACAAAGAGATCGACACCAGTCAGCGAGGGTTCGCCCACTGGTGCGATAACTGCTGTGTAAAATTATGTTTGAAAATTTGACAAATAAATTTGAGGAAATTTTTTCTTCTTTGAAAAAAGCGCCATCACTTGATGAAAAACAAGTGGACGAAGGATTAAGATCTATTCGGTTAGCTCTTCTAGAAGCCGATGTATCTTTAGATGTTGCAAAGCAGTTTATAGCAAATGTTAAGCCTAAAGCATTGGGCAAAGAAATTGTAAGATCAACTTCACCTGGTCAAATGGTTGTTAAAATTGTCTACGATGAATTAGTCAATTTACTTGGAAGTGAATCTGAAAAAATAAATCTTAATGCAGTTCCACCGGTTTCAATGATGCTAGTGGGTTTGCAAGGATCAGGTAAAACTACTTCAGCTGCAAAAATTGCAAAGCATATTGAAAAAGTAAACAAAAAAAAAATTATGATGGTGAGCTTGGACGTTTACAGACCAGCTGCTCAAGAACAATTAAAATTGCTTGGTGAACAAAATAATATTTTTACTTTACCCATTGTCGAAGGACAACAACCTTTGGATATTTGTAGACGTGCACTTAGTGCTGCAAATTTAAACGGATCAGAAGTAATAATTTTCGATACAGCTGGAAGAACACAAATAGATCTACAAATGATGAGTGAAATCAAGCAAATTGAGAAAACAATTAGTCCCTCTGAAACTTTACTTGTTGCAGACTCTCTTACTGGTCAAGTAGCTGCAAACGTTGCTAAAGAATTTAAAAGCACCGTTAATTTAACAGGAATAGTTCTTACAAGATCTGATGGTGATGGAAGAGGTGGTGCAGCTTTGAGTATGAAATATGTATCTCAAGTTCCAATTAAATTTTTAGGTGTGGGTGAAAAAATTGAAAACTTAGAAGAATTCCATCCTGACAGAATTGCAAACAGAATCCTTGGTATGGGAGATATAGTTTCACTCGTTGAAAAAGCTACACAAGATTTAGATGAAGAGAATCTAAAGAAAACTGAAGAGAAATTAAAAAAAGGCCAATTTTCATTAGACGATTATCTTTCTCAACTAAGACAGATGAAAAAGATGGGAGGAATCGAAGGCATCATGTCTTTTTTGCCTGGCGTATCAAAAATAAAAAATCAAATGGATCAAGCTGGTGTCGATGAAAAAATTGTAAGTAAAAATGAAGCTGTAATTTTATCTATGACAAAAAAAGAGAGAACAAATCCAAAAATTATAGATGGATCAAGAAAAAAAAGAATTGCTAATGGCTCAGGGACTGACATTGCCACTATCAATAAATTGTTAAAACAATTTAAAATGATGTCTGAAATGATGAAGAAGATGTCTAAAGGAAATATGAAAGGTTTGGCAGACAAAGGGATTCCGCCAGAACTTTTTAATCAACTAAAATAAAAAAGGAGAAAAATGTTAAAGTTAAGGTTATCAATGGGAGGAACAAAAAAAAGACCTGTTTACAAAATTGTTGTTGCAGATAGCAGGTTTCCAAGAGATGGAAGATTTATAGAGAAACTTGGTTTTTTTAATCCACTTTTACCTAAGGAGAAGAAGGAAAGAGTTGGTTTACAATCTGAGAGAATTAAATATTGGTTAAGCCAAGGTGCTAAACCAACTATGCGTGTAGCAAGAATTCTCGGAGAAAATCAATTAATGGAAATGCCAGCGAAAGGCAATAATCCTTTAAAGGCTGTTCCAAAAAAAGACAGAAAAAAAGAAGCTAAAGATGAAGCTCCTAAAGAGGGAGAGAAAAAAGCTGATGCTCCAAAGGAAGCACCTAAACAAGAAGAGAAAAAAGCTGATGCTCCAAAAGAAGCACCTAAACAAGAAGAGAAAAAATAAAAATGTTTATCGCTCAAGTATTTACTCTATATCCTGATTGTTTTCCTGGACCACTTGATAAAGGTTTGTATGGAAAAGCTATGGAAAAAAAAATATGGGATTTAAAAACCATCGATATTAGGGAATATACTTTGGATAAGCACAAAACAGTTGATGATACACCGTATGGTGGTGGATCAGGAATGCTTCTAAAACCAGATGTTGTCGCAAAATCTTTAGATGCAAATATTAAAAATGGGGAGAAAATTTTTTACCTTTCCCCTAGGGGCAAAGTATTTAATCAAAATATTGCAAAAGAGATATCAAAAGAAAATAAAGTAAATCTAATTTGTGGACATTTTGAGGGTATCGATCAAAGAGTTTTAGATAATAGAGAAATAGAAGAAATAAGTATTGGTGACTTTGTTTTATCTGGAGGCGAGACAGCTTCGTATGTCTTTTTAGATGCTATATTGAGATTGATACCAGGTGTAATTGGTAACGAGGAATCTAAAAACGAGGAAAGTTTTGAAAACGGTTTATTAGAGTATCCGCAGTATACAAAGCCTCAAATTTGGGAGGAAAAAAGCGTTCCAAATGTACTTTTATCAGGCGATCACGCGAAAATTAAAGACTGGCGTTTAACTCAATCAAAGGCTATAACACGCCACCGAAGACCAGATTTATGGCAAAAATATAATAAAAAGAATTAAATTGATAAACTTTAACATGAAAAATATTGAAGAAATTAACCAAGCAAATGTAAAAAAAATTGCAGCTGAAAAGAAACTTCCAGAGTTCTACACTGGTGATATAGTTAAAGTTGGAGTTAAAATTACTGAAGGAAAAAGAGATAGAATTCAGTATTTTGAAGGAGTTTGCATTGCTAAAAAAAATAGAGATATAAACTCTTCATTTACTGTGAGAAAAATATCTTTTGGTGAAGGAGTAGAAAGAACCTTTGCATTATATAGCCCCATAGTCGACTCGATCAAAGTTGTAAGGTCTGGAAAAGTAAGAAGAGCAAAATTATACTATCTAAGAGACAGGACTGGTAAATCTGCAAGGATAGCAGAGAAAATTAGAAAAAAGATAGGTATAGATGTTGAAACAAAACCGGAAACTGTAAATCAGGAAAATATTGTGGTTTCTAAAGAGGAGAAAACAGCAGAGAAAGAAGCTCCCTCAACAGAGACAGACAAAAAAGTTGAAAAAAAAACTGAAACTCCAAAAGCAGAAAGTCCAAAAGAAAATCTAAAAGACAAAAAATAATTTTTTTCTGAATGTCTAAAACTTTATACGATAAAATCTGGGATGATCATCTTGTGCACACACAAGATGATGGAACATCTTTACTTTATGTTGACAGACATTTAGTTCATGAAGTTACTAGCCCGCAAGCATTTGAAGGATTGAGAAACTCTAATAGAAAAGTAAGACAACCAAATCTAACATTAGCTGTTGCAGATCATAACGTACCAACATCTGATAGATCTAAAGGCATTTCTGATAAAGAGTCAAAACTTCAAGTAGAAACTTTAGAAAAAAACTGTGAAGAGTTTGGAATAAAGCTTTTTGGAATGAATGATAAAAGACAAGGGATAGTTCATATAATTGGACCTGAGCAAGGATTTACACAGCCAGGAAGTATAATTGTTTGTGGAGATAGTCACACAGCAACTCATGGAGCTTTTGGATCTCTAGCTTTTGGTATAGGAACTTCTGAAGTAGAGCACGTGTTAGCCACACAAACTTTGGTTCAAAAAAAATCAAAAAACTTTCGTATTAAAGTGGATGGAAAGTTGTCTATCGGTGTAACATCTAAAGATGTTATTCTACAAATAATTGGTAAGATTGGTACCGCAGGTGGAACTGGTTATGTGATTGAGTACGCAGGAAGCCTAATCTCATCTCTAAGTGTGGAGCAAAGAATGACAATTTGTAATATGACTATTGAAGGAGGTGCAAGAGCGGGTTTAATCGAGCCAGATGAAAAAATATTTAATTATTTAAATGGCAGACCAATGTCACCTAAAAAAGAAAATTGGGATAAAGCATTAGACTATTGGAGTAAATTAAAATCTGATGACGATGCTAATTTTGATAAAGAAGTTACTTTAGATGGAAAAGATATTATGCCAATGGTAACATGGGGAACATCTCCACAAGATGTCATATCTATAGATGGAAGGATACCAAATCCAGAAAACGAAGCGGATGAGGATAGAAAAAATTCAATAGAGAGATCATTAAAATATATGGGTTTAAAACCTGGCACAGCTATAAAGGATGTTAAGATAGATAAAGTTTTTATTGGAAGTTGTACAAACGGTAGAATTGAGGACCTAAGAGATGCAGCAAAAATAGTTAAGAACAAAAAAGTAGCACAACATGTATATGCTATGGTAGTTCCTGGCTCTGGACTGGTGAAACAACAGGCTGAACAAGAAGGTTTAGATAAAGTCTTCAAAGATTCAGGTTTTGATTGGAGAGAACCTGGATGTTCTATGTGCTTAGCGATGAATGCTGATAAATTAAAACCTGAAGAAAGATGTGCATCTACTTCAAATAGAAATTTTGAAGGACGTCAAGGTAGAGGCGGGAGGACACATCTTGTTAGTCCTGGAATGGCTGCAGCAGCAGCAATATCAGGATCTTTAGACGATGTTAGAAAATTTCAAAATTAAATGCAAAAATTTAAAACAATAAAAAGTATACCTGCATATCTTCCAATAGTTAATATTGATACAGATATGATAATTCCAAAGCAGTTTTTAAAAACCATTAAAAGAACAGGTCTTGGAAAAAATTTATTTTATGAAATGAGATATAATGAAAAGGGTACACCAATTGACGACTTTATTTTAAATGCTAGTCCATTTAACGACTCTAAGATCTTAATAGCTGGAAAAAACTTTGGTTGTGGGTCTTCAAGAGAACATGCTCCCTGGGCTTTACTTGATTTCGGAATAACATGCGTTATTAGCTCAAGTTATGCAGATATTTTCTACAATAATTGTTTTAAAAACGGAATTTTACCAATTGTACTTCCAGAAGCTAAAATAAAAGAACTCTCTGAATACTCAAAAAGAAAAGAAGAGATTATTGTTAACCTTGAAAAACAAAAAATTACTTTTGGAAATAATGAGATTGATTTTGAAATAGATCAATTCAAAAAAAAGTGTTTAATTGAAGGACTAGATGATATTGCTCTTTCACTAGAAAAAAATCCGAAAATTACTGAATTTGAAAAAAAATTATCTTCAAATAGGCCATGGATTTTTAATGATTAAAGTTAAGAAAAGAAAAATTTTACTATTACCAGGTGATGGAATCGGTCCAGAGGTTGTATCAGAGGTAAAAAAAATAATTAATTGGCTTAATAGTAAAAGATCTCTTGATTTTGAAATAGATGAAGATTTAGTTGGAGGGGCGGCTTATGATAAGCATGGGACCCCAATAACTGATGAGGTATTTTACAAAGCTCTTGAAAGTGAGGCGGTAATTTTGGGTGCAGTGGGCGGGCCTAAATGGGATAATTTAGATTTTTCAAAAAAACCTGAGAGAGCTTTATTAAAATTAAGAAAAGAATTAAAATTATTTGCTAACCTTAGACCAGCAATTTGTTTTAAGCAACTAGTTGATGCCTCGAGCCTTAAACCAGAAATTGTTTCCGGACTTGATATCATGATAGTAAGAGAACTAACAGGTGGTATATATTTTGGAGAGCCAAGAGGTATTAAACCTATTGATAACGGCGAGAGAAAAGGCGTTAATACTCACACTTATACTTCAAGCGAAATTGCAAGAGTAGCAAGAGTTGCTTTTGATTTAGCAAAAAAGAGAAATAATAAAGTTACCTCATGTGAAAAATCAAATGTTATGGAGGCAGGACAATTATGGAGAGAGGAAGTAACAGAAACTCACAAAAATGAATTTAAAGAAGTTAAATTAGAACATATGTTGGCAGATAATTGTGCTATGCAATTATTAAGAAATCCAAAGCAATTTGACGTGATTGTAACAGATAACTTGTTTGGAGATATACTTTCTGATGAAGCAGCTATGTTAACTGGATCTTTAGGTCTTTTACCATCAGCATCTTTAGGTGCTAAAGATAAAAATGGGAATATTAGATCAATGTATGAACCTGTTCATGGTTCAGCACCAGATATAGCTGGTAAAAATCTTGCAAATCCAATTGCAACAATTTTGAGTTTTTCTATGGCGCTAAAGTATTCCTTGAATTTAGAAAAAGAAGCTAAGGAAATTGATACTGCAGTGCAAAGCGTTTTAGACATGGGATTAAGAACAAAAGACATATATTCTAAGGGAAATAAGGAAGTTTCAACAACTGCAATGGGAGATGCAATTATTGCGCAATTGCAAAAATAAATAATTTCACATATTTTATAGTTATTAAAAATTATGACTACTTACACAGCACCAATTGAAGATATGATGTTTCTCTATGAAAAGTTGAGAAATAACAAAAACTATAATGAGATTGAAAAGTATAAAGAAATAACTCCAGATCTAGTAAAAGATATACTGGATGAGGCTGCTAAAATTAATCAAAACATTATTTTACCATTAGCTAAAGCAGGGGATGAGAATCCAGCAGTACTTGAAAATGGTGTTGTTAGAACACCTCCAGGTTATAAAGAAGCATACAGTAAATTTATTGAAGATGGATGGATGTCTTTATCTTGTGACCCAAAATATGGTGGTCAAGGGATGCCCAAAACAGTAAGTGCCTTTTTTGATGAAATGCTTTCTTCGGCAAGTTTAGCTTTCAAACTTTATACAGAACTCACATTAGGTGCTTATAACTGTATTCGTCACCATGCATCTGAAGATATAAAAAACATGTATTTACCAAAAATGGTTGAAGGAAAATGGAGTGGAACAATGTGCCTTACAGAACCAGTTTGTGGCACTGATCTTGGAATCCTTAAGACAAAAGCCCATGAACAAGAAGATGGCACTTATAAAATTTCAGGTCAAAAAATATTTATTACATCTGGCGATCATGATTTAACTGAAAACATTATACATTTAGTTCTTGCAAGAGCCTCAGACTCACCTCCTGGAACCAAAGGTATTAGTTTATTTCTTGTTCCAAAATATATTGTTAAAGAAAACGGATCTATTGGTCCAAAAAATGGTATTTCTACAGGATCGATTGAAAACAAAATGGGAATAAAAGGATCTGCAACTTGTGTTTTAAATTTTGATGAAGCAACTGGATATATGATTGGACCAAAAAATAAAGGACTTAATTCAATGTTCACTATGATGAACTTAGAAAGAATAATTGTAGGAATTCAAGGCTTAGGACTTTCAGAGATTGCTTATCAAAATTCATTAAACTATGCTAAAGAAAGAAAGCAAGGTAAGAGCAATTCTAGCAAGTCTCAAAATGGAAGTGCAGATTTGATTATAGAACACGCAGATATTAGAAGATCATTACTTAACATGAAATCAATTATTGAGGGTGAACGAGCCTTATGTTTTTGGTTATCACAACAAACGGAAGTTAGTCTTAATCACAACGAGCCCAAAACAAAACAGGAGGCTTCAGATTTAGTTTCACTAATGACGCCAGTAGTAAAATCCCTATTTTCAGATTTAGGAATGGAAATAACAAGTGATGCAATGCAAATACATGGAGGCTATGGTTATACAAAAGATCAGGGTATAGAACAGCTTTATAGAGATAACAGAATTACACCAATTTACGAAGGTACCAACTCAGTTCAGGCTATAGATCTAGTTTTTAGAAAACTTATAAATAAAAATGGAGATATTGTTGAAAATTACATCAATATTTTAAGAAAAGATATAGAAACAGAAAGTTCAGAATTAAAACCCTACCAAGAAAAATTAAAAATTTATTTAGAAAAACTTATTGATTTTACTGCTTGGATTAAAGAGAAGATTAAGGACTCAAAAGATGATGCTAATGCTGCATCTAATGATTATTTAAAAGTTCTCGGTTATGTTGCACTAGGTCATTCATGGTTGAAGGTTTTAGAGGTTAGTTTTAAAGAAGTATCAAATAATAAAAAATTCTATGAAGATAAAATACAAACAGCTAAATTTTATTTTCATAGAGTGCTACCAAGAGTAGAGAGTCATTATTCTAGTGCAATTTCTGGTAGTGGTTACATAATGGATTTTAAATTTAATTAATTCATGAATCATTACGAGACAAATCTTGATAAAAACAAGGCCAACCATGTACCTTTGACCCCTCTTACATTTTTAAATAGAGCGAAAGATATTTATCCAAATTATCAAGCAATTATATATGAAGATAGAAAATATACCTGGATGCAGGTTTATAAAAGATGCCTTAAATTTGCAAGCGCATTAGAAAAAATAGGAATTAAAAAAGGAGACACAGTTTCATTCTTAGCTTTTAACACTCCTGAGATTTTCGAAGCACATTATTCAGTCCCAATGACTGGTGCAATTCTTAATACAATTAATATTCGTTTAGATGCTAAAACAATTGCATATATTTTAGAACACAGTGAAGCTAAAGTATTAGTTGTTGATAGACAATTACATATAGAAGTTAAAAAAGCTTTATCCACTTTGAATAAAAAAATTACCATAATCGATATACATGATAAATATGCTGATCAATCTAAGTTAGAAAAAATTGGTGATCTAGAATATGAGGAATTCCTTAATTCTGGAGACGAAAATTATAAGTGGAGAATGCCGGACGATGAGTGGGAAGCAATTACACTTAGTTATACTTCAGGGACAACAGGAAACCCTAAAGGAGTAGTTTATCATCATAGAGGTTCATATTTAATGTCAACAGGAAGCGCTACGGCATGGAATATGCCAAACAGATTAAATTTTTTAACTATTGTTCCTATGTTTCATTGTAATGGATGGTGTTATCCATGGACTGTACCAATGTTAAATGGAAGAACAATTTGTTTAAGAAATATTGATGTCAAAAAAATATTTGAATTAATAGATAAATATAATGTAACTCACTTCGGTGGTGCTCCTATAGTTTTAAATATGATAACAGGTGCTCCAGAATCAGACAGAAAAAAATTGAAAAACAAAGTTTATGTACTCACTGCAGGCGCACCACCTCCAAGCATAATTTTCAAAAAAATGAAAAGTTTGGGTTTTGAGGTTATGCATGTTTATGGTCTAACTGAAACCTATGGTCATGTAACACAATGTGCTTGGAATGATGACTGGAATGCATTTGAAGAAGAAAAACAAAACGAGATAAAAGCAAGACAAGGAGTAAGATATCCAAACACTGAAGGTGTTACAATTATGGATCCTGAAACCATGAAAGAAGTTCCAAGAGATGGAAAAACTATTGGAGAAATAATGATAAGAGGAAATGTTGTTATGAAAGGGTATTTTAAAGATAAAGATGCAACTGATAAAGCAATGAAAGATGGTTGGTTTCATTCAGGGGATTTAGCTGTAATGCACCCAGATGGTTATATTAAAATACAAGATAGATCAAAAGATATCATTATTTCTGGTGGTGAAAATATTTCATCTATAGAAATTGAAAATACATTAGCTAAACATCCCTCTGTATCAATTGCTGCTGTTGTAGCAAAACCAGACGAAAAATGGGGCGAAGTACCGTGTGCATTTATAGAAGCTGTAAAAGATAAACCAACGACAGAAAAAGAATTAATTGATTTTTGCAAGGAAACACTGGCAAAATTTAAAGTTCCAAAAAAAATTGAGTTTTGTGAATTACCAAAAACATCAACAGGAAAAATCCAAAAATTCGAATTAAGAAAAAAGGCCAAGGAGCTAAACTGAATTTAGAGGTAGACAATAAAAATGTGTTTATCTCTACAGGAGGTATGGATGTTGACAAGTCTAAACCGACAATACTTTTGATGCATGGAAGTGGATTGACACATATCGTTTGGTCTCTTCACGAACAATTTTATGCTTCTCATGGATTTAATGTTTTATCAGTTGATTTACCCGGCCATGGAAACTCAGATGGCCCAGCTATAAAATCAATCGAAGAAATATCCGATTGGGTTGCAGATTTAATTAATAAATTGAGGTTAGAAAAAGTAAATTTTATCGGTCATTCTCAAGGCTGCCTAATTGGAATAGAATTTGCATCAAAATATCCTTATTTAATAAATAAATTAGTTCTTGTTGCAGGTTCTTATATGCTACCAGTAAATCAGGATTTGTTAGATTTAGCAGAAGCGGGAGATGATAAAGCTATTCATTTAATGATGAAATGGGGATATGAAGGGTCAAAAGCCTTCATTGGAGGAAATCCAGTAAAAAAAATTATTAATTCAACACGTGAAATCCGAGAAATTTTGTCTGTAGACTTAACTGCCTGTAACAACTATAAAGCCGGAAAAGAATCTCTTGATAAAATAGAATGCCCGACTCTATGTATATTTGGAGATTTGGACAAAATGGTGCCTCTCAAAGTAGGAAATAAAATGGCTGAAACTATAAAAAATTCACAAGTAAAAGTAATACAAAACTGTGGTCATATGATTATTTATGAGAAAGCTTTTGAGATGAGAAAACTAGTTAAAGAATTTTTATTGAATTAATGAGTAATTTTTATATTGCAAAATCAAGAAGGCTTAGAGGAACAAAATACACCTCAAGAGTTGAGAAACAAGGCGTAACTCATTACACAGTCTATAATCATATGCTTTTACCAGCAGCATTTGGACCACTCGATGAATTATATCATCATCTTAAAGAACATGTTCAGGTTTGGGACGCTGCAGTACAAAGACAGCTTGAAATTTCGGGGAAAGACTCAGCTAAACTTGTGCAACTAATGACTTGTAGAGATTTGTCAAAATCAAAAGTCGGCAGATGTTATTATTGTCCAATAATTGATGACAACGCAGGACTAATTAATGATCCTGTGGTTTTAAAACTTTCGGATACACGTTGGTGGATATCATTATCAGATTCTGATGTTGGGCTATTTGCAAAAGGACTTGCAATAGGAAGAAATTTTGATGTTAAAATTTCAGAGCCTGATGTAGATATATTTTCAGTTCAGGGGCCAAAATCATTTAAATTAATGGAAAAAGTTCTAGGTCCTAAAATTACTCAATTAAAGTTTTTCGGTTTTGATTACTTTGAATTTGGTGGAGCAAAACATCTTATTGCTAGATCAGGATGGTCTAAACAAGGTGGTTACGAAGTCTATATGGAGCATACTGAAGCTGGATTAGCTTTATATGATAAATTATTTGAGGTTGGTGATGAATTTAATTTGAAACCAGGATGCCCAAACTTAATTGAAAGGATAGAAAGTTCGTTGTTATCTTACGGAAATGATATGGATTTAGGCGATAACCCATATGAATGTGGATTTGATAATTATATTAATCTTGATAACGATATTGAATTTTTAGGAAAAGAAGCACTTAAGAGAATAAGATCTGAGGGTGTTAAGAAAAAACTAATGGGAGTAAAACTTGATATTGACAATATTTCCGTTACTGGATCAATGAATTTGTATGATAGTAAAAATGAACTAATTGGTGAACTTAGGTCAGGATCATATAATCCAATGTTTAAACAAGCAATTGGTATAGCTATGATCAAAAAACCCTACTTTAAACAATCTCAAGAATTTAAGGTTAATATAAACGGCAAAAATGTAAGCGGAAAAGTTTGCGATTTACCTTTCATTTAGTATAAATTCAAAAAATATACTATGAATATTGCAATCGTCGGAGCAACCGGAAATGTAGGAAGAAAAATCCTTGAGGTTTTAGAAAAAAAAAATTTTAGGGTTGATAATTTATATTTATTAGCTTCAACAAAAAGTTTGGGATCATCTTTAAATTTTAAAGGCAAAGATATTAAAATTGAACTACTAGAAAATTTTGATTTTTCAAAAGTTGATTTAACTTTCTTCTCTGCTGGAGGAAAAATTTCAGAAAAGTTTGCCCCAAAAGCTGCTAAAAATTCTATAGTAGTTGATAATTCAAGTTTTTTTAGGATGGACCCAGAGGTTCCACTAATAGTTCCACAAGTTAATCCTAATGACATGAAGAATATACCTAAAAATATAATTGCTAATCCCAATTGTTCTACCGCTCAGCTGGTTATAGTTCTGAAGCCGCTTCATGATTTATTTAAAATAAAAAGAGTTGTTGTATCTACATATCAATCAACTTCCGGCGCAGGAAAAGCTCCTATGGATGAAATGGTTGAACAATCAATGGCTATAATAAATAATAAAAAATTTTCTTCAGAAAATTTTACTAAACAAATAGCTTTTAACGCAATACCTCACATAGATGTTTTTGCAGAAGATGGATATACAAAAGAAGAATTAAAAATGACACGTGAAACAAAAAAGATTTTGGACGATAAAATTGAACTCACAGCAACATGTGTGAGGATTCCAGTAAAAGTTTCTCATGCCGAATCTGTTAATATTGAATTTGAAAAACCTTTTACCGTAAAAAAGATAAGTGAAACTTTGAATAACTCACCAGGTTGTAAAGTTTTTGATAAAAGAGAAAATGCAGGTTATATCACCCCCATAGATGCAGAGGGTAAAAACGAGACTTTTATCTCAAGAATTAGAGAAGATAATTCAAAAAATAATTCTTTGAATTTATGGATTGTTTCAGATAATTTATTAAGAGGTGCGGCTCTTAACGCTGTAGAAATTGCAGAAACATACTTTAGGATGGGAAAATGAAAAATGATAATCCATTGTCACCACATATTCAAATATATAACTGGCATATATCTTCTTTAGTTTCAATTTCGCACCGAATTACAGGAATAATAAATTTTGCATCCTTAACTTTGATATGCTTCTGGGTTTCCTATCTGGTTTTAGGAAAAGACAATTATGAACTCATTTTTATATTTCTAAATTCTTTTATTGGGAAATTTTTAATTTTAGCAATTGTTTGGTCTTTTTCTTTTCAAATATTAAGTGAAATAAGACATTTGTTTTGGGACTACGGTATTGGATTTGAATTAAAAACAGCAAATATTACAGGGTCATTAGTGATAGTTGGTTCATTTACATTAACTCTTATAATCTACATATTAGGAAAAAACTTTTTAATATGATTACTGCAACAAAAAAGTGGATTTTTCTTAAACTGAGCGCTGTTATTATGTTGCCTCTGATGATCTGGTTCGTATTTCAACTGGTTTCTATATACGATATGGGTTTTGAGGATATTAACTCTTTTTTTGTAAAGCAGCCAAATAAGTTTTTGTTCTCTTTATTCGTAATAATTACTTATTTTTACTCAGCATTAAGCATAAGTGAGGTATTTGAGGATTATATAGTGAATGAAAAATTAAAAAATGTCGCAAACAAAATACTCTATTTATTTGCTATTATAATGCCAATTTTTACAATATTTATATTATATAAACTAAGTTTATGAGCAGTTACAAAATAATAGATCATGAATACGATGTTGTAGTTTTGGGTGCAGGAGGATCCGGACTTAGAGCTGCAGTTGGATTAAGTGAAGCTGGATTAAAGACAGCATGTATTTCAAAAGTATTTCCAACACGTAGTCATACATCTGCAGCGCAGGGAGGTATTTCGGCAGCATTAGGAAATATGGGCGAAGACGATTGGAGATGGCATATGTATGATACTGTTAAAGGATCTGATTGGTTGGGAGATCAAGATTGTATAGAGTATCTTTGTAAAGAAGCACCAAGAGCAGTTTTAGAGCTTGAAAAATATGGAGTGCCATTTAGCAGAACAGAAGATGGTAAAATTTATCAAAGACCATTTGGTGGTATGACAAAAAATTATGGAAATGGAACTGTGCAGAGAACTTGCGCAGCAGCTGATAGAACAGGTCATGCAATTTTACACACACTTTATGGCCAAGCTTTGAAACACAACACTGAATTTTTTATTGAATATTTTGCATTGGATCTATTGATGAAAAATGGTGAGTGCAAAGGACTGATAGCATGGAACTTAAATGATGGAACAATTCATAGGTTCAGATCGCATATTACAATTATTGCAACTGGTGGATATGGCAAAGTTTACTATTCAGCAACTTCAGCTCACACTTGCACTGGCGATGGTAATGCAATGGTTTTAAGAGCTGGATTGCCACTTCAAGATATGGAATTTGTACAATTTCATCCCACAGGTATTTATGGTCATGGGACTTTAATTTCTGAAGGTGTTAGAGGTGAGGGAGGATATTTAGTAAACTCTAAGGGTGAAAGATTTATGGAAAAATACGCGCCTAAAGCAAAAGATCTTGCTTCGAGAGATGTTGTAAGTAGATCAATCGCGGTCGAAATTAATGAAGGGCGTGGTGTCGGCAAGGATAAAGATCATGTTCATTTACATTTAAATCATTTAGACCAAAAAGTAATTGAGGACAGATTGCCAGGTATCTCGGAGGCCTCAAGACTTTTTGCAAACGTTGATGTAACTAAGGAACCAATTCCAGTAGTGCCAACAGTTCATTATAATATGGGTGGAATACCTACTAATTATAAAGCAGAGGTAATAACAATGAATGGATCAGAAAAAACCGTTCCTGGACTTATGGCAATCGGTGAGGCAGCTTGTGTTTCTGTTCATGGTGCAAATAGATTAGGATCAAATTCTTTAATCGATTTAGTTGTATTTGGCAGAGCAGCAGCAAAAAGAGCCGCTGAACTTGTAAAACCTGGTATGAAACATGAAGACATTCCTCAAAGTGAAACAGATAAATGCTTAGATAGATTTGATAAATTACGAAACTCTAAAGGATCTAATCCTACTGCAGAATTAAGATTAGCTATGCAAAAAACTATGCAATCAAAATGTGCAGTATTTAGGACTGAAAAAACTTTAACAGAAGGTGTAAATGAAATTAGAAAATCTTTTGAAGGTATGGAAAATATTTCTGTAAAAGATAATTCATTGATTTTTAATACAGATTTGGTTGAAACACTTGAATTTGATAATTTGATTAGACAGGCAATCACAACTATGGACTCTGCATATAGTAGAAAAGAGAGCAGAGGGGCTCATGCAAGAGAAGATTTTCCAAAAAGAGATGACAAATCTTTTATGAAACATACCTTGTCTTGGTGTGATGGTACAAAAACTAAAATTGATTATAGACCAGTAAATATTTCAACACTTACAAGTGATGTTCAGTACTTTCCTCCACAAGAAAGAGTATATTAATGGTTCAAATAAGGTTACCTGAGAATTCAAAAATTGAAAAAGGAAACTATTATAAAGATAAAACAGGATCGAAAAATTTAAGGAAAGTAAACATTTACAGATGGGATCCTTCCACAGGAGAGAAACCGAGAATAGACACTTATGAAGTTGATATGGATAATTGTCCTTCTAAAGTTTTAGACATCTTAAATAAAATTAAAAATGAAATTGACCCATCTATCGCTTATAGAAGATCTTGCGCTCATGGCGTTTGTGGCTCTTGCGCAATGAATATGGATGGAAAAAATGGGCTTGCTTGTACTAAACCACACTCTGAAATCAAAGGTGATATAAATATTTATCCCTTGCCTCATTTAAAAGTGTTAAAAGATTTAATTGGAGATTTAAGCACATTATACAAACAATACGAGTCAGTAGAACCTTGGCTTAAAACCTCAAAAAAAAATGATGAAAAAGAAAATCTTCAATCCAAAAAAGACAGAGCAAAATTAGATGGTTTGTATGAATGCATAATGTGTGCTTGCTGTTCAACGTCTTGCCCAAGTTATTGGTGGAATGGAGAAAAATATTTAGGACCAGCGGTCTTACTTCAAGCTTATAGATGGATCATAGATAGTAGGGATGAAGATAGAAAAGCGAGACTTAAAAAAGTTGCAGATGAGCTAAAATTATATAGATGTCATACTATCATGAATTGTACAAACGCATGTCCAAAGGGTTTAAATCCAGCAAAAGCGATTGCATCTATTAAGAAAATGCTTGCAACAAGCTAATTAGTTATTTAAATAATTTTTCAATGAATTTAATTCAACACTTTGTAAATGGTAATTTATCCAAAGGTGACTCCAATAGAAGAGGTAAAGTTTTCAATCCTGCAACTGGAGAACAAACTTCTGAAGTGATATTAGGATCTAAAAAAGATTTAGATAATACAGTTTTAATCGCAAAAAAAGCTTTTGAAAGCTGGTCACTTAAGCCACCACTTCAAAGAGCAAGAGTAATGTTTAAGTTTAAAGAATTAATTGAGAAAAACTCTGATGAGATAACAAAAATGATTGTTGCAGAACATGGAAAAGTTTATGAAGATGCAAAGGGTTCTTTAACAAGGGGTTTAGAAGTTGTAGAGTTTGCATGTGGAATCCCTCAAATTTTAAAAGGAGAGTTTACTGAGAATGTTGGCTCTGAGGTTGATAGTTGGTCTATAAGACAACCATTGGGGGTTTGTGCTGGTATTACCCCATTTAATTTTCCGGCCATGGTTCCCATGTGGATGTTTCCAATGGCAATTGCATGCGGAAATACATTTATACTAAAACCATCTGAAAAAGATCCATCGTGTTCAATAAAACTAGCGGAACTATTTAAAGAATCTGGTTTACCAGATGGTGTATTTAATGTTGTTAATGGAGATAAAGAAGTTGTGGATGCAATTTTAGTTAACAAAGATATTCAGGCTGTAAGTTTTGTGGGATCTACTCCGATTGCAAAATATATATATGAAAATGCTGCTAAAAATGAAAAAAGAGTTCAGGCACTTGGTGGAGCGAAAAATCATTGCGTTGTAATGCCTGACTGCGACTTAGATCAAGCAGTAAATGGCTTAATGGGAGCAGCTTATGGATCTGCAGGAGAAAGGTGTATGGCTCAATCAGTTGCAGTTGCAGTTGGTGGCATTGGAGATAAATTAGTTGAGAAATTATCAAGAAAAGTAGAAGCCCTAAAAGTTGGCCCCGGTATGGATAAAAACTCTGAGATGGGTCCATTAGTAACTAAAGAACACTTAGAGAAAGTGAAAGGATATGTTGATTTAGGCGTTAAAGAGGGAGCAAAACTTGTTGTAGATGGAAGAAGCTTAAAACTACAAGGATATGAAAAAGGTTTCTTTATTGGAGGATGTTTGTTTGACGATGTTAAAAAAGATATGAGAATTTATAATGAGGAAATATTTGGACCAGTATTATCAGTAGTGCGTGCAAATGATTTTTCTGAAGCTACACAATTAGTAAATGATCACGAATTTGGAAATGGAGTGAGTATTTTCACAAGAGATGGTGATGCAGCTAGAAGTTTTTCCAGTAAAATAAAAGTTGGAATGGTTGGAATAAATATTCCAATACCTGTACCAATGGCGTTTCATAGTTTTGGAGGTTGGAAAAGATCTCTTTTTGGCGATCAACACATGCATGGACCAGAGGGTGTAAGATTTTATACAAAACTTAAAACTGTAACGTCGAGATGGCCATCAGGCATAAGATCAAACCCAGAGTTTGTTATGCCTACAATGAAATAACATGAAAAAAAAAATTTCACTTATAGGAGCTGGTCAAATAGGAGGCACGCTAGCGCATTTAATTGGGCTTAAAGAACTTGTTTCTGAAGTTGTATTGTTTGATGTTGCCCAGGGTGTTGCAAAAGGTAAAGCATTAGATATTGCACAATCATCCTCAGTTGATGGTTTCGATGTAAAATTTAAAGGTACTGACAAGTATGAGGATATAAAAGATTCCAATGTAATAATAATTACTGCAGGCGTACCTAGAAAACCTGGAATGAGTAGAGATGATCTTTTAGGTATTAATTTAAAAATCATGAAGCAAGTTGCTATTGGTGTGAAAAATAATTGCCCAGAGGCATTTGTAATATGTATTACTAATCCGCTGGATGTTATGGTTATGGCATTTCAGAAGTACTCAAAATTACCAACAAATAAAGTTGTTGGAATGGCAGGTATTCTAGATAGTTCGAGGTTTAAACTTTTTTTATCTTTAGAATTAGGCGTACCTGTAAAACAAATCGATGCAATGGTTATGGGCGGTCATGGAGACACAATGGTACCACTTCCTAGTTTTACAAAAGTAAATGGTAAAATGTTAAATGATTTAATTAACGAGGGAAAAATTTCAGCAGATATAGTTGAAAGTATAAATCAGAGAACAAGGGACGGAGGTGCAGAAATAGTAAAATATTTAGAAAAAGGATCAGCTTATTATGCTCCCGCAGCCTCGGGTGTAGAAATGGCTATATCTTTTCTTAATGATGAAAAAAAAGTTTTACCATGTGCAGCACATTTAAACGGAGAGTATGGTATTAAAAACGTTTATGCTGGTGTTCCAGTTTTGATTGGTAAAAAAGGTGTCGAAAAAATCGAGGAAATCCAGCTCGATGAAAAAGAAAAAAAAGAATTTTTAAATTCAGTTAATGCGGTTAAAAAACTTTGGGAGGCAGCCATAAAAATTGATCCTGAATTGAATAATTGATGAATATTCATGAATATCAAGCAAAAGAATTATTAAAAAAGTTTGGCGCGCCAGTTCCAAATGGAGTTCACGGCGAAACATCTAAAGATCTATTAAATAAATCAAAATTACTTAAGACTGAAAAATACGTCTTAAAAGCCCAAATTCACTCTGGAGGAAGAGGAAAAGCTGGAGGTATTAAAATTACTAATTCGTTAGAGGAATTAAAACAAGCTGCTGATCAAATGTTAGGTAAAACGTTAGTCACTAATCAAACAGGACCAAAAGGTAAAAAAGTTAAAAAATTATATGTAGAGGAATCGTCTTACATAGATAAAGAATTTTACTTATCGTGTTTGGTAGATAGGGCAAAATCAAAGATTGCATTTATTTCTTGTATTGAAGGAGGAATGGACATTGAGGAAATAGCAAAGAAAAATCCTGAAAAAATAATTACAACAAGAATAGACGTTGAAAAAGAAATTTCTGATTTAAATTGTGAAAAAGTTATAGATGTTTTTAAATTAGAATATGATGCTAAAGACCAAGCAATTGAACTTATTAAATCTATGTATAGATTATTTATTGAAAAAGATGCAAGTTTAATTGAGATAAACCCTTTAGTTTTAACAAAAGAAAACAATATTCTTTGTTTAGATGCAAAAATTAATTTTGACGATAACGCTATTTTTAGACACCCAGATATTTATGAACTTCGTGATTTAAATGAAGAAGACCCAACTGAAATTGAAGCTAATAAAAAAGAACTTTCTTATATTAAACTCGATGGAAATATTGGATGTATGGTAAATGGTGCAGGACTAGCTATGGCAACAATGGATATAATAAAATTATTTGGTGGCAGCCCGGCAAACTTTTTAGATGTTGGTGGTGGAGCATCAAAGGATAAAGTTGCAGCTGCTTTTAAAATGATACTCAGTGATAAAAATGTAAAAGGTATTTTAATTAATATCTTTGGAGGCATAATGAGATGCGATGTATTAGCTTTAGGTGTAGTTGAAGCTGCTAAAGAAATGAAAATAGATATCCCATTAGTTGTCAGATTAGCAGGTACTAACTATGAAAAAGGAAAAAAAATCTTAGACGATTCTAAATTAAAAATTATTTCTGCCTCAGATTTATCTGAAGCTGCAAAAAAAGTTGTAGAGATTACTAAATAATATGTCGATATTAGTGAATAAAAATACAAAACTTATTTGTCAAGGTTTCACTGGTTCTCATGGAACATTTCATTCTGAACAGTCTATTTTATATGGAACCAATTTAGTAGGTGGAGTAACACCTAGAAAGGGAGGCCAAACACATCTTGGTAAACCAGTCTTTGATACAGTTAAGGAAGCTAAAGAAAAGACTGGTGCAAATGCCACTATGATTTATGTTCCAGCAAAGTTTGCAGCAAATGCAATTATTGAAGCAATAGAGGCATCAATTGAAATTATAGTTTGTGTTACTGAGGGAATTCCAATTATTGATATGTTGAAGGTAAAAAAGTATTTATCTAAATCTAAATCAAGATTAATTGGGCCTAACTGTCCTGGTATTATTACACCTGATGAATGTAAAATTGGAATCATGCCTGGAAATATCCATAAAAAAGGATCAGTTGGAATAGTCTCAAGATCTGGAACACTAACCTACGAGGCTGTAGCACAAACAACAGCTAATGGACTAGGCCAATCAACATGCATCGGAATTGGAGGAGATCCAATCAATGGGACAAATTTTATAGATTGTTTGGATTTATTTTTGAAAGATGAAAGTACAAAATCAATTGTTATGATTGGTGAAATTGGTGGAAGTGCTGAGGAAGAGGCAGCTGAATTTATCTCTAAACATGAAATAAAAAAACCAATGGTTGGTTTTATTGCTGGTCTCACAGCACCCAAAGGTAAAAGAATGGGACATGCGGGAGCAATTATTTCTGGTGGGAAAGGTGGAGCTAAAGAAAAGATAAAAATTTTGCAAAAAGCAGGTATTACAATTACAGAGTCGCCTGCAGATATTGGAAAAACCTTACTTAATAAATTGTCACTTTAAAATCTATAGTTAAACATTATAATAAGATAATAATAATGACTTCTAGTAAAAATATTGAATTTAAAAAGACCTCTTTTTTAAATAAGTCAAATAGTGCATTTATTGAAGAAATGTACATCAAGTATATTGAAAAAGATCCTAATCTACCCGAAAGTTGGAGAGAATATTTTAAAGATCTTAACGATGATATTGAATCAATAATTAAAGAAGTAGAGGGACCTTCTTGGGCTCAAAGAAAAAAAGTAAATCTAGATAAAATAACTGACGAATTAGCAGGACAGAATCAAAATATCAAAACATCAGGAAGTTCAATAACACAATCAATTAAAGCTATTGCACTTATTAGAGCATATAGAATTAGAGGCCATTTGATAGCAAACCTTGACCCATTAGGAATGATGGAAAGAAATTATATACATGAGCTTCATCCTCAAGATCATGGTTTCAAAAAAGAAGATTACAATAAAAAAATTTTTATAGGATCTTATCTAAATACTACCTCTGCATCCATAAATGAAATTTTACAAAAATTAAGAAAAGTATATTGCTCAAATATTGGAGTGGAATATATGCATATTTCAGATCCTGTAGAAAAAATTTGGTTTAGAGAGAGAATGGAAAAAGAGGAAAATCAAATTAACTTCACAAGTAATGGAAAAAAGGCAATTTTTAATAAAATAGTCCAGGCAGAAGGTTTTGAAAAATTTCTCGCAAAAAAATATGTAGGCACAAAAAGATTTGGTCTTGATGGCGCAGAATCTTTAATACCTGCCTTAGAGCAAATAATTAAAAGAGGTGGTCAATTAGGTGTAAAAGAAATCAAAATAGGAATGCCCCATAGAGGAAGATTGAACGTACTGGCAAATGTCTTACAAAAATCCTACAAACGGATATTTAATGAGTTTGCTGGAGAAATTTCCAATCTTAGAAAAGAAGATTCAACTGGAGATGTGAAATATCATTTAGGTGCTTCTTCAGATAGAGAATTTGATGGAAATTCTGTTCATGTAAGTTTAACTGATAATCCTTCCCATTTAGAGGCTGTTAACCCTATCGTGTTGGGACAGACGAGGGCCAAACAATTTTTTCATAAAGATTTAAAAAGAAAACAGGTTATTCCAATTCTAATTCACGGCGATGCTGCTTTTGCAGGACAAGGTATAGTTGCAGAATGTTTTGCCATGTCTGGATTAAAGGGACATAACACGGGTGGTACGATACATATTATAGTTAATAATCAAATTGGTTTTACGACTAGTCCTAGATTTGCACGTTCTAGTCCTTACCCATCTGATTTAGGAAAAATAGTAGACGCACCCATTTTACACTGTAATGGAGATGATCCAGAGGCTGTTGTGCATTGCGCTAAAATTGCAATAGAGTTTAGGCAAAAATTTAGCAAAGACGTAGTTATAGACATGATATGTTATAGAAGATTTGGTCATAATGAAGGAGATGAACCTTCTTTTACACAACCATTAATGTATAAAAAAATCAGGTCACATCCATCAACATTAAAAATATATGGTGAAAAATTAATAAAAGAAAAAACTATAAGTAAAAGCGATCTTGAAAATCAAATTATATCTTTTAGATCTTTATTAGATGAACAATTTAAAACAGCAAAAGATATTAAACCAAAACTAGATTGGTTTGAGGGTACTTGGTCGAGGTACCAACCAAAAAAAGGCAAAGATAGAAGAGGAGCGACTGGAGTTGATATAGATAAAATAATTAAGATTTCAGAAAAAATAAATAAAGTTAGTGAAAAAATAAATATACATAAAACAATTCAAAAAATATTAACCAATAGACACAAATGTATATTGGATAAAAAAAACATTGATTGGGCAAGTGCTGAAAGTTTAGCTTTTGCAACGCTTTTAGACGAAGGTTATCCTGTTAGATTAGTTGGACAAGATTCAGGCAGAGGTACTTTCAGCCAAAGACATTCAGTTTTAAGAAATCAAGAGGACAATACAAGATTTATTCCTTTGAACAATATTTCCAAAAACCAAAAAAATTTTGAGATAGTAGATAGTCTACTATCTGAATTAGCAGTTTTAGGTTTTGAGTATGGGTATAGTCTAGTTGAACCTGAAACCTTAACGATGTGGGAGGCACAATTTGGCGATTTTGCAAATGGAGCTCAAGTTATTATTGATCAATTCATATCATCAGGAGAAAGAAAATGGTCACGTGCATCAGGGCTAGTTTTGCTTTTACCACACGGATATGAGGGACAAGGTCCAGAACATTCATCAGCTAGATTAGAAAGATTTCTACAATTATGTGGTCAGGAAAATCTTCAAGTTATGAATTGTACAACTCCAGCAAATTACTTTCACGCACTAAGAAGACAAATACACAGAGATTTTAGAAAACCACTCGTCATCATGACACCTAAATCATTACTAAGACATAAAATTTGTGTTTCAAATTTAGATGATTTTAGTAAGAAAAACTCTTTTCACAGAATTTTAGAAGACCATGCTTTTGAGAAGAAAAATGGTTTTTTAGAATTAGAAAAATCAAAAAATATTAACAAGGTAATTATGTGTTCAGGAAAAATATATTTTGATCTACTAGAGGCAAGAGAAAAATACAAAAGAAGAGACGTCGTTTTACTGAGAATTGAACAGCTTTATCCTTTTCCAGCTAAATCATTAGTAAAATCTATTAAACCATATGCTAAAAATGCTGAATTTATATGGTGCCAAGAAGAACCAAAAAATATGGGGGCATGGTCGCATGTGAGAGATTATATACAATGGACATTGGACTTTATTAAAGCTAATAATAAAAATGTTTCTTATATTGGAAGAGCTCCAGCTGCCTCTCCAGCGACTGGATATGCTAAAAGGCACGTTGCTCAACAAAAAGGAATTTTGGAAAAAGTGTTTAATTAAATGAATGAAAAAATTGTAGTACCCGCTTTAGGTGAAAGTGTTACAGAAGCAACAATAGCCAAGTGGCTAAAGAGTGTTGGTGATACTGTAGAAGTTGATGAACCTATAGTAGAATTAGAAACTGACAAGGTAAATTTAGAGGTACCATCTCCTGTAAGTGGAACAATTGGTGACATCAAACATAAAGATGGTGAAGTAGTAGAAGTTGGAGCTGTTTTGGGATCAATACAAGCTAATGGCAATGAGACTGTTCAAGAAATAAAAAAAATAGAACCAGATGTTAAAATTGAGCAGGTAAAAGACCCACCAGAGGAAAAAGTTGAAAAGATTGTAGAGGAAGTCAAACCTTTAGAATTAGAGGAAGAAGTAGAGGATGAAACATCTTTAGAAGAAGAACCTTTGGTTCTTACAGAAGAAATACCTACAAATGGTTCTAGAAAAAATAATTTGTCAAATACACTTTCTCCGTCAGTAAGAAAAATTGTTGCTGAAAACAAGATAGATTTAAAATCAATACAAGGATCAGGAAAAGATGGCCAAGTTCTAAAAGGCGATTTAATAAATTTAATGTCAAAATCTCCAAAACCCTCAGAAAGAAAAATTAAATTTGGACAAGAAGAAAGAATTAAAATGAGCAGATTGAGACAGACAATTGCAAAAAGACTAAAACAAGCACAAGAAAATGCTGCCCTTTTAACTACATTTAATGAAGTTGATATGTCTAATGTTATTAAAATGAGAAAAGATTATCAGGATGATTTTTTAAAAAAATATGGAGTTAAGCTTGGGTTTATGTCTTTTTTTGTAAAAGCAAGCATTGAAGCTCTAAAATTATTTCCAGCTGTTAACGCTGAAATAGACGGAGAAGAAATAGTCTATAAAAATTACTATAATATAAGTTTTGCAGTTGCTACAGATAAAGGATTAGTTGTTCCTGTTTTAAAAAATGCAGATGAAATGTCTTTTGCTCAAATTGAAAACGAAATTAAAACAATCTCTGAAAAAGCTAGAGACGGTAAGCTAACTATAGAGGATCTTCAAGGCGGTACATTTACTATAAGTAATGGTGGTGTTTACGGCTCAATGCTTTCTACGCCAATTCTAAACTTACCCCAATCAGGAGTTCTAGGCATGCATAATATTGTTGATAGACCTGTTGTAGTTGATGGCGGAATTAAAGTTAGACCCGTCATGTATTTAGCGCTATCATATGATCATAGAATAATCGATGGTAAAGACTCTGTATCATTTTTAAAATTGATAAAAGAAAAATTAGAGAATCCAGAAAAATTATTTTTAGAAATTTAATGGCTGAAAAATTTCAAGCAGTAGTAATTGGAGGTGGCCCTGGTGGTTATGTGTGTGCAATAAGATTATCTCAATTAGGTTTTAGAACGGCATGTGTAGAGGCACGAAATACACTTGGTGGTACTTGTCTTAATGTAGGATGTATACCCTCAAAAAGTTTACTGAACTTGTCAGAAAATTTTCAAAAAGCAAAAAAATTACAAAATCTAGGAATTGAAGTAGGTGAGGTTAAACTAAATTTAGAAAAGATGATGAAAAATAAGGAAAAATCAGTCTCCATTCTTACAAAAGGAGTCGAATTTTTGTTCAAAAAAAATAAAGTCTCTCATTTCAATGGAACTGGCTCTATAGCATCTGCAAATGAAGTTTTAGTAACAACAAAAGATAATAAAAAAATTTCTTTAAATACAGATAATATAATTATTTCTACAGGTTCAATACCAGTTGAGTTGCCAGGTATTAAGTTTGATGAAAAAATTGTTCTATCTTCATCTGGTGCTCTTGATCTTAAAAGTGTACCAAAAAAAATGGTTATAGTAGGAGGTGGATATATTGGTCTTGAAATGGGATCTGTATGGTCGAGACTGGGCTCGGAAGTTCATGTAGTCGAAGCATTAAACTATATTACACCAGGAATGGATAAAGAAATCTCCTCAGAGTTTTTAAAAATTTTGAAGAAGCAAGGAATTATTTTTCATCTTGAGACAAAAGTACAAAACATCAAAAATGAAAAAAATTCTGCAAAAATTTCAATACAAGATAAAACTGGCAAAAATAGTGAATTAATTGCAGATGTTGTTTTGATTTCTGTTGGTAGAAAAGCAAATACGAAAAATCTTAATTTAGAAAAAATTGGTGTGAGCTTAGATAATAAAAAAAGAATTAAAGTAAATAAAGAATTTAGAACTAGCACAAAAAATATTTTTGCAATAGGTGATGTGATCTCAGGTCCAATGTTAGCGCACAAGGCTGAAGAAGAAGGTATAGCGGTTGCAGAATTGATAGCGGGTCAATCGGGCCATGTAAATTATGACTTAATTCCTGGGGTAATTTACACATCTCCTGAAGTTGCTGTTATCGGAAAAACTGAAGAGCAATTAAAAGAAGGCAATATAAAATACAAAGTCGGCAAATTTCCTTTTATGGCTAATTCAAGAGCTAAAACTGTTAATAATGCAGAAGGTTTTGTTAAAATATTAGCAGATGAAAAGACTGACAAGGTATTAGGTGTTCACATGATTGGATCGCACGTTGGAGAAATGATTGCAGAAATGGCAGTTGCGATGGAATTTGGTGCAAGTTCAGAAGACATTGCTAGGACTTGCCATGCTCATCCCACTTTTTCAGAAGCAATTAAAGAAGCAGCTTTATCTGTAGAAAAAAGAGCAATACACTCTTAAAAAAAAGCTTAATATAAATCAATGAAAGTTCCGATTCTTTTACCAAAAATATTCAATCATCCTTTCACCTACGAAACTAATTTAAAATTAAGATTAGGAGACTATGTAGAGGTGCCATTCGGAAAAACAAAAACCGTTGGAGTTGTGTGGGATGAATTTGAAAAGAATACAGAAAAAAAATTTCAAACAAAAAAAATTATCAAAAAGCTAAAGATACCAAATCTTAATAAAAAAATGGTTAACTTTATAAATTGGTTTGCAGAATATAATGTTATTCCGAAAGGTATGGCCTTAAAATTAAGTTTATTAAATAATAGTAATCTAGATGAATTTCAAAAAAATGAACTACAAAATTATTCTATAAATTTAAAAAAAAAAATATTTAATTTAACCAAAACACAGAAAGATAGTTTAAAAAAAATAGAAAAAAAAAATAACGAATTTAGGGTTCATGTTGTCCAAGGAGTTACTGGTTCAGGCAAAACTATTGTTTATTTCCATACGATAAAAAAAATTCTCGACAAGTCCAGACAGTGTTTAATTTTACTTCCAGAAATAGGATTAATATCACAATTTGAAAAAAAATTTACGGAGTTTTTTGGTTTTTATCCTGCGATATGGCATTCTGGAATAAGCCAAAAGAATAGAAAAATTATTTGGAACGGAGTTGTAAATAATAAAATAAAAATAGTAATTGGAGCAAGGTCCTCTTTATTTCTTCCTTTTAGTGATTTAGGACTTATTATTGTTGATGAAGAGCATGATCAGTCATTCAAGCAAGATGAAGGAGTAATTTACAATGCGAGAGATATGGCCATATCAAGAGCTTTCTTTGAAAATTTTCCAATTAATTTAGTCACATCTATTCCCTCGTTAGAAACTTTTAATAACATAAAAAAAGGAAAATTTTCTGTTTCTAAAATATCAGAAAGATTTGAAAAGGCTTCTTTACCAAATTATGAAATAATTAATTTAAATAAAACAAAGCTAGAACCTAATTCCTGGTTATCCAAAGAGATAATTGAAAAAGTAAAATATCATTTGTCAATTAATGATCAGGTATTATTTTTTGTAAATCGTAGAGGTTTTGCACCAAACGTTTTTTGTAAAAAATGCTTAAAAATATTTGCTTGCCCAAATTGCTCAATTAATCTCGTTTACCATAAAACAAAAGAAATTTTGTTATGTCATTATTGCGGATATAAATCACAAATTAATTTGGAATGTAAGGATAATAAAAAATGTGATTTAGTTTTTTATGGTCCTGGCGTTGAGAGGATTGCTGAGGAGGTTAAAAAAAAATTTCCTTCACAAAATCATTTAATTTTTTCAAGCGACACAATGAATAAAAAAAATTCAAAAGATATATTAAAAAAAATAGTCGATAATAAAATTCAAATTTTGATAGGAACACAATTAATTTCTAAAGGTTTTCATTTCCCACATTTAAATTGTATTGTCGTCGTAGATATCGATCTTAGCTCGCAAGGACATGATTTAAGAGGTACCGAAAAAAATTTACAACTTTATCATCAACTTTCAGGAAGAGCAGGTAGAGCAGGAAAACCTGCAATGGTATATTTTCAAACTTATAATTTAAACAAAAATATGATCTCGGATATTACAAATGAAAACCCAGAAATTTTTTTAGAAAAAGAGCTGGAGTTAAGAAAAATAAATGGATTACCACCTTTTCAAAGATTTATTTCATTGATAGTTACTGGTTCAAACGAAAAAAAAACCGAACAAGAAGCAAAGAGATTTAAAATTTACATTGAAAAAATTTTAGATGGTAAAGTATTAGGACCAGTAAATTCCCCAATATTTCGTATCAGAAAAAAGTTTAGAGTAAGACTATTAATTAGATCAAAAAAATCTTTAAATATTCAAAAAAAATTGGCAACTTTGATCTCAAATTTCAAATTTTTAAATGGAATAAAACTGACGGTTGATGTCGACCCAATAAACTTCAATTAATAAGCAAAAAATTAACCTATTTTGACAACGAGGTACTTGAAGACAATAGTCTCATATGTTACTTAATTTTCGAATTTTTAAATTCATCAATTCATAAAGGATCTAAGTTGAGCAAAAAAAATAGTCTCTCTGAAGTAACTTTTAGCAGATATTCTCTGGCTCTTTATGAGCTAGCTCATGAATCAGACTCTGTAAATGAGGTAGAGATACAGGCATTAACAATAGTTGATCTGATATCTAAAAGCGAAGATTTAAAGTTTTGCATTAAAAGTCCCACAATAAGCAAGAAAGAGTTGGAAAATTTGATCAATTCTATTTCAGAAAAAAATAATATGAATGAGTTGTTAAAAAAATTTCTATTTTTTCTTATTCATAAAAGAAGATTCTTCTATGTTGATAAAATTTTAAGAGAATTTATTGAAACTTGTTCCAAGAAAAGAGGAGAAATAAAAGCAGAATTAATTTCAGCAAAAGATTTAAGTGAAAGTGATGTAGAAAATATTAAAAATGATCTCTCGAATTCCTTTAATTCAAAAATAAAACTTACTTATAAAAACGACAAAAGTTTAGTTGGAGGATTAATTTTGCAAGTTGGCAGTACTATGATTGACACATCAATTAAAAATAAATTACAAAAAATAGAAAAACAAATGGTTGAGGCATAAATGGAAATAAATCCTTCAGAAGTTACAAAAATATTAAAAGAGCAAATTAAAAAATTTGGAGATAAAGCTGAAATTACAGAAGTTGGACAGGTTTTGTCTGTTGGAGATGGTATTGCTAGAGTTTATGGTTTAGATAATGTCCAAGCAGGTGAAATGGTAGAGTTTGCAGATGGATCTAAAGGTATGGCTTTAAATTTAGAAAGTGAAAATGTCGGTGTTGTTATATTTGGAGACGATAAGGCAATTAAAGAGGGTGACACAGTGAAAAGAACAGGAGAAATCGTCGACACCCCTGTTGGAAAAGAGTTGCTTGGTAGAGTAGTAGATGGTTTAGGAAATCCGATTGATGGAAAAGGTGCTTTAGATAAAAATGTAAAAAAAAGTAGAGTTGAAGTAAAAGCTCCAGGAATTATTCCAAGAAAATCTGTAAGTGAACCAATGCAGTCAGGTTTAAAAGCAATTGATAGTTTAGTTCCAATTGGTAGAGGACAAAGAGAATTAATCATAGGTGATAGACAAACAGGAAAAACAGCGGTTGCCGTTGATACAATAATAAATCAAAAAAAAATAAACGAAAGTGGAGATGAAAAACAGAAATTGTATTGTATATATGTTGCAATTGGACAAAAAAGATCAACAGTAAGACAAATTCAGAAAACTTTAGAGGAAGCTGGCGCTATGGAATACACAACTATAGTAGCAGCTACAGCATCAGACGCTGCGCCTTTGCAATTTCTAGCGCCATATACAGGATGTGCTATGGGAGAGTTTTTTAGAGACAATGGCATGCATGCTTTGATTATATACGATGATCTTTCAAAACAAGCAGTTGCCTATAGACAAATGTCATTATTATTAAGAAGACCTCCTGGAAGAGAAGCTTACCCTGGAGATGTATTTTACCTTCACAGCAGATTACTTGAAAGAGCCGCAAAACTTGGAGATGAACATGGGGGAGGATCTTTAACAGCATTACCAATAATTGAAACACAAGCAGGCGACGTTTCTGCTTATATTCCAACTAATGTAATATCTATTACAGATGGACAAATATTCTTAGAAACAAATCTTTTTAACCAAGGTATAAGACCAGCTATTAACGTAGGTTTATCGGTTTCACGTGTAGGATCAGCTGCTCAAACAAAAGCAATGAAAAAGGTTTCTGGATCAATGAAGTTGGAATTAGCACAATATAGAGAAATGGCTGCATTTGCGCAATTTGGTTCTGATTTAGATGCATCAACACAAAAATTGTTAAATAGAGGATCAAAATTAACAGAACTTTTAAAACAAAAACAATTCTCACCAATGACAGTTGCTGAACAAGTTGTCTCTGTATTTTGCGGTGTGAGAGGATATCTTGATGATATTGATCAAAAAGATATATCTGATTTTGAAAATAAAATTCTGCAAAAATGTAAATCCGATAAACCAGAAATTTTAAATTCAATTTCAAGTTCAGGAAAATTAGAAGAAAATGCAGAAAAAATGCTAATTGATCTAATTAACGAATTTAAAAAGGGATTGAAGTAAGTATGGCAAGCTTAGATGACCTTAAAAAGAGAATTTTAAGTGTTAAATCGACACAAAAAATAACAAAAGCTATGAAAATGGTGGCTGCAGCAAAACTTAAAAGAGCTCAGGAAAATGCTGAAAAAGGTCGGCCTTATTCTGAAAAAATGAATAATATAATCTTAAATTTATCTAATGGAATATCAGATAAAGAAAATGCACCAAAACTTTTAGCTGGAACAGGCAATGACAAAGTTCATTTATGTGTAGTTTTAACTTCTGACAGAGGTCTATGTGGAGGATTTAACTCAAATATTATCAAAAAGGCAAAAGCCTATTTTAGTAAAATTACAAGTGAAGGAAAAAATATAAAAATAATTACTGTTGGATCCAAGGGTTATGACCAATTGAAAAGGCAATATAATGATAAAATTGTGAATAAAATATCTTTTAAAGAGTCAAAAAATATTAACTTTTTTGATGCTGAGAAAGTATCTAAAATAATTATTGAAAGTTTTCAAAAAAATGAATTTGATGTATGCACTATTTTTTATAATAAATTTAAAAATGTAATTACTCAAATACCACAGGCTCAGCAAATTATTCCTTTAAAATCTTCTGAAACTGGCAATGAAAATGAAAAAGATAATTATGAATTTGAGCCAGAGGAAGATGAAATATTAGGCAATTTGTTGCCAAAAAACATTTCTACGCAAATCTTCAAAGCGATGTTAGAAAATTCTGCAAGTGAACAGGGATCTAGAATGAGCGCTATGGATAATGCTACAAGAAATGCAGGAGAAATGGTTGATAAACTTACTATTCAATACAATAGAAGTAGACAAGCAGCCATTACAAAAGAATTAATCGAAATAATATCAGGAGCAGAAAGTTTATAATTATGAGAAAAGGAAAAATTACACAAATTATTGGAGCGGTAGTCGACGTAAAATTTGATGGAGAACTACCTGAGATTTTAACTGCACTAGAGTGTAAAAATGGTGATAACAGACTTGTTTTAGAAGTTGCACAGCACCTTGGTGAAACAAGCGTGAGAACCATCGCTATGGATGCTACAGAAGGGTTAAAAAGAGGCGACGAGGTATTAGATACTGGAGCTCCTATAAAAGTACCAGTTGGTCCAGAAACCTTAGGCAGAATAGTAAATGTAATCGGAGAACCAATTGATGAAAAAGGCGAAATTAAAACGAAGGAAAATTGGCCAATACATAGAGCAGCACCTGAATTTAATGATCAGTCAACTGAAACAGAAATTTTAGTTACAGGGATAAAAGTTGTTGATCTTTTAGCGCCTTACGCTAAAGGAGGAAAAATTGGATTGTTTGGTGGTGCAGGAGTAGGAAAAACAGTTTTAATTATGGAATTAATTAACAATGTTGCGAAAGCTCACGGTGGTTTCTCAGTCTTCGCAGGAGTTGGAGAAAGAACAAGAGAGGGAAACGATCTCTATCACGAAATGATTGAGTCTGGTGTTATAAAGCCAGATGGTGCAGGATCAAAAGCTGCTTTGGTATACGGTCAAATGAATGAACCTCCTGGAGCAAGAGCAAGAGTTGCTTTATCGGGGCTTACAGTTGCTGAGTATTTTAGAGATCAAGAAGGTCAAGATGTATTATTTTTCGTTGATAATATATTTAGATTTACGCAGGCTGGCTCAGAGGTTTCAGCATTATTAGGAAGAATTCCATCCGCAGTAGGTTACCAACCAACATTAGCCACTGACATGGGAAATCTCCAGGAAAGAATAACAACTACAAATAAAGGTTCTATTACATCAGTTCAAGCGATCTATGTGCCTGCTGACGACTTAACAGACCCTGCACCTGCAACTTCATTCTCCCACCTTGATGCAACAACGGTTTTATCTAGACAAATAGCTGAATTAGGAATTTATCCGGCTGTTGATCCACTAGACTCGACATCAAGAATTTTAGATTCAAGAATTGTAGGAGATGAACACTATAGAGTTGCTAGAGAAGTTCAAAAAGTTTTACAAACCTATAAGTCTTTACAAGATATTATAGCGATCCTTGGTATGGATGAGTTATCTGAGGAGGACAAATTGACAGTAGCAAGGGCAAGAAAAATTCAAAGATTTTTATCTCAACCTTTCTTTGTTGCTGAAGTCTTCACAGGATCTCCAGGAAAATTAGTAGAACTAGAGGCTACTATTAAGGGTTTTGATGCAATTTGCAAAGGTGAGTACGATCATTTACCTGAAGCAGCATTTTATATGGTAGGAACTATTGAAGAAGCTATAGAAAAAGCAGAAAAAATGTCAAAAGATGCTGCATAATGAGTGAAGAATTTAAATTAGATATAGTAAATCCTGAAAAATCATTTCTAAGCAAAGAGGATGTTACGGAGGTTTTGATACCTGCTTATGAAGGAGATATGGGTATATTAAAAGATCATATTTCTATTATTTCGTTTCTAAAGCCAGGAATACTAAAAGTTTTTTCAAAGAGTGGAGAAGACAAATACTATGTTGAAGATGGTATAATAGAGTTTAAAGATAATACATTATCAATTTTAACAAGTTCAATATTTAATCTAGACAAAATAGATAGACGCTATGTATCACAGTCATTAAGCGATACAGAAAAACTTTTAAGCAAAGAAGATTTAGACGACCAAAGAAGATTTTTAATATCTCAAAAAATCGATGTACTAAAATCTATAAGCTCTAATTAGCAACTACTTTTTTTATCTCACTAGTAACTTTTTTGTAAACATCTCTTTTAAAGTCAACTACAACATTAATTAATTGATCAATTTCTACCCATTTCCATTCTAGGAATTCAGGTTTTAGAGTGTTCACATTAATCTCATCGTCAGAACCATTAAATTTCATAATAAACCATTTTTGTTTTTGACCTTTAAATTTTCCTTTCCATATAATCCCTAAAAGATGATTCGGAAGTAGGTAGGTAATAAAATTATCAATTTCTTTAATTAGCGTCACATTTTTAATACTTGTTTCCTCCCTAAGCTCTCTTATGGCCGCATCAAAATAATTTTCATTTTCATCTTTACCCCCTTGAGGCATTTGCCAAAAATTTTTTGGATTATCAATTCTTTTTGCAACAAAAACTTTATTTTTTGAATTTAAAACTACTATCCCCACACCATCTCTTAGTGGTAGTTTTTGAAAATCGATTTTCATTTTAGCCGTTTAAAAGTTTTACAGCAAAGTCTAATTGATTATCACTTTCTGTATCAATTCTAAACTCATCAGAGCTTTCAGATACCTCAATATCTGGGTCAACTCCAACTTCAGAAATTGAGACTCCAGATGGAAGATAATATTTTGAAATTGTTAATCTTATAGCTCCTTTGTTTTTTAGTGGAATAATTGATTGTACAGATCCTTTACCATACGTGGTCTCTCCAATAAGTATAGCTCTTTTATGATCTTTTAAAGCACCTGCTAATATTTCAGATGCGGAAGCTGAACCATTATTAATTAATACTACTAAAGTTTTTCCATTTAGTATGTCACCTTCATTTGCAAACCATTTTCTATTTTCATTTTCTTTTCTTGATTTAGTGGAAACAATTTCTCCATTTGAAAGAAAGAAATCAGAAATTTTTATCGCTTGAGAAAGTAATCCTCCAGGATTATTTCTTAAATCTAATATATATCCTTTTATATTTTTATCTTTGTTAAACTCTCTTATTTTTTTTCTTACTTGTGAACTACTATTTTCATTAAAAGCCGTTAATCTTATATATCCAATATTTTTATCTATCTTTTTTGATTTAACAGACTGAATTTTTATTATTTTTCTTGTGATATTAAAAACTAAAGCTTTTCTTTCTCCTATTCTTCTAACAGTAATTTCTATATCTGAACCAACAGGTCCTCTCATTAAATCCACTGCTTCAGTTAAAGTTTTACCTTGAACCTGATGTTCGTTTATTTTTACTATATAATCTCCTGCTTTTACCCCAGCTTCATATGCTGGCGATTCGTCCAAAGGTGATATGACTTTCACAACACCAGCTTCCATGCTGACCTCAATACCTAAACCACCAAATTCTCCACTTGTTTCAGTTCTCATGCTATCAAAACTCTCTGGAGACATATATGCTGAATAAGGGTCTAAAGATTGAAGTACACCATTTATTGCTGCATCCATAACTTCACTCTGATTAATTTCATCTACATATTCTTTATTAATTTTGTCAAGAACATCGCTAAAAATGTCAATTTTTTCGTAGATAGTGGTTTCGTCATTTGCACTATGTAAAGATTTTGAAAAGATAAATAATATTAAAAATAATAATCCAATTAATTTAAATAATCTCATATAATTAATTTTTCTTTTGGAATAAGTTCAGACCACATTTTCTCTAATTCGTAAAATTTTCTTTTTTCAGGATTAAAAATATGAATTATTATATCAATACCATCAATAAGCTTCCAGTCACTGCTTTCACTTCCTTCAATTTTACAATTTTTAATACCGCTTAATTTAATTTTGTTGACCACTTGTTCGGATAAGGCCTGAATATGTCTTGACGAAGTACCACTAGCAATGATCATATAGTCTGCAATTGAACTTTTATTCTTCAAGTCAATGCTTACTATGTCTAAAGCTTTGTTGGTATCTAGTGTTTTTAAGATTAATGCTTTTAGGTTTGAAATTTTATCCATTAATTATTATCTAGACTATCAAATTTTTCTTAATTGAGAAGATGAAATATTTACTTTGTTGAATTTAATAAATCTTAACCTTTTTCTATCAATTTTTTTATAGGCTATAGATTTAAGACATTTTGTCTTATAATTTTCTCTATCAAAAACTAATATTTTACAAATTTTTGGGATTTCTTTCCAATTTTTCCATTTGTGAAAATTAATAAGATTATCTGCACCAATTATAAAATAAAAATCATTATTAATGTGCTTTCTACTCAAATATTTTATATATTTGTAGGCTCTATTAGATTTACATTTATTTTCTATGAAAATAACTTTTATAAATTTTTCTTTAATACTTAATTTTTTTGCCTGTGTTATTCTTCGAGACAAACTATAGAAACTATTTTTTTTAAAGGGATTTTTTTTTGTTACAACCCAAAAAATATTTTTAAGATTAAATCTTTTTTTTGCTTCTTTAGAAATTTTAATATGACCTTTGTGTGCTGGATCGAAACTGCCTCCTAAAATTCCAATTCTGTTATTCAATTTTTTATTCAATTTATTTTCTTATTTGTCCTGATCCAATAACTTCATATTTATAGGATACTAATTGTCCTAATCCAACTGGACCTCTAGGTGGTAGGTTGTTCGTAGAAATTCCCACCTCTGCTCCAAAACCAAATTCGCCACCGTCAGCAAATTGAGTTGACGTATTTTGCATAGCTATTGAACTTTTTACATTCTTTAAAAAAACTTTGGATGTTTTTTTATTTTTGCAAATAATTGCATCTGTATGCTGTGTTCCATATTTATTTATATGATTGATAGCTTCCATTACATTTTTGACTGATTTAATAGATACCTTTGAAGCTAAATATTCAGTCATCCAATCCTTTTCGGATGCTAAAAAACTTTTTCCCTTATAAACTTTTCTAATTTTTTTATCTGTATAAACCTCACATCCATTATTCTCAAGTTTTGTTATTAATAATTTAGAAAATTTTTTAATTAATTTATCATTTAATAAAATAGTTTCTGTTGCACCACAAATTGCCGTATTTCTCATCTTGGCATTTAAAACTATTTTTAAAGCCATTTTTAAATTCGCACTTCTGTCTATGTAGGTATGACACAGACCTTCGAGGTGTCCGATAACTGGCAGTGTTGAGGTATCTTGAACTTTTTTAACTAAGCTTTTTCCACCTCTTGGGATTATTATATCAATATATTTTTTCATTTTAGATAGCATGTGGTCTACGACCTTTCTACTTCTAATATCGACAAATTGAACGAAATTCGGGTCAATTTTATAAAATTTTAAAGATTTTCTAAATAGATTGGATAAAATTTTATTGGTAAAATAAGCTTCAGAGCCTCCTTTTAAAATAACAGAATTACCTGATTTAAAGCACAAGCACGAAACATCAGAGGTAACATTTGGTCTACTTTCATAAATCACTCCTATTACTCCTATTGGAACTGAAACTTTTTTAATTCTTAATCCGTTTGGTCTTTTCCACTGCTCTAATATTCTGTCAGTCGGATCTTTTAATTTTGATATTGAATTGATTGAACTTACAATGGCTCTAAGTTTTTTTGTATTTAATTCTAATCTAGAAATAAAATTATCTTTTAATCCAATCTTTTTTGCGTAATCAATATCTTTTTTATTTTGTAAAAATATAGATTTTTCGTTTTTTTGAATTAAGAATGCGTAATGCTTCAAAACTTTATTTTTCAACTCGTTTTTGACCTTGTTCTCAAAAGCCTTTTTGGATTTTCTTCCAATTATTTCAAAATATCTTTTTATCATATGGCCACCATATCATCCTTATGGACAACTTCAGATTTTGCAATATATCCCAATAATTCCTGTATTTTATTTGAATGTTGACCCTTTATTTTTACTATTTCCTCAGAGGTAAAGGAACTTAAACCTCTTGCATACTCAATCATATTTTTATTGAGAATTTTAATGTGGTCGCCCTTACTAAATTTTCCATTTACTTTTTTAATACCAGCTGCGAGCAAACTTTTACCTTGTTTTAAAGCTTTAATTGCTCCATCGTCAATAATTAATTCACCTTTTGGAGAAATTGAGCTTATTATCCATTTCTTTCTTGCATGAAGTTTAGAAACTTCTGTAATAAACCAGGTACAATTATTTTTTTTTTGGATTTGATCTAGAGGTCTTAAAATTAGTCCATTTGCAATTGCCATTTGACATCCAGATTTTTGACAGACTTTTGCAGCATCAAGTTTGGTCCTCATTCCACCAGTTCCATATATACCACTTTCATTACTTGCAGTTTTCTCAATTTTTTCATCGATTTTATTAATTTCTTTAATTAAGGTTGCATCTTTAAATAATTTAGGATTTTTTGTATAAAGGCCATTAACATCTGAAAGTAAAATTAAACAATCAGCACTTGAAATTTGAGCTACTCTAGAGGCTAATCTGTCATTATCACCGTATTTTATTTCAGATGTAGCGATGCTATCATTTTCATTAACTATAGGTACAAAACCAAGTTGAAATAAATTATTTATCGTTCTTTTAGCGTTGATTGCTCTTCTTCTTTGCTCAGTGTCTTCAAGAGTTAGCAGAATCTGAGAAAGATTTAATTTTACCTTATTAAAGCTTTTTTTAAAAAGGTTCATTAATTCTATTTGTCCAATTGATGCAACTGCTTGACTTTTATCTAATTTTAAATTTGTTTTTTTTAAATTTAATTTTTTACATCCTAAAGCTATAGCGCCAGAAGTAATAATAATCACTTTCTTACCTTGATCTACCAGTTTTTTAACATCTTTAGAGAATTCGATTAACCATTTTGTCCTTATTTTCATATTGTTATCAATTAATAAAGATGATCCAATTTTTACAGCAATAATTTTTGAATTTTTAAGATACATAATTTAATAATTTAGATTTTATATTTGAAACACTTCTTGACTGAATTGTTGACATTTTAAATGTTTTCTTTTTAATTTTTATTTCAAAATCTTTTACTTTTTTGTCTATATTTTTCTTTTGTAGTAAGTCAATTTTATTAAATACTATAATTTCTTTTTTTTTAATCAATTCCTTTCCATAATTTTTAAGCTCATTCCTTACTTGTTTATATGATGTTACAAGATCTTCCTCGTTAATATCTATTAAATGAAGAAGTGTTTTACATCTTTCAATGTGTTTTAAAAATTTAATTCCTAAACCTACACCTGAATGTGCTCCTTCAATTAAACCAGGTATATCAGCAAGAGTAATTTCTTTATCATCATAAACTGCGACCCCTAGATTAGGATTTAATGTTGTAAATTTATAATTTGCAATTTTTGGTGTTGCACTCGTCATTGAAGCAAGCAAACTTGATTTTCCTGCATTAGGAAGCCCAATAATACCAATATCCGCAATTGTTTTTAATTGAAGCCAAATCCAGAATTCTTCACCTTTTACACCTTTGGTAAATTTTTTGGGTGCTCTGTTCGTTGATGATTTAAATTTAGTATTTCCAAAACCTCCTTTTCCTCCGGACGCAACGACAAATTCATCATTATTCTTTTTAAAATCGAAAATAAGTGTCTTATTATCTTCCTCAAAAACTTGAGTTCCGATTGGGACCTTTAAATAAAGATTCCCCCCACCTTTGCCAGTCATTTTTTTTCCTTTACCATCTTCTCCTCTTTGAGCCTTGAAATGTTGCTGATATCTATAATCGATTAATGTATTTAAGTTTCTTTCAGATTTTAAAATTACTGATCCACCCTTACCGCCATCACCACCATCTGGTCCTCCAAATTCTATAAATTTTTCCCTTCTAAAACTTGGAGATCCTGATCCACCATCGCCTGCTTTAACAAATATTTTGATTTGATCTAAAAATTTCATAATACAACACCTTTATTTTAATATGTTGTATATTAATTGGGCTTTACAGATACAAAAGTTCTATCTGATTTTGTTTTTTTGAATTCAACAGTTCCTTTAATTTTTGAAAAAATTGAATGATCTTTTCCCATTCCGACATGTTCTCCAGGAAATATTTTTGTACCTCTTTGTCTTACAATTATATTACCCGGAATGACTTTTTGACCTGCATAAATTTTGACACCAAGTCTTCTACCAGCACTATCTCTTCCGTTTCTTGACGATCCACCTGCTTTTTTTGTTGCCATATTTTATTCCGTATATTTACTTCTTAGCTTCTTCTTTTTTAGTTTTTTCTTTGACTACTTTTTTATATTTTTCAGCTTCTGATAATACTTTACCATCTTTAGCATATATCTTACTTATTCTTACTAATGTAAATTCCTGTCTATGTCCATTTTTCCTTCTTGAATTTTTTCTTCTTCTCTTCTTGAAAACTAAAACAGTTCTATTTTTACCATTTTTTAAAATCTCAGCCTCAACTTTTGCACCTTCAATTTTAGGTGAACCAACTTCTGCATTTTTTTCATCTCCATAAGCCAAAATATTCTTAAACTCAACTTTATCTTTTTCGATCAATTTCTCAACTTTAAGAATTTCTCCAGCTTTAACTTTATACTGTTTTCCACCTGTTTGTATTATTGCAAATGACATAAATTTTATCCTAAATAATGCTGCAATATAGATCTAACCTACTTTTAGTCAAGATATATCGTTTAAAAATTGTCCTTTAAATCCCGTAATTTTGAAAATTCCTTTAAGTTTTTTGCTCTTAAAAAAATATTACAATTTAATTCATCTTTTATTGAAGTTGGTACACTAGGAAGTCCATTATTTAATTTTTTTTTAATATCAATAATTTTTCTGTTTAGTTCAGGATTATTTTCATCAAATTTGTTGCAAAAAATAGAATTATTTAATGTATATTCGTGTCCAAAATATACTTTTGTCACGGGAGGCAAACTTTTTAATTTTGTTAATGAATTGAACATATCCTCATGACTTCCCTCAAAAACTCTTCCACATCCTAAAGAGAATAATGTGTCTCCAGTAAAGACTATTTTTTCATTAAAAAAATAAAAACAGATATGTCCTAAAGTATGTCCTGGAACGTGAATAACTTTAAATTCAAATAAATCATCTTTCCAAACTTGACCATCGTTCAAAAATATATCAATCTTAGGAATTCTTTCTCTATCATGTTTAGAAGCAAGAATTTTCGCATTAAACTTATCTTTTAAAATTTTGTTACCACCAATATGATCCCCGTGATGATGGGTGTTTAGTATATATTTTAAATTTATTTTATTTTCCTCGATATATTTCAAAACTGGTTTGGCTTCTCCTGGATCAATTATACATGCATCAGAATTTTTTTCGTTAATCAACAAATATGAAAAGTTATCTTGAAGGCATTTGATTATTTCTATTTTCATTTTACTTCTCCAATACAAAAATTCCTAATTCAGAGAAAAAATTATGAAACTTCAAATTTTTTAAATTAATTTTAATATCCCTTTTTTTACAATAATTTTCGAAATCTTTAATGGTGCACATGTGTAAGTTTGGAGTGTTGTACCATTCATTTGGTAAGTTTTCAGTAATTGGCATTGTACCTTTAAAAAGTAAATGCAATCTAACTTTCCAATGTCCAAAATTAGGAATTGATACTATTGCTTTTTTTCCAATTCTTAGTAATTCATTCAATACATTTTCTGGATCTAAGAAAGCCTGTAAAGTTTGACTGAGAATTACAAAATCGAAAGAACCATCCGGAAATTGCTTTAAATCTTTTTCTGCATTACCCTCGATGACTGTTAGACCTTTCTCTACACACTTTTGGACATTTGATTTTGATAACTCAATTCCTCTAATATCTTTGCTAATATTTTCTGTAATATATTTCATAAGATCGCCATTTCCACATCCAACATCTAAAATTTTGGAGTTTTGAGTTACCAATTTTGCAATATTATAAAATTCTTTTTTCATCTAATTTGTTTATAGGAGGTATTTAAAAAACTTTTGACAGTATTTAAAAAATCTTGGACATCAAGTAAAAAAGAATCATGACCTTTATCTGAAGAAATTTCGACAAATCCAACATTTTTACCAATAGCATTTAGGGCAATTACGATATCTCTATTTTCAGAAGTCGGGTAAAGCCAATCTGATGTAAACGATATAATAAAAAACTTAGTGTTACTTTTCTCGAAAGCTTTTGATAAATTTCCACTAAATTTTTTTGTTAAGTCAAAATAATCCATAGCTCTTGTAATATACAAATAGCTATTCGCATCAAATCTATCAACAAAAACTGATCCCTGATATCTTAAATAACTTTCTATTTGAAAATCAGCATCAAAACTAAATTTTAGATCGTCTCTCTCTTGCAATTTTCTCCCAAATTTTTCTTGCAGTCCTGCTTTGGATAAATAAGTAATATGAGCTGCCATTCTTGCAACAGCAAGCCCTTTATCTGGTTGTTTATTTTGTTCTTCATAAAATCCATCTTGCCAATTTCTATCGGCCATTATTGATTGTCTGCCAAGTTCATTTAGAGCTATATTTTGAGCTGAATGACTTGCAGTGCAAGCAATTGGAATTGCAGTAAGAGATTTATTTGGAAAGTTGGATACAAACTGAAGTACCTGCATTCCTCCCATAGATCCTCCAATAACACTGAATAATTTTTCAATTTTAAAATAATCTAAGAGATTATATTGAGCATTAACCATGTCATTAATTGTGATAACTGGAAAGTTTGTACCATAAGGTTTTTTTGTGTCAGGATTAATATCACTTGGACCGAAAGAACCCATGCATCCACCTATAACGTTCGAAGCAATTACAAAATATTTATCAGTATCAATCGCCTTTCCAGGTCCAAGAGCATAATTCCACCAACCATCTTTTTTTGTAATTGGATTAATTCCGGATGCAAATTGATCTCCAGTCAAAGCATGAAAAATCATTATAGCATTACTCCTGTCACCGTTTAATTTGCCATAAGTTTCATATGCTAATGGGTAATTATTAATTGTTTGTCCACAATCTAATTTTAAGGGTTTTTCAACAATTATTTTCTTTATATCTTTAAATTTGTTCATATTTAAATGCTGATGAATTGGAGAAAAAAAACTTATTTAGCGGTTTTTTTTAAGCGCTCGCAATTCAGTTTAAATCAGCGCAAGCTGTTAATACATTATAGAATTTTATATGTCAAATTTTTACAGGAATTTTACTTATTTAATTTAAATAAATTATAATTTAACTATATATACCAGAAAAATATAAAATTATGAAATTAGCCAAATTTAAAAAACTTAAATTTCAATCTTATAAGCCAGGAAAATACGAAATTCCAAATTTAAAAGAAACTAGAAAAATAATAAAATTATCCGCTAACGAGTCTGCGTTAGGCGCAAGTCCAAAAGTGAAAGCAATCTTAAGAAAAAATGTAAGCACTTCAAAATACCCAGATTACACCTCTAAATTATTAAGAAAACAAATTTCAAATAAATTTAATTGTGATGCCAACAAAGTAATTTGTGGATCTGGGTCTGATGAGATTATTCAAATGCTATGTCAATTATTTTTAAGTAAAGGTGATCAAGTAATTGTTCCAGAATTTAGTTTTTTAATGTACAGAATTTATTCATCTATTTCCGGTGCTAAAGTAGTTTTTTCAAAAGAGAAAAATTTAAAAATTTCGATAGATAATATAATTAATAAAGTGAATAAAAAAACAAAAATAGTTTTTTTAGCAAATCCTAATAATCCTACAGGTACATATCTTTACAGAAATGAATTAATTAATTTAAGAAAAAAATTAAGAAAGGATATTTTGTTAGTAATTGATGATGCATATTATGAATATATGAAGGATAATAAATATGCGTCAGGATTAAAGATTTTTAAAAATTCAAAAAATGTTTTCATACTAAGAACATTTTCGAAAATCTATGGACTAGCAGCTTTAAGAATTGGATGGGGTTATGGAGATAAAAAAATAATTCAAGCTTTGAATTTTATTAAACCACCATTTAATGTTAATGAAATTGCGCAGCTGTGTGCAATTGAGGCTTTAAAAGATAATAAATTTATTAATAAATCAATTAAACATAACTTATATTGGAGTAAAAAAATAAAAAAAAGTCTGGAAGAGTTTGATATTTACTCAAATAAAATAAGTGCAAATTTTCTTTTACTTAATTTTAATCGTTGTAAATTTTCAGCTATTTCAATTGAAAAAAAATTAGAAAGTAAAGGAATTATACTTAGAGAAATGAATACTTACGGAATTGATAACCATTTGAGATTAACTATTGGAAACAGTGTGGAAAATAAATTGTTTCTCAAAGAGATAAAACAAATATTTAAAAATGTTTAAAAAAATTCTAATCGTTGGATGTGGCTTAATTGGCTCTTCAATTTTAAGAGCTACAATAAAAAAAAAAATATCGAAAAAAATCTTTATTTTAGAAAAATCAAAAAAACATATAAATCAACTAAAAAAACTAAGATTCAATTGTGAGGTTTTAAAAAACTCCAAAAAACAAATTCCAGAAATGGATATGATAATAATTTGTACACATTTAGGCGAGTACTTAAAAATTTTTAACAAGATAGAAAAATATATTAATAAAAATACAATAGTTACCGATGTTAGCTCAGCAAAGGAAACAATATTTAGAAAAATAAAACCTAAAATTAAAAAAAATATAAGTTGGATTTCGAGTCATCCAATTGCAGGTTCTGAAGTAAGTGGTCCTAAGTTTGGGGACGCAAAATTATTTTCTGATAGATGGTGTGTTTTAATAAAAGATAGAAATATAAATAAAAAACATATGGAAATTTTATCTAAATTTTGGGTCAAAATTGGATGCAATATAGTTTACATGAATATAAAAGAGCACGACCATATTTTTTCAATTACAAGCCATATTCCACACCTTGTTGCATATAATATGGTAAAAACGGCAATGAATTTTGAGAAGAAAAAAAAATCAAATATAGTAAAATTTAGTGCAGGCGGTCTGAGAGATTTTACAAGAACTGCAGCTTCAAATGAGATTATGTGGAAGGACATTTTTTTCAATAATCATAAAAACATTACTAAGGGAATTGACCTTTTTTTAAACAATATGCGTCAAATAAAAAAATTAATTAACACAAAAAATGAGAAAAAATTAATTAAAATAATGAAAGAGTCTAAAAAAATTCGAAAAAAAATAGTTTCTTCAAAACAAGACGTTAGTTTACCTGACTTTGGAAGAAGATAGAGCATTTTCTAAATCTTGAATATAATTTTTAAATTTTGCAGTACCTTTTAATGAATCTTTATAAATAGGTTTTCTTGCTTGGTTAAAACTTACAGTTTTAATTGATTTTTTATTTTTGTAATATTCTAAACATGACTCTTGCCAAGCTAACCCACAAAAAGTAATTATCTCTCTAATTTTGCTTTCGGGATTATTTATTAAGCCTTCATAATTTAGGTCATAAATTTCTTTATTAAAAGCACTTTTCCAATAAGACATTAAATTTAGATAAATATTGTAATAACTTGCTATGTCTTGAGCATCATTGGAAAATAACATTCCTCCCTCAAAATCATTTTTGTAAATAGACCAACTGTTTTCAAGAGGATCTCTTTTGCAATGAATAATAATTGCATTTGGAAATATTAACTTAATTAATCCTATCCATCTAAAATTAAGTGGTGCTTTATCTGTAACAACATCAGAACTGGTCATCTTTTCAATTATAGTTAAATAATTTTCTTTAAATTTTGTGAGATCTTCCTCTATGTTTTGTTGTTCATCAAAATTTTCTAGATATCTTCTGAAGTACTGGTCAAATAATGGTAATTCTCCAGAACCATAAACTTTGTCGTGACTAGATATAATTTGTTCCACTAAAGATGTTCCTGTTCTAGGCATACCTAAAATAAATATTATTTTTTTTTTATTTTCGGTTATTTGTAAATTTTTTATTTTTACTTTTTCATGAAAATTTTTTATTTTTACAAAAAATTTAATTTCATTATTTATATCGAATTTTGTTAATTGTTTTTTAATATCGTTTGCTATCTTAATATACTCAAAGGATTTTTTGTATTCGCCTATATCCTCGTATATTTTCCCTAAAGCAAAAGATAAATCTTTTATATTAGATCTATGAAGATTTTTATTTTTTATTTTTTCTTCTAAAGAAAAAATATATTTATCACCCTTTTTATATTTTTTTAACATTGCTAGACTTTTATCAGCTTTTGTAAAATCTTTATTAATATCTAAAGTTTTTCGATAATATTTTTCTGCTTCGGTATATCTTCCTATAGTTTGAAGAAATGATGCATAATTATAATTTGTCTCCAAAACCTTATCATTAATATTCAAAGCCTTTAAGTAAAGCCTCTCACTTTCATTTGTATTATTAATTTCATTGTATAAACCGGCAAGATTATTAATAGTATTTATAAACCTTGGATTTAATTCTAAAACTTTATTAAAATAACCTTCTGCTTTGATGTAATCTTTTTTTCTGTAATACCCTAATCCAATATTATTTAAAAAATTTGTGTTATTTTTGCTTCTTTTTAAAGCATTATTTAATAAGTCGATTGATTTATCGTATTCACCTTTAGCCTGGTAAGTGAGAGCCAAAAGATTATATAATGCCTCTTGTTTTGGAAATTTTTTAATTAAATAGTTGGTTTCAAAGATAACCTCATCATAGTGACCAAAATTCATTTTATTTACTAAAATATTAAATTTTTCTTCTAAATTCATTTTTTTAAATTTTTATAATTTTTTTTACCTTGAGCTTTGCTGTTTCACTAATTAATTCAATAGTTTTTTTTATATTCATTATTAATACTTTATTTCTAGGTCCATATGCATGAATAAGTTTATTTCTATTCAGACAAACGGCTACATGACCTCTCCAGTAGATAATATCACCTCTTGAAAATTTGATTAATTTTTTTTTACCTTTTTTAAAAGATATTTGGTCTTTTGTATCTCTAGGAAAAAATTTATTATTATAAAGATAGTACAATTGAACAAGTGCTGAGCAGTCTATACCATTGTATGATTTGCCACCCCAAGTATATTTACAATTTATAAAAGACTTTAAAATTTTAACAAAATTTCTGTTTTTGTGATTTATAGGTTTAACATCTGCCCTTTTTACCCATTTACCCTTCTCAAATTCTATAAATTTTTTTCTTTTAGAAATGATTGGCAATCTACTATTAAATGTAAGAAAATTCTTTTTTTTATTTTGAGAAAATATTCTAGTTTTCGATTTATAAGTTTTAAAAAAAATTTTTAAACCTTCTTTAAGTTTTTCATTTGTAATATAACCAGAATAATTGTCATTATATGTCTTTATTTTTAACCATCTATTTTTAATATTAAGAATCCTTATTTTTTCTCCATATATTATTTGACTTATAATCTCTGATTTTTTCGATGGTTTTTTATAAATATTTCTTATTAATGATGTTGAAAATAAATTAGTCATTAAGTTTAATTTTATTTTTCATCAGATATAGAAGAAACAGTGATGGAATTACCATTAAAGCTGTAATTATGAAAAATATACCCCAATCACCATTTAACCAATCTACTAATGCACCTGAGGAAGAAGCAAGTGTAGTCCTTCCTGCTGTACCTAAAGAAGCAAGCAGAGCATATTGAGTAGCAGTATAATTTCTATCTACTAATAAAGATATAAAAGCAACAAAAGCAACTGTTGCAAAAGCTGCAGCCATATCATCTAAAATAACAGCTAATGCAAATAATAAATATGATTTATCACTCCATGCCAAAAAAGAAAAAAGAACGTTGGTTAATGCCATCAATATTCCTGCCAAAAACATCGATTTTATAACACCTGAACGGATCGCGAACATTCCTCCTAATAATGTAAAGGTTACCGTAGTTATCCAACCAAAAGTTTTTGAATAAAGTGCTATATCTGTTTTAGAAAAACCAATTTCTTTATAAAAAATTACAGACATTCTTCCCAAGAAAGCCTCTCCAATCTTAAAAAGAAATATAAAACTTACAATTCCAATAGCTATTCCTTTTCCATTTTTTTTAAAAAAACTAATTAAAGGCCCAGAAATCGTTGAAGTAACCCAAGCTAAAATTTTAGTAAATATATTATTATAATTTAATTTGCCTAAAATTTTTTCATCTAATTCAAGATGAGAAATTTTTATATTAAAAAAATTTCCTTCTTTAATAAATAAAATTCCTATATTTAATAAAATTATAATCACACCTAAACCTAAAAAAGATAATTGCCAATAATTTTCTATTCCTAAATTTTCTAAGAAATCAGCCAACGTCAAAGCGATTACACCCCCTAATTTATAACCTGACCACCAACCAACCACTGCTACTGCTGCTCCTGCGGCCATAGCTTCTTTTTCCTCTTTTTTTATTTGCTCGATTCTTAAAGCATCCACAGTTATATCCTGTGTGGCCGAGGCTAGAGCAATAATTAATCCTGCACCAATAACTAGATTTAGATTTTGCACAGGGTTTATAAAGCTCCAGAATATTAACCCAATTAAAATTATTATCTGCATTAAAAAAATCCAAGATTTTCTATGACCAATCTTTTTTGTTAAAAAGGGTATCTGAATTCTGTCAATTAATGGTGCCCATAAATAATTAAAAGCATAAACTGCAAAAATTAATCCAGCCCACCCAATAGTAGATCTTGATAAACCTTCTTCTTTTAACCACAAACTTAAACTGCTTCCTATAATTACCCAGGGGAAGCCACTGATGGCTCCTAACAGTAAAATTTTTAACATTCTAATATCGAAATAGAATTTTACAGTATCAAAAAATTTTTTTTCTTTTTTTATTTCAATCATTTTTTCCAAAAGGACGGTAAAAATAAAACTAATATAGCAAATAATTCCAGTCTTCCTAATATCATACCCACACTTAAAATCCATTTAGAAGCATCAGGTAATGTTGAAAAATTTCCATTTGAGCCAATTACAGACCCAAGTCCCGGACCAACATTGGAAATTGATGTGGCAGCAGCAGAAATCGAGGTTATAAAATCTAAACCAGTTATAGATAGAAGTGCTGTTATAAAAAAGAAAATCAAAATATATAAGTATATAAAAGAGATAATTGAAGCTAAGAATTTATCATCAACATTATTATTTTCGTATTTTATTACAAAAATTCCTCTTGGATAAACAATTTTTTTTAGCTGAGTCATTACAAACTTATATAAAATTTGAACTCTAAAAATTTTTATTCCACATGTAGTAGATCCTGCGCAACCCCCAATAAACATTAAGATCAAAAAATAAAATAATGAAAAACTTCCCCATTGGTCAAACTGGCCAGTTACATATCCAGTGCCTGTTAAAATTGATATTGAGTTAAAAATTACTGATCTTAAATCTGTAAAACCAAAACTTTCGAGTTTAAAAAATAAATATAATAAAATTATTAGAATAGATATTATTATTATTTTTATAAAAGTTGTTACTTGTGTATCATTTAAAAAAACTTTCCTATTACCATTTAAAAATTTTATATACGCAATAAATGGTATACTCCCCAGTATAATAAATAAAATTGCAGTTATTTCTATTTTTACACTATTAAAATACCCAATAGATTCATTATAATTCGAGAAACCACCTGTAGCAATTGTTGTCATTGAATGTGTTAAGCTATCAAAAAAATTCATTCCGAATATTTTATATGCTGCAGCACATATTAAAGTTAATGTAAAATAAATAAAAACTAATTTTAAAGATATTTCTTTAGAAGAAGGTAAAATATCGTCAGAAGAATCTGTATTAAGAACTTTAAAAAGAAGCATTCCACCAATATTCATTATAGGCATTAAAGTAATTGCCATTACTATAATTCCTATACCTCCAAGCCATTGTAGTAGCGCTCTCCAAAGTAAAATACTTTTAGGTACAATTTCTAAATTTGTTATTACAGTTGAACCTGTTGTAGTAAGACCAGACATGCTCTCAAAAAAAGAGTCTGTAAAAGACATATTCAAATTTGAAAAATAAAAAGGTAAAGCACCAAATATTGCAATTGTAAGCCAGGACAGAGTAGTTAGAAGAAACGCCTGCTGTAGATTGATTTTTTTATTATAATCTAGATTGGATAAAACAAACAAAACGCCAAATACTAGCGTAATTACTGAAGATGCAATAAAAGAGGAATCAAGTTCAGAAAAAACTAACTGTATTATAATTGGAATAGCCATAAATATTCCAAGAATTATTTGTAGTACACCAATAATGAAAAAAACTGTTTTATAATTGGACATTTTGTTTGGACATTATTTTATGGTAAATAAATTTCAACACTATAAGAATTAATAAAAACAACCAAATATGTGAATTTTTGAAAACTTGTGATTGATAAAGCCAATTTAGATAAGACAAATGCATGGCCTTTTATTGAGGCAAAAAAAATTCTTAATGAAAGGGAAACATCAATAAAAAAGAAAGGTAAAATTATATTGCAAACAGGCTATGGCCCTAGCGGACTTCCACATATTGGTACTTTTGGTGAAGTTGCTAGAACATCCATGATAGTAAACGCTCTGGATCAAATTACAGATTTGCCTAAAGAAATTATTACTTTTTCTGATGACATGGATGGTCTTAGAAAAGTTCCAGACAATATCCCTAATGTAAAAAAATTAGAAGATAATTTGCATAAACCTTTAACACTTGTTCCAGACCCCTTTGAAAAATATGAAAGTTTCGGTGAGCATAATAATGAGATGCTTAAAAAATTCTTAGATGAATTTAAGTTCAAGTATACTTTTAAAAGTTCGACTAATCTTTACAAGACAGGTTTTTTTAATGAGACACTCAAACTTATATTAAAAAACTATAATGGAATTATGGATATAATAATACCGACACTTGGAAAGGAAAGACAAAAAACTTATTCTCCATTTTTGCCTATCTGTCCAAATTCAAAAAAAGTTTTAGAGATACCTGTAATAGAGATAGACGAAAAAAATTCAAAAATTATTTTTGATAACAAAGGTCAAAAACTTGAGTCAAGTATTTTAGATGGAAATTGCAAATTACAATGGAAAGTTGATTGGGCAATGAGATGGTATGCTTTAGATATTGATTTTGAAATGTATGGTAAAGATCTTATCGAGAGCGCGATTTTGTCTACCAAGATTATTAATTTGCTTGGAAAAAAATGCCCAAGTGGTTTTGCTTATGAGTTGTTTTTAGACGAAAAAGGTGAGAAAATTTCTAAGTCAAAAGGTAATGGAATAACAATTGAGCAATGGCTAGAATATGCATCGCCTGAAAGTTTATCTTTGTTTATGTATCAAAACCCTAAAAGAGCAAAAAAACTATATAAAGAAATAATACCAAAATCAGTGGATGAATATTTAGACTTTATTGAAAAAGGTAAATCTCAGAATGATCTTCAAATTCTTATGAATCCAGTTTGGCATGTACACAATTCTAAAATGCCTAAGGAAAACTATATTATGAGTTTTTCTATGTTGCTTAACCTTGTGGAAACAAGCAATGCAGATAACAAAGATCTCTTATGGAAATTTGTGAAAAAATATAAAAAAGATATTTCAGAGAAAAATCAAACCATTTTTGATAACTTAATAGGATATGCAATTAAATATTTTAATGATGTAATTAAGAAAACTAAAAAATATAAAAAGCCTGACAAGGATGAGAAAAATGCCTTAGAGGCTCTGATAAATACTTTAGATAATTGTAGTGATGACATGAAACCAGAGGATATCCAAACAAAAATTTATTCTGTTGGAAAAGAAAATGGATATAAAGAAAATTTACGTGACTGGTTCAAATTAATTTATGAGGTTGTTTTTGGAGTTGAGAATGGTCCAAGGATGGGTTTTTTTATAAGTTTTTTTGGAGTTAACGAAACTAAAAATCTAATAAAACAAAAAATAAATAATGTTTGAAAAAATACGAGGATTAATTTTTAAATTAGACCCTGAAACAGCGCATAATTTAGCCATTAAAGCCTTAAAGTTGAATTATATTCCAAATAAAACAGTAAAAAAAAATAAAATCCTTGAATTGGATATCTTTGGAAAAAAAATACCAAATCCTATTGGTATCGCAGCAGGTTTTGACAAAGATGCTGAGGTATATAACTCTTTGTTTAAATTGGGATTTGGTTTTGTTGAAGTCGGAACAGTCACCCCGCTTAAGCAATATGGTAATCCAAAACCAAGAGTGTTTAGACTTGAAGAAGATGAAGCTTTGATAAATAGATTAGGGTTTAATAATTCGGGTTCTGAAAAGGTGAGAGCAAGAATATTATCAAATTCACCAAAGGGACTTTTAGGAATAAATATTGGACCTAATAAAGATACAAAAGATAGAGTAAAAGACTATTTAGTAGGTTTAAGAAAATTCCATGACATTGGTGACTATTTAACTGTGAATATTTCATCTCCTAATACTGAAAATTTAAGAAGCTTCCATAAAGATGAAGAGCTAGATGAACTTCTTAAAGAGATTCAAGCCGAAAAGATTAGATTGAAAACTAACGTACCTATTGCCTTAAAAATTTCTCCAGATATTGAAAATAAAAATATTGATAGAATATGTGAGATTTTAACAAATAATAAAATCACAACAGTAATCATCTCAAACTCAACTGATAGGACGAGAGAAAATTTAAAAAATATTAATAAATTAGAAAAGGGAGGTCTTTCGGGCAAACCTCTCGAAAATAAGTCAAATTTTCTAATAAATGAATTTTTTAAAAATTTAAAATCAGATATTACAATTATTGGGGTTGGAGGAGTTGATAGCGGTAGATCAGTTTACGAAAAAATAATAAATGGTGCAAAACTTGTTCAACTTTATACTGGAATGGTTTTTAAAGGTCCAAATATAGTATCTAAAATAAATGATGAATTCATAGAAATAATAAAAAAAACAGGTGTAAATAATATTTCTGAATTAGTAGGTTCTAAAAATAAACTTGACTGAGTAATTTTCTACGCATATACATTCTTAGTTTTTATGTCGAAAAAATGTGAATTAACAGGAAAAATACCTTTAAAGGGACATAAGGTAAGTCACGCTAATAATAAAACTAAAAGAAGATTTTTACCAAACCTGAAAAAAGTAAGATTCAAGAGTGAAATGCTAAATAAAAGTTTAAAACTTACTGTTTCAAACTCTGGAATACGATCAGTCGATAAAAAAGGAAGTTTTGACCAATTTATAAAATCAGCAAAAACGAAAAATCTTTCTTTCAGATTAAAGAAAATTAAAAAAACTTTATTAAATAAATCAGCTTGATGAATAAAATATTTCTTTCCCTCGCTTTTATGATGGGATTAGTTGTTTTAGCATCAAATTATCTCGTACAGTTCCCTATTAAGTATTATGGTCTTGAAGATATTCTAACATATGGAGCATTCAGTTATCCTATAGCCTTTCTGATAACTGATCTTGCGAACAGATCATTTGGTAAAATAGTTGCTAGAAAAATAGTATATATAGGATTTACAATAGGAATTTTATTTACTTTGATATTTGCCACAAACTATTCTGACCTAATTTCTGTAAGAATAGCTATTGGTTCGGGTACAGCCTTTATAATTGCTCAGTTGCTAGATGTGCAAATTTTTGATCAATTAAGGATGAAGAAGTGGTTTGTAGCTCCATTAACATCTTCGTTAATAGGTTCAACTGTTGACACATTTTTATTCTTCTCAATTTCATTCTATGGAACAGGAATACCTTGGGTAACATTATCATTAGGAGATTTGGCTGTAAAAATATTTGTAGCATTAGTAATGCTTATTCCTTTTAGATTATTACTTGGTACACTCAAATCTGCCTAATTAAAATTTCGGTTCTTGCTGTGTCATGCAATGTATTGCACCAAAACCCCAAATTAATTTACTGCAGTCGATTGGTATTATTTTTTTATTTTTAAAAAAATTTTTAAATATCTTAATAACTTTTTTATCTTCTTTAACATTAAAAATAGGCAATAATACTTTTTTATTAGTAATTAAGAAATTTAAGTAACTAGCTGGAACCCTTTTTTTTTTAATAAATACTGGTGAAGGCATTGGGATTTTGATTATTTGAAATTTTTCTCTATTATTATTTTTACTTCTAGACAATATTGTGAAATTAAGTTTTAAATTTTTAAAATTTGCATCTTTTTTATTTTTTTCTACCGCAGTCATTATTGTATTTTTGTCCACAAATCGAGCAATATCATCAATATGCCCATGAGTATCATCCCCTGATATACCCCTTTTCAGCCAAATAAAATTATTGATTCCTAAATATTTTGAGAAGATATTCTCATAATCTTTTTTTTTGAAACCGTTATTTCTTTCTTGTACCTTACTTAGTAGGCACTCTTCAGTAAGTAGTAAAGATCCTTTTCCATTTGTATCAAATGCACCACCTTCCATGACTATTGATCTAATGTTTTTACCAAAACTAATTTTTGGTTCAATTCTTTTAACTTTTATTATTTTACTTATTTTTTTATTAATTTGATTATCTCTATTGAAATTATAATATTTAGACCATGCATTGAATTTAAAGTCTAGTATCAACTTTTTTTTAATTCTTTTATTAATTACAAATATTGGTCCAGAGTCACGTAACCATATTCTATCTGTTTTAATTTTGTGAAAATTGATATTGCTTAATTTCGCTTTATAATTTTTTAGTATATTTAAAACTTGGTGTTTATTTTTATCAATTAATAAATCAACTTTTTGGTTTTCTGAAATTATTTTAACAATTTTTGCAACTACATGTGGGATAAAACTAAAAAGGTCTGGCCAATCATTTTTATTATAAGGCCATGCGATCCAAATTGATTTTTGAGGTTCCCATTCTGCAGGAATCTTAAATCCAGTTAGTTTACTAGTCATCATCCGGATTCTTTAGTATTCCTTTATAGAAGTCTACTCTTCGATCTCTTAAAAATGGCCAATGCTCTCTCGCAGTATCTATTTTATCATAATCAATTTCACGAATTAAAATTCCCTCTTTTTTATTACCTAATTTGCCAATTATCTTTCCACTTGGATCAATAATCATAGAATTTCCCCAAAATTCAATTTTTTTATTTCCTTTTTTTTCATTACCGACTCTGTTAACTGCAACAACATAAGTTCCATTAGCTATAGCATGTGATTTCTGCATAGTTACCCAAGAATCTAATTGTGCTTTTCCTAATGTTTTCTTTTCTTTCGGGTGCCATCCAATTGCAGTAGGATAAAAAATTATTTGTGCACCCTTTAAAGCAGTGAGTCTAGCAGCCTCAGGAAACCACTGATCCCAACATATTAAGGGACCAATATTTCCATATTTAGTTTTAATAGATTTAAAACCAAGATCACCCGGGGTGAAATAAAATTTTTCATAATACCCTGGATCATCAGGAATATGCATTTTTCTATATTTTGATAAAATTTTTCCTTTTTCATTTATAATGATACTTGTATTATGATAGAAACCACGTGTTTTTTTTTCAAACATAGATATCATTAAAACAACATTCAATTCTTTTGATAAATCGCAAAAAACTTTTGAGGTTTTACCTGGTATTTTTTCTGCAAATTTAAAATTTGAGTGGTTTTCTGTTTGACAGAAGTAATTTGTTAAGAAAAGCTCAGGTAGACAAATTATTTTCGCATTTCTATTAGCAGCTTTTTTAATATTTTTTATAACAGCCTTTAGATTCGAATTATAATTATTTAAAATCTTACTCTGGATGATACCAATAATTGTTTTTTTGGACATTTAATTAAAATATTTCTGAAAAATTTTTTCTTTCTCTATTTTTCCATTCTCCAGTATGATAAGCATCACTTGCAATTAAAGGTAGCACACTTGTTGCCTCTGCAAAAACCATTTGTTCTTTTGATGTATCGACTTTACCCCATGAACTTGCCTCTTTAAGCGTTGAACTACTGCACGCTCCATCTCTAGAGTCAGCAACTGTGATTTGGATTGCATATTTATGCATATCAACTTCTTTACCTAAGAGCTCAGCGCATATTACTGTGTCTTGAATGAAATTTTTTGGAACTCCTCCTCCTACCATGAATAAACCAGATCCTTTTGATCGGATTTTAATTTCTGTTAATTCTCTAAATTCTCTGATTGAATCTATGGTAATATGCTTATTTGGGTTTCTTTCTTGATGCATCACTAGACCAAATCCAGCACTTGAGTCAGTAAAAGCTGGACAAAAAATTGGGACATTATTGTCATATGCTACTTCAATTAAAGATTCTTTTTTCTTTGCATTTGTTTTTAGATATTTTCCAATTTCTTTTATGAATTCTCTAGATGTATATGGCCTTGGTTCTAGTTTATCTGCAATTTCACCAATAATCTTATCACACTTCTGTAGCTCATCTTCATCAATATATGTGTCGTAAATTCTATCTATGTAATTCTTTCTTAGCTCATCGTCATTTTGAAACTGAGAACCCTGATAATGTTTAAAACCAAGTGCTTCGAAAAAATCCATATCAATTATTGATGCTCCAGTTGCAACAATAGCATCTACCATATTATATTTAACCATATCCCTATAAATATGCATACATCCTGCTGCAGAAGTTGAGCCAGCTAAAGTTAAAAAGATTGTACAATCTTTATCTTTAAGCATTTCATTATAAATATTTGTTGCATTTGAAGTCTCTCTGGAAACAAATGACATTTTTCCCATTGCTGATATAATTTCTCTACTGTCAAATTTGGTAATATCAATATGCTCCACAGGATTTTTTAAAAAATCTTTTTTACTATTATGACCTAGATTTTTTTTATCAGACATTAAGCAACAAGAAATGCTTTATCTTTATCTTTGTTGTACATGCTCATTATAGGCTGATCTTGTACTTCATAAATACTATCTGAATAAAAACCGTTAAATTTAGTTCTAAATGTTAATCCGTAAGCTCCTAGTTGACCAAGTTCTATATAATCATTTTCTTTAATGTTATTCGGTAAAATAAATGGTCCTTTCATATAATCCATACTGTCACAAGTTGGACCATAGAAATCAAATGGAGTAAGTTTTTTTGAAACCAATCTTCCTATTGGAATCATTCTTGAAGGATAAACAATATTTGGAACTCCTGCATCAAATAATGTTCCGTAAGTTCCATCATTTATGTATAGTTTTTGTTTTTTTCTTAAAATTACTTTGACGATAGTTGATCCACTCTCAGCTACAATAGCTCTGCCTGGTTCACAAATAATCTCGGGTTTTTTTTCAAATTTTAATTTCTCTAAGGCTATTTTAATTTCTTTAAAATAGTTATCTAATGATTGTGGTATTAGATCAGGATAGATTGTTGGAAATCCACCTCCAACATTTATGTAATCTGGTGAAATTTTAGTTTTTTTAATAATATTTCCGATCTCCGCTATTCCTTTCGAATATGATATTGGATGCATACATTGTGATCCAACATGAAAACTTAAACCAATTTTTTTAGCGTATTGTTTTGTTAATCTTAAAAGGCCTAAAGCCTCACTATGTAAAGCTCCAAATTTTTTTGATAAATCTATTTCTGCATGTTCATTTGAAACAGCAACTCTAACAAATAATTCTAAATCCTTAGCTTGGTTAGTTGCCTCAATTATTTTAATTAACTCTTCTTTTGTATCTAATGAAAAAGTTTTTACACCATGTTTAAAATATGCCTCTTTTATACTCTCTCTAGATTTAACAGTGTGCATGAAAGAACACTTCAACTCTGGATTTATTTTTTTTATTTGTTCAATTTCTTTTAATGATGCTACATCAAAATTTTTAATTCCGCTCTTTATAATAGTATCTATTACTAAAGGGTGAGGATTGGTCTTTACTGCGTACAAAACTGTACCTGGAAATTTATTTTGGAAAATTTTTGAAGCTTGTTGTATTGCACTTGTTCTAATGCAATATATTGGTTCTACAGGTTTTAGTTGACTTACAAGTTCGTCAACACTTTTAAATTTTTCCATTTCATAGCCCCTCAAAAAAAAATTTAACAAAAAAAATTTGCATAACTTGTATGCAAATTTGTAATTTCTTCACTCATTATGAGAAATGACCCCTAAAGTAAAGAAAATTTTCAATGTTATTAAGCCTGTTAAATTCCCACTTAAAATGACATATTGAAAATTCCGCTTTAAATCCTATATAGGTTTTCATGACAGACAATGTTCAAAAAGTAACAGATTTAGCGGATAAATCGTTATTGATAGTTGATGATGATAATACCTTTAGAGAGAGGTTATCCAGAGCTATGGAAAAAAAGGGTTTCTTAGTCTCTCAAGCTGAGGGTGTAAAATCAGGCATAGCGTCTATTAACTCTAAGAATCCAGCATTTGCAGTTGTTGATTTGAGACTTGGTGATGGCAATGGTTTAGAGGTTGTAAAAGAACTTCAAAAGATAAATTCTAAAAGCAAAATTATAATGCTTACAGGTTATGGAAATATACCAACCGCCGTTGCAGCAATTAAACAGGGAGCAATTGATTATTTAGCAAAGCCCGCGGATGCTGACGATATTGAAAAAGCTCTTCTAGCTGATCCTAAAACTAAAGCCCAACCTCCAGAAAATCCTATGTCTGCCGATCGAGTAAAATGGGAACATATTCATAGAGTATTCGAGTTATGCAACAGAAATGTATCTGAGACTGCAAGAAGATTAAAGATGCATAGACGTACGTTGCAAAGAATTTTATATAAAAGATCGCCTAAATAAATTTTCTAATTTTAATAAATTTTGAAGTTAAAATAGTAAGCAGTAAAATTTTAAATAACTCTGCATAAATAAATGGAAAAAATCCAAGCTTAAATATAGGTTTTTCCCATCCAATTAGAATACCTAACCAAACAATACCAAACAAATAAATAAAGAAAACTGATAATATAAGTTTTAAAAATATTAGAATTAAGTTAGTTTTAAAATTTAAATAACCTGCAAAAAAAGCTGCGAATAAAAAACCAATTAAATATCCCATGGTAGGTCCTACAAAGTATGCTAAACCAATTCCTTTTTCCGGAGAGTTTGAAAAAACAGGAAGTCCTGAAAGACCTTCAACTAAATAAAAAAAGACTGTTGCAACTGCAATTTTATAGCCAAATGATATTCCTAAAAAAAGAACCACAAAAGTTTGCATAGTCATTGGCACTGGATAAAAAGGTATTTTTATTTTTGCTGAGATAGTCAATAAAATTGAACCAACAACAACAATCAAAAAATTTTTTAAGATTTTTTGATTGTTAGATATACTTATATTTTCCATTTTGGTACTTTACAGTTAATCAATCACTATTACTAGTTTTTAATTAAGGATGTATAAACATCTTCAATATTTGCATCATCTGTCGTAATATCTAATATATTTATATTTTTGTCTGAAAAATAAGAAATTATTTCATCAATTTTTAAAGAATTTTTTTCATAAGATAAAGTTATTCTATTATCTTCTTGCGATAAAATTTTTAGCGATTTAAGAGGTATGTTGGCTATTTTTGTCTTTTCATTTATTATAAAAGTGACGTTTTTGGTTTGTATCTTATTAATTAAATTTTTTGTTGTATCTAAAGCAACTAAATCACCTTTACTTAAAATTCCTATTCGATCGCACATTTCTTCAGCTTCTATTAGATAATGAGTTGTTAAAATAATTGTGACACCAATTTTATTTAAAAGTTTAACATTTTCCCAAAGATTCCTTCTCAACTCAACATCCACACCAGCAGTTGGTTCATCTAATATCAAAATCGGTGGTTTGTGAACAAGGGCTTTTGCTATTAATAGTCTTCTTTTCATTCCCCCAGAGAGACTTCTGGCGTAGCTATCTGCATTATTTTCAAGAGAAACCAATTTTAAAATTTCATCAGTTATACGATCTTTTTTTTTGATGCCATACATTCCTGCATGTAACTCTAAAAGTCTTCTTGGATTAAAAAAAGGATCTAGATTTACCTCCTGAGGCACTATACCTAATGAAGCTCTTACCTGTCTTGGGTCCTTATCTAAGTCATAACCCCACACATTTACGTTACCTTTTGACTTAATTACTGTTCCACCCAATATATTTATGAAAGTTGATTTACCAGCTCCATTAGGGCCTAATAATCCAAAAATTTCACCTTGTTTCACGTCTAAGTTTAAATTGTTTAATGCATTAACCGGTTCAGAATTGTTTTTGGAGTAAATTTTACTTAAATTTTTGACGGTCAATACATCTTTTTTTTTCATAATGATTTATTCATTTATAACATTCGTATAAATTAAGTTAACATTAATAAATGACCAAAATAAAAAAAAGTGATCATTTTTATTTGATAGATGGCTCGGGATATATCTTTAGAGCATATTATGCTTTGCCGCCTCTAAGCAGGAAAAGTGATGGAATGCCAACAGGGGCAGTAAACGGTTTTTGCAATATGTTATTTAAGTTACTTGAGGATTCGAAATCTAAAGAAAATTTACAAAAACCAACTCACTTTGCAGTAATTTTTGACTCTGCAAGAAAAAATTTTAGGAATGAAATCTATAAAGATTATAAAGCAAATAGATCTGATGCTCCTGATGATTTAATTCCCCAATTTGATTTTATAAGAAAATCAGTAATAGCATTCAATTTACCATCAGTAGAACTTATTAATTATGAAGCAGATGATTTAATTGCAACGTATACAGAACAAATCTTAAAAATTGGGGCCAAGGTTACAATTGTATCATCTGACAAAGATCTAATGCAGTTATTCAATAAGAATGTAAGAATTTATGATCCTATGAAAAATAAATTTTTAGGAGAAGAAGATGTTATAAAAAAATTTGGTGTTAAATCTGAAAAAGTCATTGATGTACAATCATTAGCAGGCGATACCAGTGACAACGTTCCAGGAGTGCCCGGTATTGGCGTTAAAACTGCTGCTGAGTTAATTAATAAATATGGAAATTTGGAGAAACTTTTATCAAAAGCTCATGAAATTAAACAGAACAAGAGAAGAGAAACTATTTTAGAAAACAAAGATAAAGCTCTTATAAGTAAAAAATTAGTAACTTTAAAAAAAGATGTGCCTGTTAAGATGAAATTGGATGATTTTGTAATAAAAAACATTGATAAAGATAAACTATATGAATTTTTAAGAGAGATGGAGTTTAATAGGCTCTTGAGTAGCGTCATATCACAGTATGGGGAACCTAAATTAAAAGAAAAAGGTGCACCATCATTAAAAGGAAAAGAGATATCAAATGTTGATCGAACAAAATATAAATTACTCAATAAATTAGAAGATATTGACAATTGGATAAAAGATGCTGAGGAGAAGGGAGAATTATGTATAGATACCGAGACAACTTCTCTTGATCCGCATTTAGCTGAATTAGTAGGAATATCTTTATCTACTGATATTGGAAAAGCTTGCTACATACCTTTAAAGCATAACGGTAAAGATGTGCTAGATTCTAATAAGGTAATTCAAAAAATTAAACCGATCTTAGAGGATAAATCAATCAAAAAAATAGGGCAAAATATAAAATTCGACTATATAATTTTTTATCGTCGAGGAATAATAATAAACTCAATGGAAGATACTATGCTTATGTCATACGTGCTTGATGCAGGTAAGAATAGACATAATATGGATACACTTTCAGAGCTTCACTTGGGACATAAAACAATATCCTATAAAGATTTAGTTGGATCAGGTAAAAAACAACTTACTTTCGATCAAGTTGAAATAAAAAAAGCTACTGAATATGCAGCTGAAGATGCTGATGTAACTTTTAGATTGTATAAATTATTAAAGAAAAATTTAATTAGGGAAAAAATTGAAAATATTTATGAATTATTTGAAAAGCCTTTAATTAAAATATTAGCCAATATGGAGATCCAAGGAGTAAAAGTAGATGATAAATTTTTAAATATTCTGTCAAAAAAATTTGAAAAAAAAATCTCTGCAATTGAAGATAAAATTTACAAAATTTCCAAGAAAAAATTTAATATTGCTTCAACAAAGCAACTTGGTGAAATTATGTATGAAGATTTAAAGATAGCATCTCTTAAAAAGACCAAAAAAGGTAGTTATGCAACTAGTGCATCGGTTTTAGAGGATTTAGCTTTCAAGGGGAATGAATTTCCAAAACTTATATTAGAGTGGAGACAAATTTCTAAACTTAAAAATACTTACTCAGACTCTTTGCAAGAGCATATTAATCCTAAAACAAAAAGAGTTCATACGTCTTTTTTATTGGCTGCAACAACAACAGGCAGATTAGCTTCAAGTGATCCAAATTTACAAAATATACCGATCAAAACTGAGGATGGGAAGGATATTAGAAAATCTTTTGTTTCTGAAAAAGGAAATATTTTAATATCAGCAGATTATAATCAAATCGAAATGAGAATTTTGGCAGATTTAGCAGATGTAAAAGAGTTAAAAAAAGCTTTTAATAATCAACAAGATATTCATTCACTTACAGCCAGCCAAGTATTTAACGTTAAAATAAGCGAAATTAATGCGGACATGAGAAGAAAAGCAAAAGCGATTAATTTTGGAATTATTTATGGAATTTCTCAATACGGCTTAGCAAAACAGATTATGGTATCAAACAATGAAGCTGCAGAATTTTTAAATTCATACTTTAAGAAATTTCCAGAAATTAAAGACTATATGAATGACACTATAAAATTTTGTAGGAAGAGTGGATATGTTAATAATATTTTTGGTAGAAGAAGTCATATAACCGGAATTAATGATAAAAATTTTAATATAAGAAATTTTCAAGAAAGAGCAGCTATAAATGCGCCAATCCAGGGATCTGCTGCCGAAATTATGAGATTAGCGATGATAAGAATTTCAAAAAGAATTGAGGAGGCTAAAGAAAAAAAATGTAAAATGTTACTTCAAATTCATGATGAACTAATATTTGAAGTTCCAAAGGAAAGTGAAAAAAACTTCACAAATTTGATAAGACAAGAAATGACAAGTGTAAAGGATAGTGATCTTCATTCATTTTCAACCCCTCTCACAGTAGATGTTAATAGTGGAGAAAATTGGGGGTTACTACATTAGTTTTTTGGTAATCTTGCCCAAATAAGAACAATTTAGTATTTGTATAAGTAGATACATATTTATGAAACAAACCATTGCATTAATCGATGATGATAGAAATATTTTAACTAGTATTAGTATTGCTTTAGAAAAAGAGGGTTTTAAGGTTCAAACTTATTTGGATGGCGAAAGCGCTTTGATTGGTCTAACAAGACAGCCACCAGATTTAGCAATAATTGATATAAAGATGCCGAAAATGGATGGTGAAGAATTATTAAAAAAACTCAGAAAAAAAACAACTTTACCTGTAATTTTCCTAACCTCGAAAGATGACGAAATTGATGAATTATTAGGACTTAAATTAGGTGCTGATGATTTTGTAAAAAAGTCTGGAGGTTTTTCTATTAAAGTATTAATTGAGAGAATAAGGGTTCAATTAAGGAAAAAAAATCTAAATCTTATTGAAGAGACGAAAAATATAATTTCACATGGTAAATTAAAACTTGATCCTTCACAATTAGAATGTGAATGGGATGGAAAGCAACTACCAGATAAACTTACGACTACAGAATTTTTAATAGTGCAGGAACTTGCAAAAAGACCGGGAATAATAAAAGAGAGATCCCAATTAATGGACATTGCCTATAGAGAAGACACTGATATTGAAGACAGAACAATTGACAGTCATGTTAAAAGGATTAGAAAAAAATTTAAAAAAGTTGACCAAAACTTCTCTGCTATTGAAACAAGGTACGGAAGTGGTTATAGATGGAATGTAAGTTAATTAATGGGTTCTATATTAAAGAATTTCTCAATTTTAAAAAAATTTTTATTTATAAATCTTATTGTTTTTATAGTTATTGGAATCTTGACAATAGTTTATTTAAATTTCTCAAAACCAAATTTAATTTACAAAAAAACCTCAAATCATATAGCTGTTATTAATAATACAACCGATCACATTAAAAGATTGAAAATAAATTTTAATAAAGAAGATTTAAGAAGATTTTTATTTTCAACAGGATTTTTATTTCAAAGTTTAGACAGAGTAATTTTTTTAGATGCAGAATATAACGTTATTGCAGATACTGACACATTAGACTTAGATCCACGATCTTTTTCACAGAGAACTGATCAAATAGAATTTGATAATATTAATATAGATATTGAAAAAACATTAACCAATAATAAAAAAAATGATCAGAAAAATTTAAGTGATATTACTAAGGATTATTTTAATTCAAAAGAATATGGAAAACCATTTACTTATACAGAAGAATATTATGATCAATTTATATTGAATACTCTTAAAAATTTCATAATTGATGATGAAAATGTTGGTTATATTTTAGTAACCGAACGTGCCAATGATATCAAAACAGCTTTAGATGAAAGAAAAAATTTTGTTATTAGAACAGCGATATTAGTAACTTTAGTTATTTTTGTTTTTTCTTTTGTTTTAAATAGATATTTTTTAAAGCCGATTAAAAATCTCGTCGATTATACAAAAATCATTAAAGACAAAAGTGAAAAAAAAACAAATATACAAAATTTAAAAACGAGAGGTGATGAGCTTGGAGTTTTATCAAGTTCATTAGATGATATGACACATGAGCTTCAAAAAAGAGCAGATAGTGCTGAAAATTTTTCCACTGATCTTGTTCATGAAATTAGAAATCCACTTGCATCTCTCAAAAGCGCTTCTGAGATAATTTCAGAAACAGATGATAAAAATCAAAGAGATAAACTTGTTAAAATCCTTAGTCATGATGTTGAAAGAATAGAAAGACTTATAACTGATTATTCGCAAATGCTTAAAGATGAAGTTGCAATTACTAAAGAGCAGATGAAAAAAATTGATCTAAGACCAATTGTTTCTTCAGTAGTTGACGATTTTAATAGTATATATATGAATAAAAGAGGAATTAAAATTTCTTTAAATTCAAATCAGAATGGAAACAAGATTGAGATTATGGGAATTGAAAATAGAATTGAACAAATTTTAGCAAATTTACTTGAAAATTCTATTTCATTTAGTGAAGATAATAAAAAAATCACTGTAAAGCTCTCAAAAAAAAACAATTCAGTAATGCTTGATGTGTTGGATGAAGGATCTGGTTTTAAGGAAAATGATACAAAAAAAATATTTAAGAGATTTTACAGTAACAGACCTGGAAAATTTGGAGAACATTCAGGACTTGGATTAAATATAGTGAAAAATTTGATTGATCTTCATGGTGGTACAATTAGCGCTAGTAACAATAATAGTGGAAAGGGTGCAAAAATTGAAATTATTTTCCCCTCAGCGTAATGAAAAGTTGATTATTTAAAATTATACTGTTACAAAATCGCTCTTATGCCAGATTATAAAGTAAAAGACATATCCCAAGCTGATTTTGGAAGAAAAGAAATTTCTTTAGCTGAAACTGAGATGCCAGGTTTAATGGCTCTGAGAAAAGAGTATAAGGGTAAATCTCCATTAAAAGGTGCCAAAATTCTTGGTTGTCTTCACATGACTATTCAAACTGCGGTTTTAATCGAAACATTAGTAGATCTTGGGGCAGAGGTAAGATGGTCCTCATGTAATATATTCTCCACACAAGATCACGCAGCAGCAGCTATTGCAAAAGCTGGAATTCCAGTTTTTGCTTGGAAAGGTGAAACAGAAGAAGAGTATTGGTGGTGCGTAAAACAAACTATTGAAGGCAAAAAAGATTGGAAACCTAATATGATATTAGATGATGGTGGAGATCTTACTGCTCTAATGCATAAAGACTATAAAGAATTATTAAAAAATATAAAAGGTTTAAGTGAAGAGACAACGACGGGAGTTTTAGCTCTTAAAAAAATGGAAGAGCAAGGAACTCTGATGGTTCCAGCGATAAATGTAAATGATTCAGTCACAAAATCAAAATTTGATAATTTGTATGGATGTAGAGAAAGTTTAGTAGATGGTATCAAGAGAGCTACAGATGTGATGATGTCAGGAAAAGTTGCGATCGTTGCAGGCTTTGGTGATGTTGGCAAAGGTAGTGCTGCATCTTTAAGACAAAGTGGTGCAAGAGTAATGATAACAGAGACAGACCCAATTTGTGCACTACAAGCTGCAATGGAAGGATACGAAGTTGTTCTTATGGATGAGATGATAGGCCAAGCTGATATTGTTGTTACAGCTACTGGTAATAAAGATATAGTTACCGCTGACCACATGAGAGCTATGAAAGATAGATCAATTTTATGTAATATTGGCCACTTTGATAATGAAATACAAGTTGAGGCTTTAAAAAATTATAAATGGGATGAGATTAAACCACAAGTTCATGAAATTACTTTTCCGGATAACAAAAGATTAATTCTATTAGCAGAGGGTAGATTGGTAAATCTAGGATGCGCAACTGGCCATCCAAGTTTTGTAATGAGTGCATCTTTTACAAATCAAGTTACAGCACAAATAGAATTATGGAACAATTCAGAAAAATACGAAAAGAAAGTCTATGTTTTACCAAAACATCTTGATGAAAAAGTTGCTAGATTACACCTAGAAAAAGTTGGAGCGAAACTAACTCCTTTATCTAAAGATCAAGCAGATTACATAAGTGTAAAACCAGAAGGTCCATACAAACCAGATGCGTATCGCTACTAACAGTAGCAAGATTGATATATCTAAAGAAAACAAAACAGCCTCTTTAGCTAAAAATTTTTCAACATTTCTTAATAAAGGAGATATCGTCTTTCTTCACGGAGAGATTGGAGCTGGGAAAACTACATTTGTAAGATACCTTATAAACTACCTACAATTAAGATCTAAGAAATCCTTAAGCGAGGTTACTAGTCCAACCTTCAATATTATGAATGAGTATCAAATAAAAAATTTGATTATAAATCATTTTGATCTCTTCAGAATAGAAAAGACAAAAGATCTTCAAAATACTGGTTTATTTAATGACTACAAAAGCAAACTCACTTTAGTCGAATGGCCCGAAAAAATTATATCCAAGCCTAAGAATAGATATGAACTTTTTTTTACCTTTAATAAAGATACTAATAAAAGATTTTTAAAAATTAAAAAAATAATATTTGGTTTAGAAATTAAAGAAAACCTTGGAGAAAATAAATATGTGCAGATTAAGGGAGATGCTTCATTTAGAACATTTTTAAGAAAATCCAAAGGCAAAACAAGTTCTATTATTGTTTATTGTAAAAAGGAAAAGAAAAAAAATCTTCTGAATTATGACGCCATTAATAAAAATTTAATTAAAAATAAAATTATTGCCCCAAAACTTTATTACCAAAACTATAAAAATAATTTTATTGAAATAGAGGATTTAGGTAAAAAAACAATTTTTGAGATTTTTTCCAAAAAAAATAATGATAAAAATTTAAAAATTTATAAAGACATAATATTATCGTTGCTTAAAATTCAGAAGATTAAAACAAAAAAAATAAAAAATTTTATGGGTGATTACTATAAAGTCCCAGTGTATACAAATGCGAAGATTTTTGATGAGTCAAAACTTTTTTGTGATTGGTATGTAGCTGCTAATAAAAAGAAGAAAGATATTAAAAAAATAAATTTACAGCTGAAAAAAATAATTAAATCTTTAATTAAAAAAATAATGTTAAAAAATGACACTTTTGTACATAGAGATTTTCATATATCTAATATAATTCCATGCAAAAACTCATATGGTATTTTAGATTCGCAAGATGCAGTTATAGGGAATAAAGCTTATGATTTGGCCTCTTTAATAGATGATGTAAGATTTCAAACTAGCAGAAAACTTAAAGCAAAACTTTTTAGTTACTATATTGATATTAATAAAAACAAAATTAATAAAATAGAATTTGAAAATGACTTTTATATTTTATCTGTGCTAAGAAATTTAAAAATTATAGGAATTTTTACGAGACTTTCCCTTAGAGACCAAAAAAACCAATATTTAAAATTAATCCCATATGCTTGGAAATTAATAGAAAATCGTATTAAAAATAAGCCAGTTTTTAAAGATCTTAAATTTTTTTTAAATAAAAACTTTTCAGCTAATCTTAGAAAAAAATATGCAAATTGATACAGCACTCATATTATGTGCAGGTTTTGGGAAAAGGTTGCTACCCTTAACCAAAACATTACCAAAACCTTTGTTGAAAATTGGAGAGTTCACACTATTAGAAAAAACAATTAAATTAATTGAACAACTCAAAATAAAAAAAATTAAAATCAATATTTTTTACCTCTCAGATGAGATAAAAAAATTTGTAAATCAACTGAATACAAATATAGAGATAGAGTTAATAGAGGACGGAAATGAAATCCTTGATACAGGAGGTGGTATTTTTAATATGATAAAGGATACTGCCGAGGAAAATTTTTTAGTTTTTAATCCAGATACTCTATGGAATGAGGACTACAATAAATATATATTAGAAATGGTCAATTTTTATTTTAAGAAAAAAATTAATAATATTTTACTTGTCGTTCATAAAGATTTAAGTTTTGATAAAAGATTACAAGGTGATTTTAGTTTGGTTAACGAGAGACTAACAAAGGATAACAATAAAAATTTTATATATACTGGATGTCAAATAATAAATAAAAACGTTTTTTCTAAAACTTTAAAAAAAAAATTTTCGATGAATGAAATATGGACAAATCAAATTAAGGAGTCTCAACTTTTTGGTTACGAGAGTAATCTTGAATTTTTACATACAACAGATTTGACGATTTATAATAAAATACTAAAAAACCAATAAATCCTGAGCTCTATCTTGATCAAGATATCGGCATTTAATAATCTTTAATTTTTGATCTAATTCAATATGAAGAGGATTTCCCGTAGGTATTTCAAGTTTGGGAATCTGTTTTTCATCTAATTTGAATAAAAACTTACAAAGTGCTCTTACTGAATTTCCATGTGCTGATATAAGAATATTTTTTTCGTTTATTATTTCGATATTAATTTTTTTATTAAAATAATTAACTACTCTATTATAAGTATCTTTAAGAGATTCTGTATCTGGAATATTTTCTTTTGGAATATTTTTATAAATATCTATATTAATTGGATGGTAAGGACTATTTTGGTTTAAAGGGTCAGGCCTAATATCCCATGATCGCCTAAACTCGTGTATTTTTTTTTCTCCAAGTTTATTTTTCATTTCCTCTTTATTCAAACCTGTAAGTGATCCATAGTGTCTCTCATTAAGTTCCCAAGCTTTTGTGAACTCTGAATTATTTCTTATTGTGTTTTTTATTAACTTTAATGTATTTATTGCCCTTAATTGGTAAGAGCTAAAAAATAAGTCAATTTTAACATTTGTTGATTTTATTGCCTCTCCTGCCTTACAAGCTTCTAATTTTCCATGTGGCGTTAAATCCACATCTACCCACCCAGTGAATTTTTTTTGTAAATTCCATTCACTTTGTCCGTGTCTTACTAAAAATAAATGACTCATGTAAAAATTTTAAATATAAGAAAACTGTATCATGTTTAAATCATTATTTTATTTAATAAATACACTATTTGCAATTTTCTATTTATACCCGGGGAGTATCTTAGGATTTATAATATATAAAGACTTAAATAAACAGCCTCAACTAACAGATGACTTTAATTTCTTATTATTAAATTTCTCATCTAATCATGTCTATGCTTTTTTGTTTCTTTCATTTTTTGGATTTTTACTTTTTTTTGAAAGAAAAAAGATAATTGTTCTTACTTATTTTTTTTCAATATCCTTTTTATTTGAGGTACTTCACATACTAGTACCAAATAGAAGTTTCCAGATTTCTGATTTATATGGGAATGTGTTGGGTGTATTAATATCATTAATATTATTTTTATGTTTTTCTTATGTTAAAAAAAAAATTTAAAGTTTTTTTACTTTTATTATTTTTTATCTCTTTTAATGCTCATGCTGAGGTAATCGAAGGAAAGGCTTTAGTAATCGATGGTGATACAATTAAAATTAAAAATAACAAAATTAGATTATCTGGCATTGATGCACCTGAGACAAATCAATCATGTAAAAAGATTTTTCTAAGCATTCAATTTTTATCTTTTAATAAAAAATACCCGTGTGGAAAAATCTCTACAAAAAAACTAAAAAAATTATTAAAAAACGAATTAATATTATGTAAAATAGAAAATGTAGATAGATACAAAAGGAAGCTTGCGACTTGTTATAAGAATAAATTAAATATTAATTCTTGGCTTGTTCGAAACGGATATGCCTTAGCTTATGTTAGGTACTCAAAAAAATATATTCTACAAGAAAAAGAGGCAGCTAGAGATAAATTAGGTTTATGGCAGGGTACATTTGAAAAACCATGGAATTGGAGAAAAAATGAAAAAAGAAAATAAAATTTTAATTTTAGTGCTTTGTTTATTTCTTTTTTCTTGCTCATCTATTCCTAAAAATACTGCAGACGGTTGTTCTATATTTTCTGAAAGATATCTTTGGTACAAGCATGCGAAAAATACTGAAAAAAAATGGGGAACACCAATATACTTGCAGCTTGCTATTATCAAAATGGAGTCTGATTTTGACTGGCTTGCAAAACCAAAAAGAAATAAAATTTTCAAAGTTATTCCATATAAAAGACCATCCTCATCCTTTGGATATTCTCAAGCAGTAAAAGGAACATGGAAACAATATAAACAAGAAACAAATAATCCTTTGGCAACAAGGACTAGATTCAAAGATAGTGTAGATTTTATAGGATGGTACACCAATAAAACTGAAAAAATATTAAAAATTTCAAAAAAAGATGCATTTAGACAGTATATTGCTTATCATGAGGGTTGGGGAAACTATAAAAACTATAAAAAAAATTCAAAAGTTATATCTTTAGCCAAGAAGGTACAAACACAGTCTAAAAAATATAAATCACAATTGTTAAGTTGCCAAAATTCTCTTAAAACAAGAAAATATATTATTTTTTAATTAAGTTGCTTCTTTAATTCAATATCAACAGCATCAATTCGTTTAGTATTCTTTGCTAACATCAGGTACATGGTTGGAGTTACATATAGTGTAAAAAATGTTGATATAATCATGCCTCCTAAAATAGTAGACCCAACAGCAAGTCTAGAGCCTTCACCGGCCCCAGGTCCAATATTTCCAATTACTAAAGGAACCATTGCTATCATCGTACTAAGAGATGTCATTATAATAGGTCTGAATCTCATATCGCACGCTTCCTTTATTGCGCTATCAATACTTTTTCCAGATGCCCTAAGTTGATTTGCAAAATCTACAATTAAGATACTATTTTTTGTAGATATACCAATTAGAATAACTAGAGCAATTTGTGAAAAAATATTGATTGAACTATTTAAAAAAAGAATGAAAACCAATCCACCAAATACAGCTAGCGGGACAGTCATTATTATTATGAATGGATGAATAAATGAGTTAAAAGTAGCTGCCATAACTAAATAAGCAGTTATTAATGCTAAAGCAAATATTATAAATAATTCATTTGAGGTTTCTTTTAACTCTTCAGATTTTCCCTTCCAGGAAATCTGATTTTGGGGTGAAACATTTTCCATAGTTTTTTCTAAATATCTTATTGCTTCACTTAATGAATATCCTTCGTTAATATTAGCAGATATAGTTACTGCTCTTTGTCTATTATATCTTGAAAGAATTTTGGCTGATCCTTCTTCCTTAAAATCAACTAAATTTGCCAGTGATATAAGTTTTGAGTTGTTTTCAGATCTTACAAAAATTTTTGCTAAACTTTCTTTACTTCTTCTATCTGACAAATATTTTTGTACTATAATTGGATATTCTTTTCCAAGTTTATTAAATGTTGTAACAGTTTTTCCACCATAAAGAGTTTCCAAAGTCTTGCCTATTTGGTCTGTTGATACCCCTAAATCTTTTGCTTTATTTTTGTTGATAATCAATTTTACCTCTGGTTTATTTTTAGAATAATCTGACTCAATTCTTGACAAATTTTTATTTTTTCTTAATTCCGATATTAAGTTATTCTGAATTTGCTCAAGCTCCTCATAAGATGATCCTAAAATTACCATTTGAACTGGCTTGTTATAATTTGAAACTCTTATTGATTGTGGTGAAATAGGAAAAGCAATCGCTTGTGGATTAGTTACTATTTTTCCTATAGCTTCTCTCATAACTGATTGTGTATTTTTACTTCTATCATCCCAATGATTAAGCAAAGCTATTATTATAAAAGTATTAAACGAATTACTTGATCTACCAAAACCTGGAACTCGCATTATAAATCTTCTATACGGGCTATTTTCTTCCTGCAACAGAGGAATTAATTTAGACTCTATTTCTTGCGCTCTTTCTTGAGTGTACTCAAATGAGCTTCCTTCGTCAGTCATTCCGATTACTAAATATGCCCCTCTATCTTCAAGAGGAAGCAGTTCCTTTTTTGAAAAATTAAATAATAATACTGAAGAAATAATTACTAAAATCATAAATGAAATTATTAACCTTTGTTTATCAAGAAAATAATTAAGACTTTCTTTATAAAATTTTAGAAATGATTTAAAAAAATTATTAAATTTACTTATAATTTTATTTTGCTTAGATTTTAGTGTTAAAAATCTACTTCCAAGCATTGGAGATAAGGTTAGCGCAACAAATGATGAAATAACTACAGAAAAAGATAATGCAATCGCAGTTTCTCTAAATAAGGTTCCAGAAATTCCCTTTATGAAAATCAGTGGTAAAAACACTGCAACTAATATCAAGGTAGTGGCAATAATGGCAAATGTTATTTGCTTTGATCCTTTATAAGCTGCTACAAGCGGTTTTTCTCCGTTTTCAATTCTTCTATAAATTGCGTCTGTCATAATGACTGAGTCATCTGTAATTATTCCAATTGCTAAGATAAAGGATAACAAAACAAATATATTTATTGATAGATCAAAAATATAAATCCCCAAAAAAGATGCAATTAAACTTACTGGAAGTGCAACTGCTGGAACTATCACTGCTTTTAAATTTCCAAGAAATAAATAAATAATGATTACTACTAATATAAAAGCTATGAAAAGAGTTTTGTATACTTCATTAATTGCTGCTCCGACATAGTTTGCTCTATTAAATGCAACTTCTATATTTAATCCATCTGGCAAAGACTTTCTAACTTCTTTTAGCTTTTTTTTGATATCTTTTGACAGTTCGACAGTTGATGCTCCACTTCTAGCGTAAATACCTATACCTACTGTTTTTAAGTTAAGATTATCTTTTCTTTGTGCCTTAAATAATGTTTTTTCTGAAACAGGGCCAAATTCAACCTCAGCAACATCAGACAATTTTACTATGTTGTCTTTGTTCTTTTTTAAGGGCAAGCTTTTTAGTTGGTCAATAGTTGTATAAGATTTGTCTAAATTTAGAGTAAGATCAACATTAGTTGCTTCTAAAGTTCCTGCTGGAAGACTAACATTTTCGCTTCTGAGTGCATTTTCTAATTCTTGTATGGTTAAATTATTAGCAGCTAATTTTATTGGATCTATCCAAATCCTGACACTTAATTCCCTAAGACCACCTACTAAAATTCTTCCAACATTTTTAATACTTGAAAATCTATCAACTAAATATCTCTCTGCGTAATCTCCCAATTCCAAATCACTCCATGTGGGAGAAGATAGCGCTATCCACATAGTTGTCGTAAAACCAGCAGCCTGTTTTAAGATTTGTGGAGCCTCTGCCTCAGTGGGTAAATTATCTGCAACCCTGGCTACTCTTTCTCTTATATCATTTGCAGCATTGTCCAAATCCATTTCTGTATCAAACTCAATACTAATTGTACTTCTTCCATTTTCAGAAACAGAATCAATATTTTTAATACCTTCTGCTCCACCAATTACATCCTCTAAAACCTGAGTTACCTCTTGATCAATTATTGGTGCTGATGCGGATTTGTAATCCACTTTTACCTGAACAACAGGTGGCTGAAGACCTGATGGTAATTCTCTTACAGGCAATTTCCAAAATACAAATATGCCAAATAAAACTAATATAAGAGACATTACCCAAGAAACTACCGGTCTACGTATACTTAAATCAGTTATAAACATTTACTTTTTAATTGGTTTAATTTTCCCTTTTGGATTTACTTTTTTTAGACCTTCTGCAACAATTAGATCTCCTTCATTTAATCCTGAAATTACCTCTATATATCCCTCATCCCTATTTCCAATTTGGATTTGAATTTTTTCTAAACTATTATCATCAAGCACTCTATATACAAAAGAGCTTTCTCCCTCTAGCATCACACTTGTGTCAGGAACTGATAGAGAATTTCTTTCATTAAATTTCACACTTACCTCAAGTAGTGACCCTGGTATTAACTCATAATCTTTGTTATTTATTTTAATCCTCGTTAGCAAACTTCTTGTATCTGCGCTGATTCTACTTGAATAACCTTCCACTTTTCCTGAGAAAAGTTTATTTTTTAATCCTGAAAATTTTACATCTACAGGCAAATTTTTTTTAATAACTGGCGCAAAAGATTCAGGTATTTTTAAATCGGCGTATATTACTGAACTATCATCTAAGGTTATAATAAGAGAATTATCAGATCCTAGGACATCCTCAGTTATACCCCTATAACCTAGAGCACCACTAAATGGTGCAATAATGTCTTTATCTTTCAATTTAACTATTAAAGATCCTTTTTCCACATAATTATCTAATTTTAGTTCTGAAATAAGGTCACTTTTTTGAATCCGATATGATTTCGTTTTTTTTGAAATTGCAGTTCCAAAACTTTCGATTCTCTCTGAGAAGACTTTTTCAGAAACTAATTTGACGATAATTCCAGGAGGTGGTCTTTTGCTGAATTTTTTTTTAAAATGGTTTCCAACCATTGTTCTTCCAATTACAACAATCGCAATTATTATAAAAAAAACTACAACACCAATTAATACTTTTTTTGAATTTTTCATAAATTATATTCTGCCATACTCTGACCAAGAACCATCATAAATGACAGGATTATACTTATTATCAATTAAGGAATATGCAAGTGCTAAAACTGAGGCTGTAACACCAGAGCCACATGAAAACACAATTTTTGATGAAAAATCATGTTTTAAAACTGATTTAAAAATTTCTAACAATTCTTCTTTAGATTTAAATGTTTTATCCTTTTCTATTAATTGCTTGAATGGCAAGCATAAAGAATTTGGTATAGATCCACTTCTTAAACCTTTTCTTGGCTCTTTTTCTTTTCCCTCAAATCTTTCTTTACTTCTTGCATCAAGAATTTTAAATTCCTGATTAATAATATTTTGTTCAATTTGCTTCTTTGATTTAACTAAATCTTTTTTTTCTTTTGATATGTAATGCGATTTGGGAAAAACTATTACTTCTTTTGTAACCTGTCTTTTTTCTGATTGCCATTTTTCAAAGCCACCATTCATTACACTTACAAGCCTAGGGTCATGTCCAAAATAGATAAAAGTGTACCATAATCTACAGGAGCTGATTAAATCAGAATTATCATAAACAATAATTCTATCTTCATTTTTTATACCTAAACCTGAAACAATTTCATCCCACTTTTCACGAGACGGTAACATATGTGGTAATTCTGAATTCTGATCAGAATTTTTATCTAAATCAAAAAACAGTGAATTCGGTAAATGCTGATTTAAATATTCTTGATATGGATTTCTTGAAGCATTAGGAAGATGCCAAGAACAATCAATTAATTTTATATTACTCAAATTATTTTCAACCCAAGCAGTTTCTACTAAAGACATTTTATCTTTTTTCCAGATATTTTTGATGATATTCCTCAGCTATACAATAATTTTTTATTTGTGAAATTTTAGTAACCACTTTCCCGGAATATCTTTTGTTATATTTTTCTGTTATTTTTTTGGCAATATTTTTTTGTTCGTCATTAAGATAAAAAATTTCACTTCTGTACTGTGTACCAAAGTCTGGTCCTTGAGAATTTAAAGTTGTAGGATCATGTATTTCAAAAAAGTAATCTAAAATTTTTTCATATGAAATTATTTTTGGATCAAAGTCTAATTTAACAACCTCAGCATGATTCGTATCTCCTTCACAAACTTCTTGATAACTTGTTTTACTCGTGTTACCCCCGCAATAACCTACCTCAGTTTTAAAAACCCCATCTAATCTACTGAACTTTATTTCAGGTCCCCAAAAACATCCACAAGCTAATACTGCTATTTCCATTGATTATTAAGTTTATTAAACTAAAGTTAATCTTATGCTTTCTAAAAATCAATTAGGTTTTTTGTACATGTTCTTGTCTGTATGTGCATTTTCGGTAATGGATCTTATTGTAAAATGGTCAGATAGTTATCCTTTAGGCCAAGTAATCTTTTTCAGAGGTTTTTTCGGCTTGGTTCTTTATTATTTTGTGATCCCTAAAGAAAGGCTTAAAGATTTTTACTATACAAAAAGGCCAATGTTACATTTCTCAAGATGTTTTTTTGGACTGATGGCGTTACTCTCTATTTTTACAGCATTGAGAAACCTCCCATTGGCAACCGTTGTAAGTATTTCGTTTGCTGCACCAATTTTTACAACAATTTTTTCAATTTTTTTTTTAAGTGAAAAAGTTGGTTATTTTAGATGGTTAGCGGTCTTTGTTGGTTTTGTTGGAATTATTATAATTTCTGAACCAGGTTTGAGTTCCTTAAATATTTATTATATCTTTCCAGTTATTTTCGTTTTAGGAATGTCATATGTTGCTATTTCAATCAGACAATTATCTTCTACTGAACCAGTTTGGTTAATATCATTATATTTTTCTGTAGCAATTACATTAGCAGGTTTATTCACTATACCTTATGGATGGTTAATACCAAATTTAAAAGACTTAATACTTTTATCATTCATAGGAATTTTTGGAGGTGTTGCAAATTTATGGTTGAGCCAATCTTATAAATTTGCAGAGGTGTCATTAGTTACACCGTTAAAATATTTAGCCTTAGTTTTTGCAATAATCTTCGGTTATCTTATTTGGGACGAGATACCCACGATAAAAACTCTGATAGGTGCAACTCTAGTAATTGTTTCTTCAATAATTATATTTAGGAGAGAAATTTTACTAAAAAAACAAATTTCAACCGCAAGACATGACTAAACCACCTAAATACTGGAATAAAGCAATTAGTTATTTATCGTCGAAAGATAAGATTATGAAGTCTCTAATAAAAAAGTATGATGACACATTTTTAACTACGAGAAGAGATGTTTTCTTCTCTTTATGTAAAAGCATTATAGGCCAACAGATCAGTGTTGCTGCGGCAAACTCTGTATTTATAAAATTTAAAAAGCTTTGTAAAAATAAAATAAACCCAAAAACAGTAAATAGATTAAGTTCACAACAGCTAAAAAAATGTGGATTAAGTCGTCAAAAAGTTAAAGGTATTAAAGAACTATCTATTAAGTTTTGCAATAAAAGCTTTAATCCAAATTTAATTAAAAATATGAATGATGAAGATGCAATAGCATATCTATCAACTTTAAGACAGATCGGTAGGTGGTCAGCTGAAATGATTTTGCTTTTCACTTTTAACAGACAAAACATCTGGCCTTTGCAGGATATAGGCCTTTTAAGAGCGATATCTAACAATTATAAAAAAAAATATTTACCACCAAAAAATTTTGTTGATAAATTATATAAAAAATTTTCACCCTACTGTTCGGTTGCTACTTGGTATTTGTGGAGATCTATAGACGATGAACCTATCCAGTATTAGCTTGCTTCAACTATTTGGTGATGTCTTACAACATACCCATTAAGTATTTCATGAGCATCTTGGTATTCCTTTGAGTCATAGCATTCTACAGCTGTATTATAATCAGGGAATTCAACAACAACAGTGCGTGGAGAATTAATACCTTCTGTAGTTCTATTTTTTCCTCCTCTTACAATGAATTTTCCAGAAAACTTTTCGACAGCTGGCTTAGCCTTTAGAGCATACTCTTTTAATTTTTCAGGGCTCTCAATTTTTTCATATATACACACCCAGTAACCTTTCATTAGTCTAACCACCTTTCGTATTTTGATTTATTGTTTTTAATATAATCAGGTAATTTCTGAAAATCATATTTCAAAAGCTTTTCTCCTTTACCAAATTTTTTTTTTCTTTGATCGACATTTAAATTATATATTGCTCGTTTTTCATTCATAATTTCTGTAATTTGTTTAATTGTTAAAGGTTCTAGTTCAAATTCAATGTGATGAAGGTAAGACTTTAGTTTGTAGTAAATTTCTTCAGGAGTTTTAATATTTGTAAAATGCCACCCACCGTTATCTATGAATTTAATACTTGAGTATTTATTGTCTGAAAAAAGGGCATCTAACCTATAAAAAGGAAACTTCCTGTCTTTTATGTTTCTAAGCCATTGAGGACTCTTTAAATTCTTTTTCTTACAAGCTTTGGTTCCTATCCATGAAAAATTAGGTAATTTTAAATTAAATTTATAGTAAAACATTTCTTGCCTGAACATTATAATTTTTTTGTTAACTTTCGAAAAATCTAAATTATGAAGGTTGGGTATCTCATCTACATCAGAAATTAAAATTATATCTTCATTATCAGCATCTGTTAATCCATTTACTATAAAGTTTCTTTGACTATTTTCTCTTTTTCCTGCGTTAAACATATATTTGCTGATAGTTATATCTTTATCTTCGTCCTCTTTGATAATATCTAAATTATTTGGTATTTGATCGTAAACCAAATAGAGAATTTTTTTTTTGAATCTTTGATATCTATCAATATTGAATTTCAACTCTCTTTTTTCGCCTTTATGATTAAATTTGCTTTCAACTATCACAAAGTAATCTACTTGATCATCCAAAAGATTTAGTCTTAAGTCTAAAACTAAATCTTCATCAAAATACATAAAACAGTCAAATATTTTCATAAATATATTTAATTAAATCTAATACTATAATAATAATTATAAATGGAAAAAAAATTAATAATAAATTTTCAGGAATATGTCGATACTGTTGAAAAGCTTGCAATAGAAGTAAATAAAAAATTCAAACCAACCGTACTTATCGGTATTATGAGAGGAGCTGCACCTATCATAGATATTTTATCAAGAATATTTAAATTACCCACAGCTTATATTGTTATACAAAGCTATTCAGGAAAAGGATTAGAGGATAAGCAAGGAGATCTTATTTTTGCAAGAGATATAAGCTCAATAGCGCAACAAAAAGACTTTGAAAGAGTTCTACTGGTCGATGATTTATCAGATACAGGTCTAACTTTAAATAGAAGTATTGATTGGTTAAAAAGTTATGAACCAGTAAAAAGTTACATAAAAGATATTAAAACTGCTTGTTTATGGAAAAAAAAATCGTCTAAATTTAATCCAGATTTTTGTCCCATTAAATTAGACGGAGATCCTTGGATTGTTCAACCAACTGAACACTATGAGGAAATATCTATCGATAAAATAATTGAAAAAAATAAATAAGGCCAGAATTAAATCTGGCCTTATTTTTAAATAAATTTAAGCTACAGCAAAACTTATTGCACTAAGAACTGCAATAACCCATATAGCAGGAGAAGTCGTTGAAAATTTACCTGTGAATACTTTTATTAAAGCATAAGAAATAAAAGCTAACGCTATGCCATTGCTTATACTATATGTTAAAGGCATTGCTATCATGGCAAGTACAGCAGGAGCTGACTCTGCAATGTCATCCCATTCTATATCAGTAATATTTCTCACAAATAAAACAGCTACATATAATAAAGCTGCTCCGTCGATTTCTTTTGGTAAACTTGTTGCAAGAGGTGCAAAAAATAAACATGCAAGAAACAAAAGACCAATTACTAAAGATGTCATTCCAGTTCTGCCTCCAGCTTTCACACCAGCTCCTGACTCAACATAACTTGTAACGGTTGTAGTTCCCATTAATGCTCCAGCAACAGTACCGACACTATCAGACATCATTGCTTTATTAATATCTTGAACTCTACCTTTGTTATCAACTTTGCCTGCAACGTTAGCGACTGATGTTAAAGTTCCAGCAGTGTCGAAAAAATCTATAAACAATAATGTGAACACTACTGTTGACATACTCGCAGTTAAAGCTGCTGATAAATCAAATTCAAAAAGATAAGTCATTGGTGGTATACTTCCCACAACTCCATTAAATTTTGCTAATCCACTTACCCAAGCAATAATACTGAAAGCAATTATTCCAATTATTATATTTCCTTTAATGTTAAGTTTTTCCATGACAATAATTGCTACAAATGTAAGACATCCTAGAATAACTAACGGATTTTTTATATCTCCTAAAGTTACGAGCGTAACTGGGTGATCTCCAACTACCCCCATAATTTCTAATCCTATAATTGCTAAAAATAATCCAATACCTGCGCCTATTCCTAGTTTTAAGCTTTTAGGTATTGAATTAATTAGCCATGATCTTACTGGCGTTAAAGATATAATTAAAAACAAAACACCCGCAACTAATACTGCCCCCAGAGCTTCTTGCGGTGTATAACCCATTCCCGCAACAACTCCAAAAGCAACAAAAGCGTTTATTCCCATTCCTGGAGCTAAACCTATTGGCCAAGTCTTTCCGTAAAAAGCCATAATGAAACAAGCTAAAGCAGTAGCTAATATCGTGGCTGTGAAAACAGCACCAAAGTCAAAAAAACCTTTTTCTGGCCCTGCGAATTCTCCAGATAAAATAAAAGGGTTTAAAAACATTATGTATGCCATAGTTAGGAAAGTAGTAACTCCAGCAATAACTTCAGTTTTAAAAGTAGTTTTATGTTTTTTATAATTAAAATATTTATCTAACATTGAGTTCCTCCAATTAATTATAATAATAAACCATTCTTCAAAACAAATCCTTTCAATTGAAAGCTTTATTCACAATTTTCAACTTAGAATTTAATTTTTTATTAAAACAAATCTGATAATGTCAAATAGTGCGCTCATTAATACCAGTTTTAATTTGTTTTTTGTTTTTAACTAAGTTGACTAGTTGTCAGACTGTTAAGGACAAAACAGATGAAATCGTAAAAAAAGAAAATGAGAAATTAAGTCAATTTATTGGTCAACCTGTCTCAGAATTAAAAATAGTTATGGGTATGCCTGATAATGAGGAAAAGTCTAATACAGCTTCTAAGATTCTTGTATATAAAACAAAAAAATATGGAATTCCATGCGAGAGAAAATTTGAAATTAGCAGCGAGGATATGGTGATTGGGTTTGTATCTAAAGGGTGTTTTTAACTTGTGGGGATAATCCCCACAAGCAAGGTTAATACTTATTTAATTTCAATAAGTTTTTTCTTTTTGTAATCTGGCACAATTCTTTCACAAGCAATTGTCAAAAGACCATCTTTTAGCTCAGCACCATTCACCTTTACATCATCAGCAATTGTAAATGATCTAGCAAATTGTCTTTGTGAAATTCCTTTATGAATAATTTCACCATTTTCATTTTGATTATCCGATTTATTAACTTGTTTAGTTCTTACAGTTAATAAATTATCTTCAAACTCCACTTCGACATCTTTTTTCGAAAAACCTGCTAAGGCTACTTCAATTGAGTATTTATCCTTTCCTGTTTTTCTAATATTGTAGGGCGGGTAATTAGATTGCATTGTCAAACTACCGTTTCCTAACATGTTCTCAAATTGATCAAACATGTCGTCAAAACCAATTGAGAATGGTCTTAGTGAGTTAAATATAGATAGATCCTTACTTGTCATTTTTCCTCCTTTGTTAGCAAGGTTTATTACAAGTCCCAATAAGGCAACTTGTAAACTTTATGTAGGTATTAATTAAAATCTTTCAAGTATGGACTAAATTTTTTCTGCTATTTTTAAAATAAATGCATAGTCAAACGCAATTTCTTCAATAGCACCATCTCTGCCTGACTTACCTCCGTGGCCTGCATTCATTTCAGTCTTAAGTAATAAAAGATTGTTATCAGTTTTATAATCTCTAAGTTTAGCTGTAAACTTTGCTGGTTCATCAAATAAAACTCTATTATCGCTTAAACTTGTTGTAATTAAAATATTTGGGTAATCCATTTTTTTTATATTGTTATACGGCGCATAAGAATAAATATAATCAAAGTGATCTTTATTATCTTTTGCGTTTCCAAATTCGTCAAATTCTCCAATTGTTAATGGTAAAGAATGATCTAGGTTGGTTGTTAGACTGTCAACAAATGGAACAGCCATAATCATCCCTAAAAATAAATCTGGAGCCTTGTTAACAACTGCGCCCATCAGTAATCCTCCAGCTGAACCACCCATTCCTATAATCTTACCCTTTGAAGTATATTTTTTTTCTATCAAAAATTTTGCAGCAGCAATGTAATCATTAAAGGTATTTTTCTTATTAAGAAGTTTTCCCTCTTTCCACCACTTCATTCCTCTTTCCATTCCCCCTCGTATATGAGCGGTTACCCAAATTATATTTCTATTAATTAGACTTAATCTTGTAGAAGAAAATGATGGAGACATTGAAGCACCATAAGAACCATATCCATATAAAAGAAGATTTGCAGATCCATCCAAAGGAGTATCTTTGTGCCTAGTTATTGTTAAAGGTACTTTTCTTCCATCATCAGAATTACATTCAATTCTTTGTACTATATAGTTTTTTGGATCATGTCCTGTTGGAATAACTTGTTCCTTTACTAATTTTTTTTCTTTAGTCTTTAAGTTATATAAATAGGTCCTCGCTTGGGTTTTTGGAGTAGAATATGAAATATAAATTAGATCAGTATTTCTATCTTTTTGTGTATGTGAAATGCTACCATCATAAACTTCTTCATCAGTAAAAATAAGCTCTTCCTCCTTATTTGAATTGATGTCTCTTACAAAGATTTTATCTAAAGCGTTATTAAGTTCAGATCTAATAATCCAATTTTTTAAAAATGTTAGTCCACCAATCATTGTTTCATTTTTAGCTGGGATAAATACTTCCCATTTAGATGCCTCGATATCTCTCGATCTTTCTATTTTGAAATCTTCTGCACCTTTGTTGGTGTGAATATAAAAATAACCATCCCAAGAACTTACGCTATATATAATTCCTTTTTCCCTTTTTCTTACTATTTTTGGTTTAGGTAAATTCTCATTACTTTTAAAATAGTATTTCTCAGAGGTATTATGATCAGAGGAATTAATAAAATAGTATTTTTCATCTGCACTAATACCAATGCTTACAGTAAATGCAGGGGTTCTTTCCTCAAAGATCAATAGATCTTCTTTGATTGATTTACCAATTTCATGCCTGAAAATTTTTTTAGGTCTGTGATTTTCATCAAGCTTAGAATAAAAAATAAATCTGTCATCTAAACTAAACAAGATAGAACCTGAGGTATTTTCAATTTTATCTGTAATAATCTCATTTGTCTTAATATCTCTTACATGAATAGTGAAATACTCAGAACCTTTCAAATCTAATGAATACGCTAAATATTTATCGTTGTAGCTTACTTCTAAATCACCAACCCCAAAATACTCAGTTTTAAGTTTTTCTTTTTCTTTATCTCCATTCCAAATTTCCTCAATATTATTAGAACCAATTTTTTTTCTTAATTTAATTGAATAATTTCCTTTTGTTGTTGTTTTAGTCCAATATTCATAATTTTTATCCTTGAACGGCAAAGACTCATCATCTAATTTAATTCTTCCCTTGATTTCATCAAAAAGTTTTTTTTGATATTCTTTCGTATCCTTTAAATTCTCCTCTGTATAATTATTTTCATCTTCTAGATATTTTCTTACCTCTGGTAAGAGTTTAGAGTTGTCTTTTAAAACCTCTAAAATATTATTTTGATGTATCCAGCTATAATTATCTTCCCATGTCACATTGTGACAAGATTTTAGTTCTGGTTTTTTCTCAAGTTGTGGTATTTTCATTTTTAACATCTATTACATGAATATTTTTTTCTTAACACTAATTATTTTTGTCCTAGTCTATTTATTACTAAATTGGTTTGTAAAGACATCAAGTGCTAAAATTTCTAAAGGAATTAGAACTTTTACTATTATTTTATCTATAGTTCTTGCTGTGATAATGGCCTTTGCTGGAAGGTATATATTTTCTTTACCATTTTTACTTATGATTTTGCCATTAATAAAGACCAAAGCTGGTTTGACCTTACTTCAACTAGTAAGAATTTGGGGCCTACTAAGATTCTTAAAAAATTCAGGAAGGTTTAATTTTAATAATATGGGATCAGCAGCTAATACCCAGTCTATATCATTAGATGAGGCTTACAAAATACTAAATTTAAATCCAAAAAAAAAGTATTCTAAAGAAGAAGTTATGAAATCCTATAAAAATATTATGAAAAAAATTCACCCAGATGTAAGTCCCGATTTATCTAGATTAGCAGCAATAGTAAATGAGGCTAAGGAAATAGTTTTGAAAGATGTTAGTTAATTAATTCATTAAATTTATAAAATATCTTTTTTGGATCAATTTTCTCTTTACCTAAAGTATCATGTTTGACTGTAACCTCCCCGTCAGGAATTATTGGAAACATTTTTGAACTATAACTCCCATATAGCAAAGGTGTATCTGCCATTAATACTATAGTTGGTATACCAATTGCAGCGGATAAATGACTAAAGCTAGAGTCATTACAAACTGCTACATCGCAATTAGCAATTATAGGCAAGATTTGAAACAAACTCATTTTATCTAAAGTTAAACATTTAGAATTATATTTTGAATTCAATATTTCCTTCAGAATAATTTGCTCTTTGTCATTAGTTCCTGTGGCTAAAAAAAATCTACAATTATGTTTATTTTCACACATTTCCATAAATCTCAAAAATATTTTTGATGGTATTCTTTTAGTATTTCCAGACCCCCCTATACCCAATATTATATTTTTTTCACTCTTTGTTATTTTTAATTTGATTCCTGTTTCAGAAATACTTTTTTTATCTAAGTTGATTACGGGTTCACTTTTTACAGTTTCACCAATAGAATTTTTTAGAAAATTTTGTGCTGCTAAAATAATATGCTGGTTTTTTTTTTTAAACAATGGATATTGATGTATCTCTTTGATAGATGCCAATTTACATATTAACTTGTATCTTAAAGACGAATTAAAAATAAATACTTTTTCAAAATTATATTTTTTTAATTGATTTGCTAAACTGATTGATCCAAAAATACCATCATGTGTTCCTTTTTTATTCTTATTAGTTCTGTCTAAATTTATAATTTCTCCAATATATTTGTTATCCCTCAAAATTTCTGAGGCTTTAGAGTTTTCTTTAACTAGAATGTCAACTTTTGTATTATATTTTTTCGATATCGCTTCTATAAAAGGTAAATATATTATCATATCACCAATACCCATTCTGTTTTGAATAGCTAGAATTTTCATTTTTTTATCAACTTTACTAAAATTTTATTTTTATATAAGTTTTTATTATGAGTAAAATTAATGGCATTTATGCGGCCTCGGTATCTGTGTTAGATAAAGAATTGAATCTAAATGTAGATAAAACAATTAAACATGCAGAAAATTTAATATTACAAGGCTGTCATGGAGTTGTGATTTTTGGTAGCACGGGACAAGCTCAATTAATTTCTGTTTCAGAAAAAATTAAATTAATTGAGAAACTTTCAAAAAATAAATTTAAAAATAATTTTATAATTGGCACTGGTTTTAATTCACTTAAAGAAACTATTTCATTTCTTAATGTATGTAAAAATTTTAATTTTGAGAATTTTCTTATAATGCCACCAGCGTATTACGTTTATGCAGATAATGATGCGATTAAATTTTACTCTGAGATAATCAAAATTCACCCATGGTGTAAAATCGTTTTATATAATTTTGAAAAATTATGTGGATATAAATTTTCAGTAGAATGTGTTGAGGAGCTTGTAAAAATTTACCCAGATCAAATCATAGGAGTTAAAGACAGCACATATAATTTGTACAAAAACTTAAAATTAAAAAATTTTTCTATCTTACCTGGCTCAGAAACAAAATTATTAAATGGTCTAGAATTGGGATGTTCAGGAATAATTACTGCAACCTGCAATGTTACAGCAGAATTATCAAGAAATGTTTATGATAACTTTATTAATAAAATAGATCAAACTAATAACCAAAAATTATGTAATGTACGTGAGGAATTTGATAAATATAATTTAATATCTAGTATCCACACAATTTTATCAATTTCAGATAATTCTTATACTAATTTATTGCCGCCACTCTCGTTATTAAATCAAGATAGCAAAAAAAAATTACTTGATGAATTAGCCAAATTAGATTTTAATTATAACTTTTTAAAGGTAGCTTAAAATGAAACTAGCAAAGTTCTTAAATAGCTTATTTATTAAAAATGGATTTATTTTAATCGATGCTGATAGCAACAAGTATAAGATTGGAAATCCTAAAAAAGAAAATCCAATTACTCTTAGACTTTTAGATAGAAGTTTACATTCAAAATTACTTTTTCATCCAGATCTTTATTTTGGAGAAGCTTATTCAAATGGATCAATTGTTATTGAAAATGGATCATTAACAGACTTTTTAGAAATTGCTTTTGAAAATATCGGAAGGGGTGAGATAAATAATTATGGAATGATAATTAATAAACTCATAGGATTTTATAAAACCCTCACAAGTTTCAACTTTATAAAAAAATCGAAAACAAATGTTGCACATCATTATGATATATCTGAAAAACTTTATGATTTATTTTTGGATGAGAAAAGACAATATTCTTGCGCGTATTTTAAAGATGAAAAAAATACTTTAGAAGAGGCTCAAAATAATAAGATCGACCATATAATAAAAAAACTTAAATTAGAAAATGATCAAAGAGTTTTAGACATTGGAAGTGGATGGGGGACATTAGCCTTAGAAATAGCAAAAAAAACCAAATGTTCAGTACTTGGTATTACTCTTTCAGAAAACCAGTTGCAATATAGCAAACAAAAAGCAAAAGAGATGAACTTAGAAAATCAAGTTGATTTTAGACTTGAAGATTATAGAAATTTAAATGAAAAGTTTGATAGGATAGTGAGTGTTGGAATGTTTGAACATGTAGGAAAGAAGTTTTATAGAAAATACTTTAATACAGTATCAAAACTACTTTCCGAAGATGGTATTGCATTGATACATACGATCGGATCAATAAATCCACCACGTGATCCACAGCCATGGATAAATAAATATATTTTTCCTGGAGGATATACACCTAGTTTAAGTGAAGTAGCTCTACCAATTGAAAAATCTGGATTAATACTTTCTGATATTGAAGTTTTAAGAAAGCATTATGCTCACACCTTAAGACACTGGAAAGAACGATTTCTCAGTAAAAAAAGTCAGGTTTTAGAAATGTTTGATGAAAAATTTTTTAGAATGTGGGAATTTTATCTTGCAAGTTGTGAAATGTCTTTTAAATGGGGAGACCAGGTTGTATTTCAATTCCAATTATCTAAAAAATTAGATTCTGTACCGAATACAAGAGACTATATTTATCAACAATAAATTGATAAATCTCTAAAACTCACTAAATGAAAAAAAAGAAAAAAAAAAATAAAAAAGCTAAAAGAATCTCTAAAATCAAAAAAATTAAAAAATTCTCAATAAAGTCGAAAAAACAAAAAAAAACAAAAAAGAGAAAGAAAAATACAAAAAAAAAATTTAAAGTTGATAATAGAAATAAAAAAAATCAAGTCCTTTTAAGATTAATAAGATTTCAAAGTTCTTTGAAGCCTGACATAAAAATAAGCTTCAATCCTTTTGTAACTATCGATACCTTCCTTCAAAAATTCTTTACAAAAATTTCAGATACAATCAATGAGTACAAGTTATTACAAAAAGATGAAACGAGAAGAAAAAAAATTGAGGAAATGGAAAGAATTGAAAAAGATAAAATTGACAAAAAATTACGTCTAGAAGAAGAAAAGCAAGCTAATTTAAAACTCAAAGAACAGCTATTAAAAGATGAGATAAAATTAGAGAAAGAAAGAGTTAAAGACATCAAATCATTTTTAAGAAAAGAACAGGCGATAATAAGACAAGAACAAGCTGAAAAGCAAAGAAAATTCCTTGAACAACTAAAATTAGAGAAACAAATTGAAAAATTTAGAATAAGAGAAATAAAAGAATTAGAACAATTAGAAAAAATCTCACTAAAAGAAAAAAGAGAGGATTATGCTGGTTTACAGGAGAGAATAGATAAATTAAGAGAAAAATATAGAATTATAAGAGACCAAAAAATACGAGAGAGAGTAGAGGCTCTTGGAGTAAAAATACAAGGTGACGAAGATAGGGAAACGTTACTTCAAAAAGAAAAAGATTATACATTAGCAAGACAAAAAATTGAGTTTGCTTTAGAGAGTTTTTATAGAAGCGCAAGCAGTTTAGTTTTTCAGTTAAATAAAAGACATATCACAAGACAGATGTCTATTTTAAGATGTATAGATCGAAGATTTGAAACTGGAGAAATTTTCATTAAATGGGATGAAAATGAAGATGATAATTGGCTAATATTAATTTATATTAAAAATAATTCTCCTGATGAAGGAATAATAATAGAAGATAAAACTAATCCAGAAAAAAATTTATCTTACGATTACAAAACTACAGAAATTTTTAAAGCTTCAGATCAAATGGTTGACTCGTTAACACAATTAATTGCAAGAGTAAGAAAAAAAAAGGAAAATTAATTTTTTAATTATAATTCTTTAATTTATATTCCCATCTACCCATTCTTTCATATGCAACTTTTAGAATTATATTTTTACTGGGATCTATCCATATAATAAAATCAAGCTTTTTATCTTCAGGGAGGTTTTGGTTTTTTGATTTCAAACTAAATTTTTTTGCTTCTATTTTTCTGTCCAAAATTTTTATTAATTCATCGCCTATATATTTTACCTCTTGTTTTTTTACACTTCCCGATAAAGGGCTTATTTGGGTATCAGTTTGTAAAATTTGATAGTTCCACCAGTTTCCTATAACATTATTTAGAGCAGCACTTCCTTTATACGATGAGCCGTTTATTAAATATTGAGTTTTATCCTCTGAAAGTTTTAAATTTACATATTTTACTTTTTTATTTTGAAAAGTTTCAGATTCAAATGAAACTAACTTATTATTCTCGTAAAATTCAATACCCAAGCTATCAATTTTGAATAAATTTACCCCTAAAACATCGACTTTGAATTTTGTTTCATTTTCAACTTTCAAAAAATTATTTTCTTTTGAGAATTTGTAATTCGAAAAACCAATTACATCGCCATTTCTTAATACTTCCATTTCTATAAATTTTAAATCAATTAGTTCTTTGGAGACAGAATTTTTAAAGATACCTAAAGTTAATATTATAGCAGTAATAAAGATTTTTTTCATAAAAGTAAGTCTATAGATTTTTTTAATTACTAAAATAAGATTATTTATTTGCAAATTATTTTTTATTAGGATTTATTAAGTTTTATTACTAAATAAACTATGTTTCTAAAAATTAAAAATATTCCAAAGGTTACGTGGAGTTCTAAAAATCCTCTTAATTTAAAACCAAGATTATCAACTTTTTTCTTTTTATGCTTTGGGCTAAGTTTATTTGGAATAGGTGAGGGTTTATTGCTTGTATCTTATACTGGAGCTTCTCCATGGAGTGTCTTAGCTCAAGGTATTTCTTTGAAAGTAAATGCTTCAATTGGAATTATAACTTTTTTTATTAGTATTTTCGTTATCTCACTTTGGGTATTTTTGAGCCAAAAACCAGGAATTGGCACAATCCTAAATGCTGTAATTATAGCTGCAATGATAGATCTTTGTTTAAAATACGTTTCCACCCCCGAAAGCTTTATTTTGAAAATGATCTTAGCAGTAGCAGCTGTCCTGCTCGTAGGAGTAGGAAGTGGGATTTATCTTGTAGCTAATTTAGGCCCTGGTCCCAGAGATGGTTTGATGACTGGATTACAAAAAAAAACAAATTTGCCAATTGCATCTGTGAGAGCGTTTTTAGAAATAACAGTAGTTAGCATTGGTTGGTATTTAGGTGGTACAGTTGGTATTGGAACCATACTTTTTGCCTTTGGTATAGGACCAGCAGTTGCACTTGGCTTATTTATTGTTGGTAGAATTTTTAGATAATTTCTTGTATTTTAATAATCGAATCAATTGTTTTAAAATTATATGAGAGATCTAGTAAAATATTTACAACTTGGCTTACTTGGAATAATTTTAGTTAGTACTATCATTGCAGTAGTTTTAGAGATTAAACTAATGTTCATAAATACATCAGTAACTCTTGCTGATTTACTTTTAATGTTCCTATACCTGGAGGTGCTTGCAATGGTTAGAGTGTTTTGGGATCAACAGTCAATTAGTATTACTTTACCACTTTTAATTGCAATTACTGCTCTCTCACGATTCATAATTCTGCAAGGAAAGGAAATGGATCCTTCAGCATTAGTATACGAGGCAGTAGCTATTGTGTTAATTGCTGGAGCAATTGTTATATTAAGGTTAAGACATAGCGATAAGCTAGGAATATCAAAAAAAAAGAAAAGTAAATAAATTAAATTTTCAACAAATTAGTGATTTATACAACTTATTAAGATACGTATGATTTTAATATGTGGTTTGTTAGAATTAGACTACATAAATTTGTTAGATTAACTTTTCATCCACCATGAAAAGAATAGTCAAAAAAAAAGGGCAGTAAAAACCGCCCTTTTTAAATTTTTTTTTGAGAATAATTGGGTACTACATTCCCATTCCACCCATTCCTCCCATTCCACCCATTCCTCCAGGAGGCATAGCAGGACCAGAATCTTTTTCCTCAGGTTTATCAGCAATCATTGCTTCAGTAGTTACGAGCAAACCCGAGATTGAAGCTGCATCTTGTAAAGCTGTTCTAACGACTTTTACAGGATCGATAATACCTTCTTTAAACATATCTACATAATTCTCAGTTTGCGCATCATAACCATGAGATGTTTTATTTTGTTCTAAAAGTTTACCAACTACTACAGATCCATCAACACCAGCGTTTTTTGTAATCTGTCTTATTGGAGCCTGTAAAGCACTTTTAACAATTTCAACACCAGCTTTTTGATCATCACCTTTAACTTTCACCGATTTATCAATATCCTGTGAAGCATATAACAATGCACAACCACCGCCAACAACGATACCTTCTTCCACTGCCGCTCTTGTAGCATTTAAAGCATCTTCAACTCTGTCTTTTCTCTCTTTTACTTCTACCTCTGTTGCACCACCAACTTTGATGACTGCAACGCCACCTGCAAGTTTAGCCAATCTCTCTTGAAGTTTCTCTTTGTCGTAGTCAGAGGTTGTTTCATCTATTTGTTGTTTAATTTGATTACATCTAGCCTCAATATCTGATTTTTTACCTGATCCACTTACTATTGTACTATTTTCTTTATCTACCTTAACTCTCTTTGCAGATCCAAGGTCATTTAATTTGACGTTTTCAAGTTTTATTCCTAAATCTTCTGAAATTACTTGGCCACCAGTAAGTATCGCAATATCTTCAAGCATTGCTTTTCTTCTATCTCCAAAACCTGGAGCTTTAACTGCAACAACTTTTAAGCCACCTCTTAATTTATTTACAACTAAAGTTGCTAATGCTTCACCCTCTACATCCTCAGAAATTATCATTAGTGGTCTACCTGCTTGAACAACTGCTTCTAAAAGAGGAACCATTGGCTGAAGATTTGTTAATTTTTTCTCATGCAAAAGAATCAAAGGATTTTCTAATTCTGTTGTCATCTTATCCCCATTAGTGATAAAATATGGTGACAAATACCCTCTATCAAATTGCATACCTTCTACTACATCAAGTTCAGTCTCAATTCCTTTAGCTTCTTCAACTGTTATTACTCCTTCGTTACCAACTTTCTGCATGGCTTTAGAAATCATGTTACCGATTTCTTTATCCCCATTAGCTGAAATTGTTCCTACTTGTGCAATCTCATCACTATCTTTAACTTTTTTTGCTGAAGAAATTAATTTTTGTTTCACTTGGTCAACTGCAGCATCGATACCTCTTTTTACATCCATTGGATTCATTCCTGCAGTTACATATTTACATCCTTCTTTAACGATTGCCTGAGCTAAAATTGTTGCTGTAGTAGTTCCATCACCAGCCTCATCATTAGTTTTGCTAGCAACTTCTTTTACCATCTGCGCACCCATATTTTCAAATTTGTCATCTAAATCAATTTCTTTAGCTACAGTCACACCATCTTTTGTAGTTCTTGGAGCTCCATATGATTTGTCGATTACAACATTTCTTCCTTTTGGACCTAAAGTTGTTTTTACAGTATTTGCAAGGATATCAACGCCTTTCAACATTGCTGCTCTTGCATCTGCATCAAATTTTACTATTTTTGCCATATCTATCTCCTTAAATTATTTTCCTGTTGAAATACCCATAATGTCCGACTCTTTCATTATGCTGTATTCTTTTCCATCAATTTTAACTTCTGTACCAGACCATTTACCGAAAAGAACTTTATCTCCAACTTTAACATCCATTGGTATTATTTTTCCGTCTTCAGTTTTTGCTCCTCCACCAACAGCAACAACTTTACCTTCTTGAGGCTTTTCCTGAGCTGTGTCTGGTATGATTATTCCACCCGCAGTTTTTTCACTGCCATCTAGAACTTCAATAAGCACTCTATCGTGCAAAGGTTTAAATTTCATAAAAACTCCTATAAATATGTGGATCATATAAAGATGCTTGGCTATTATTTCAAGACATCATCTAGAAATTTAAACCTTAAAAAACCAAGAAATATTGATTTTTTTAAGCTATATCTCCTTAATGCCAAAAAATTTAGATGATTTAGGACTTAAGTCAGTAGCGAACAGCTACGATGTCTTCTTTATAGATATTTGGGGAGTGCTTCATAACGGAATAAGTCTTTATAAAAATTCTGTTAATGTTTTAAACGAATTAGAAAAATTAAATAAGAAATATATTTTACTAACTAATGCACCAAGACCAAATAGTACAGTAATTGAATTCTTAAAAAAGATGGGATTGGATGAAAATAAATGTAGAAAAGTTTATACATCTGGTGAGTCTGCACTTAAACATTTAGAAAAAAATTATAAAGAAAAAAAATTTTATCATATCGGACCCCCAAGAGATTTTGATCTTTTTAAGCTGTTTGAAAAAAATAAAATTGATAATTTAGAACAATCCGATTTTATACTGTGCACAGGACTTTTCGAAAAATATGAAGAGGACCTAAAATATTATAAAGAATTATTTAAAAATCTAATTGGTAAAATAATGATATGTACAAATCCTGATTTGATTGTAGATAGAGGTAATATTACAGAATATTGTGCAGGCTCTGTAGCAAAAATATTCGAAGATCTTGGAGGAAAAGTTGAATATTTTGGAAAACCTTATCCACTCGTATATCAACAATCTGCAGACATAAAAAATAAAAAAATATTATGTATTGGAGATAATCTTAATACAGATATTAAAGGAGCTAATATTCAAAATTTCGACTCTATGCTAATATCCTCGGGTATACATAAAAAGGAAATAGATAAAAATATTGAAAAAGTTCAATTAAAATACAATGTAAAGATTAATTACTATCAATCACTTTTAAAATGGTAACTAAAATAAAATATTACAAAAATTTTGATGTTCAAAAAAAACACAAAAACTCAATTATATTAATTGGTAATTTTGATGGTGTTCATTTAGGACATCAAAAATTATTTAAAAAAGCTTTAATATTAAAAAAAAGAAAAAATTATAAAATTGGGGTAGTGACATTTGATCCAATCCCTAAAATGTTTTTTTTTAAAAAAATTAAAAATTATAGAATATCAAACTTTGATCAAAAGTTGGATATTTTAAAAAAATTTAAGGTTGATTTTGTTATTAACAAAAAATTTGACATAAAATTTTCAAAAATAAAATGCAATCAATTCATTGAAAAATTCCTTTACAAAAAATTATCTGCAAAATTAATTTTTGTAAGTAATAATTTTCGATTTGGAAATAAGCGTGAGGGAGATGTAAAATTATTAAAATTTTTTGAAAAAAAATTTAAATATAGAATAATAAATCCATCACCTTTAAAAAAAAAGAAAAAAATTATATCTTCAACATTTATAAGGAAGCTTTTAGAGAAAGGACAAATCTCTACTGCGAATAAATACTTAGATAGAAATTGGTCAATTCAGGGAATTGTACAATACGGAAGAAGATTAGGTAAAACCATTGGGTTTCCAACTTGCAACATAGACATTGGAAATTATGTGATAGCTAAACCAGGAGTTTATGCAGTTAAAATCTTAATTGACAAGACAAAAAAAAAACTGAGCGGCATCGCAAACTTGGGTTATAGACCTACATTTAACCAAAATAAAATTCTTCTTGAGGTAAATATTTTTAATTTTAAAAAAAATCTTTATAATAAAAAGCTAACTGTTGAGTTTTTGAAGTTTATAAGAGGTGAAAAAAAATTTAATGGTATAGATGAATTAAAAAAACAGATAAAAAAAGATGTAAAAATGGCTAAAAAATTAAAATGAGCAAAGATCAGATAAACCTTCCAAAAACAGCTTTTTCAATGAAAGCAAATCTCCCATTGAAAGAACCTCAGATCGTTGAACATTGGAATAAAATCGATCTTTACAATTTATTAAGAGAAAATAATAAAGGCAAAGAAAAGTTTGTTCTTCACGATGGGCCTCCTTATGCAAATGGTAATATTCATATGGGAACAGCTTTTAACAAAATTCTTAAAGATATAATTACAAAATTTCATCAAATGGATGGTAAAGACTCAGTATATGTTCCAGGATGGGATTGTCATGGTTTGCCGATTGAATGGAAAATAGAGGAACAATATAAAAAAAATAAAAAAAATAAAAATGACGTGCCAGTTGTTGAATTTAGAAAAGAATGCAGAGAGTTTGCTAATAAATGGATCAAAGTTCATAAAGAACAATTTAAAAGGCTTGGAGTTGTTGGAGATTGGGAAAATTACTATTCTACAATGAGTTATGATGCTGAGGCTCAAATAGTAAGAGAATTAGGTAAATTTTTAAAAGAAGGTAGTTTATATAGAGGCTACAAGCCAGTTTTGTGGTCCACTGTAGAAAAAACTGCTTTAGCTGATGCAGAGGTTGAATATATGGATCATACATCAGATACAATTTATGTTTCGTTTCATATTCAAAAATCAAAATTAGAAAATCTTTTAGGTGCTGAAGTAATTATCTGGACCACCACACCATGGACGATACCAGCAAATAAAGCTTTAGCTTACAACAAATCTTTGAAGTATGTTGTAATACAAGTTAATGACAAAGGTGATTTTAACACTAGAAAAATTATAGTTGCAAAAGATCTTTTAAAAAGTGTAGTTGAGGATTGTAAAATTAATGACTACAAAATTATAAGTGAAATCAATGGATCCGATTTTAATGGAGTAGTTTGCTCCCACCCATTTAAGAACTTAGGTTACAATTATGATATACCGATGCTTGAGGCAAGGTTTGTTACGACAGAACAAGGATCAGGAATAGTACATTGCGCTCCAAGCCATGGTCCAGACGATTTTAATTTATGTTTAAATAATAATATTAAAGCTGTCGAAACTGTTGATGATGATGGAAAGTATACAAAACATGTTTTAAATTTTGAAGGTATTCATATTTTTAAAGCAAACCCAATTGTTATTGAGAAGCTTAAAAATGAAAAAAATTTATTAGCAAATGGAAAACTAAACCACTCATATCCTCATTCGTGGAGATCTAAAGCTCCATTAGTTCATAGAGCTACACCTCAATGGTTTATTTCTATGGAAAGCCATAAATTAAGAGATAAAGCTTTAAAAGCTATTGATGATACAGAATTTTATCCTGCAAAAGGGAAAGAAAGATTGAGATCAATGATTGAAACAAGACCAGATTGGTGTGTTTCTAGACAAAGAGTTTGGGGCGTACCATTGCCTATATTTATTTCTAAATTAGATGGTAAAGTTTTGGTAGATGAAGATGTTTTTGAAAATATTGCGTCTATCTACGAAAAAGAAGGATCAGATTGCTGGTTTTCAGACGACCCTCAAAAGTTTTTAGGAGATAAATATAAAGCTGAAAATTTTGTTAAATTAAAAGATATTGTTGAGGTTTGGTTTGATAGTGGATCCACGCATTCATTTGTTCTAGAAAAAAGAGGAGATTTAAAATGGCCTGCATCTATGTACCTAGAAGGATCTGATCAACATAGAGGATGGTTTCACTCCTCATTATTAGAATCCTGTGGAACAAGAGGCAGAGCTCCATTTGAAAGTATCTTATCTCACGGATTTGTCATGGATGGTAAGGGTTTGAAAATGTCAAAGTCTTTAGGGAACCAGATCTTTCCTGAGGATATTTTAAAAAAATATGGAGCAGATATTCTTAGGGTTTGGGTGACTGCATCAGATTACTCTGAAGATTTGAGAATAGACTACTCAATTTTAGAGCAACATGCTGAAGCATATAGAAAGATAAGAAATACATTTAGATACCTAATGGGAAATATAAATGACAACTATACAGAGAATGAATATGCAAATATTGATATTAGCAAATTTCCAGAACTCGAAAAATTAATGTTACACAAATTATATATTTTGAATGAAAAATTTAAAGCAAATTTTAGAGAATACAATTTTCATGTTTTGTATAAAGAATTATTAAACTTTTGCACTGTAGATCTTTCTTCATTTTATTTTGATATTAGAAAAGATACTTTATATTGTGATAAAAAAAATTCAGACAAAAGACAAAGTTGTATTTTAATATTAAATACCATATTGGACGCTTTGCTAAAATGGTTTGCACCAATTTTATCTTTTACTACAGAGGAAATTTTTAGTCTTTTAAACAAAGATGAAAAAAACAGTATTCATTTAAAAAAGTTTCCAGAATTTCCGAAATCTTGGAAAAATGATGAACTTAATAACAACTGGGAAAAAATAAACAAAATAAGAGATGTTGCAAATATTAGCATTGAAGAAAAAAGAGCAGCCAAAACAATAGGATCCAGCTTAGAAACCGTCATTGATATCAGATTGACTAAGGACCTATATGACATTGCAAAAAAACATGATTTTTCAGAAATATGTATAACTTCACTTGCAAATATTATTTTGGATGAAAATCTGAAAGATGAAATAGAAGTAAAAACTTTAAAAGCAAACGGAAAAAAATGTTCTATTTGTTGGAAAATTAGAGAAACAGAGTGTGAAAGACACCCGACATGCAGCTTTAAATGACAAAATTTTTAAATAAAAAGATTTTTTTTTATTTTTTTATTACATTATTAATTTTTACTTTAGATAGAATTTCAAAGATGTATGTAATAAATATTGCTGAAACTTATGGCAAAGTAGATATTTATTTAAATCAATTTATTAATATTATTTTAGTTTGGAATACTGGAATAGGATTTGGGCTATTGTCTTTCGAAAAACAATTTACATATAATGCTATAACTTTAATAATAGTATTAGTAAATTTTGTGATATTATACCTAGGTATTAAATCAAATAATTTCAAAAGGTTAATTTTTTTTATTATTTTAGGTGGCTCCCTCGGTAATCTATTTGATAGACTTTATTATGCAGCAGTTCCTGATTTTATAGATATAAATTATAATGATTTTCATTGGTTTATTTTTAATGTAGCTGATATATTTATTTCAATTGGAGTAATTTGCCTTATTTTCGATGAAATATTTTTAAATAAAGAGGAAAATAATGAAAAATAAATTTCTTTTTTTAATTTTGATATTTTTTTTAATTAACGCTTGTCAAACTGTAAAAGATGGTTTAGCAGGCAACAAAAATAGAAATAGTGATGAATTTTTGATTGAGAAGAAAAACCCTTTAGAAATTCCACCAGAATTCGGCGAATTGCCAAAACCTAGTAAAAAAGAGAATACAGCTAGCAATTCAGAAAAAATAGATGAGGATTTAGAAAAGTTGTTCCAGAATGATACAATTACCAAAAAATCTGTTGGTAAAGATAAATCAGCTGAAGACTTTGTTCTTAAGCAAATCAAAAAAAATTAATGTTAACAAAAAATATCCGTCTAAAAAAATTTGGTATCAAAAATAACAAAAAAAAAATAAAATTAATTTTATTAAAAAATTTAAGTTTTTACAAAAATCATAAATTGATTGAAAGCTTTTCAAAAAATTATGTCTTTGATTTTTCAAAATCTCAAATTAAAAAATTTAAAAAATTTAAAAGATATAATCTTATTGGTATGGGCGGATCATCTTTAGGGGCAAAAGCAATTTATAGTTTTCTAAAGCCGAAAATCAAAAAAAAATTCATATTTACAGATAATCTCAATTCAATTGAAAACCATAAGAAAACTAACAAATATTTAAATATTATAATTTCTAAGTCAGGAAACACTCTTGAGACAATATCTAATTATTCTACAATTAAAGGTAAAAAAAATAATCTTTTTATATGTGAGAACTCAAATAATTATATCAATTTATTGGCAAACAAACTGAAGTGTGAAATTGTAAATCATAAAAACTATATTGGAGGTAGATACTCAGTACTTTCAGAGGTTGGTATGATGCCAGCAATTTTTATGGGTCTTAAACCTGAAAAATTTAAGAATATTAACAATTTAATTAAAAATAAAAAATTTATCAATGCTTTGATAGATAGCGTAGTATCAATAAAATATTACTTAAGCAAAAAAAAATTTAATTCTATAATTTTAAATTATGATGAGCTTTCACTTGATTTATTTGGATGGTATCAACAACTTGTAGCAGAAAGTTTGGGAAAAAACTCAAAAGGAGTTTTGCCGCTTATTTCAACTATGCCAAAAGATAATCATAGTTTAATGCAACTATATTTAGATGGTCCAAAAAACTCATTTTTTACTTTTTTTGATGTAATTGATCACGATAAAAAAAAAATCATAAATTCAGAAATACTACCCAGTTACAATTACTTAAAAAATAAAAATTTATATGAAATCAAATATGCTCAAAAAAAGGCTACCGAAATTGTTTTTAGAAAAAAAAATATTCCTTTTAGAAGCTTTAGTGTATTGTTACGGTCAGAAGAGAGTTTAGGAGAACTATTTACTTTTTTTATGCTAGAAACAATTTTGCTGGCAAATTTAATGAAAATTGACCCTTTTAACCAGCCATCAGTAGAGTTAATTAAAACTGAAACAAAAAAAATTCTTAAAAATTAAATCTTCCAAAATATATTTTAGATGTACCATAAGTTCTTTCCAATAAAATTTTAAAATTACTTGGAAATTTATCTTTAGTTTTCTTATTTCTATGTAAAATAAATAGACTCTTTCTTTTAAATTCTTTTTTTCCAGAAATCTTTTCTAGCAATTCCCCAATTTTATTATCTTTGAATGGTGGGTCTAAAAAGGTAATGTCATATTTTTTATTATTATTCATATCATCAATAAATTTTAAAACCGTTTCATTAACAAGTTCAATTTGATCGGGACAATTTAGATTATACAAATTTTTTTTTAAAATTTTAAAAGCAGATAAATAGCTTTCACAAAAAACTACCTTAGATGCTCCTCTGGATAAACACTCTAGTCCAAATGAACCAGATCCAGAGTAGAGATCTAACACCAAAGAATTAAAAATTTTGTTTTCGAAAAGATTTGAGTGCTCGATTATATTAAATATAGATTCTCTTACCATATCTTTTAATGGTCTGGTATTTTTATCTACTGGTAAAAGAATTTTTTTATTTTTAAATCTACCACCAATTATTCTCATTTTAAATTACTTTATAAGCAATATCTCGTCTAAAAAAACCTTCTCTCCAATCTAAATTATTTAAAATTTTAACAGTTTGCTCTTTTGATTTTTTAAAATTTTCACTTATTGCGACCACATTCAATACTCTCCCACCAGTCGCTAGATATTCCTCATCTTTAATTTTTGTACCTGCATGAAAAATATATTCATTTTCATCTAATTTAATATTTTTAATTTGGTTAATTTTTACATTCTTTTTAAAATCATCTGGATATCCTTTGGAACATAAAACTATACATACACTCTTTGTTTCTTTCCATTTTATTTGAAATTTTGATAATTTTTGTTGGCAACAAGCATAAATTAATTCTCCTAAATCTGTTTCTAAAATTGGTAATATGGTTTGACATTCGGGGTCACCCATTCTTACGTTAAATTCAATAAGGTAAGGTTCATTATTAACAATCATTAATCCTATATATAAAAATCCACAATAACTCGTACCTAGATCTTTAATAGCGTTTAAAGTTGGTTTAATAATTTTTTCATTAATTTTTGTATCTAAAATTTTAGAATAAAGTCTTGAAGGGGAATACGCACCCATACCGCCTGTATTTTTTCCAGTATCATTCTCACCAACACGTTTGTGATCCTGTGCAGTTTGGAAAAACTTATAAGTTGATCCATCAGAAATAATAAAGTAGCTCATTTCTTCCCCAATTAAAAACTTTTCAATTAAAACACAATCAGCAGAACCAAAGCGACCTTCAAATATTTCTTTAATAGCTATTTTCGCTTCATAAAAGTCTTTACAAATATAAACACCCTTGCCAGCTGCCAAACCATCTGCTTTGATTACTAAAGGATAGTCAACACTCTGCAAATAATTTAATGCAGATTTTTCTTCGTTGAAAATTTTAAAATCTGCAGTCGGTATTTTATATTTCTCACACAATTTTTTTGTAAACGTTTTTGACCCTTCTAATTGCGAACATAATTTATCTGGACCAAAAATTTTAATATTTGTATTCTTAAAATAATCAACAATACCATCTACTAAAGGTTTTTCAGGTCCTACTATAATTAATTCAATTTTTTCTTCTTCACAAAATTTATGAATTTTTTTAAAATTTGAGCTTTCAATATTAATATTTTCTGCAATTAATTCTGTACCAGCATTTCCTGGGAAACAAAATATTTTATCCACCAACAATGATTCTTTTAGTTTATAACATATAGAGTGCTCTCTCCCCCCACTTCCAATAATTCCAATGTTCATATATATTTTATACAACTAAATAATGAAAAATAAATTAGCTAAATTAAGATATTTGCCTAATAACTTTGAAATATTAGAAAATGGTGATCATGTTATTTGTGCTGTTTCAGGAAAGAAAATACAACTTGAAAAATTAGCCTATTGGAATGTTGATTTGCAAGAAGCTTATTATTCTTATATTGAGGCATCAAGTAGAAAAAGTCTTAAATCTTAATTAAAGCTTCCATTTATTATGTGTCCATATCCACTGATCAGGGTTTAGTAAAATTTTATTTTCAAGCCACTTATTAAGTTTAAGGGTAATACTCTTAATATCATCTGTTTCACTAAAATTTATTGGGTCTTCAACTGTCATATCAAAAAAATAATTATCTATTCTTTTAATATATATTGGAACTACAGGACATTTGTATTTTTTAACTAATTGTGCAGGTATTGTAGTCGTGTAAGTAGGTCTGTTAAATAAGTATGATTTTTCTCCTTCAGAAACTCTTTGATCAATCATTAATGCTATAGATGTATTTTCTGAAATTGATCTAATAATTTCTCTTACACCACCCAAGCCTTTTTTAATCTGATTTTTGCATATAAAATTTTTTCTTAAATTTTCCATAGTTTGATTCAAATATAAATTATTTAAAGGTCTATAAACTGCTGATAATTTAATATCAGATAATTCTATTTGCATAGCCATTAATTCAAAGTTATTGAAATGACCAGAAACAAATACTACTGGCTTACCTTCTTTTTTAATTTTCTCAAGCTTCTCAATTCCATTAATATTTAAATATTTTCCAAGTTTTTTTGATCTAAATTCTTTAATGTAAACATACTCCGAAAAAATTCTTCCGTAGTTTCTCCACATTTCGTTTATCATATGTTTAATATCTTTATCGGACATATCTGGAAAACTATTTTTGATGTTACTTTTTGTAGTTTTTATTGATCGAAAATAAGGAACTAAAATAGATCCTATTCTTGCACCTAAATTTGATGCGTTTTCGTATCCAATTATCCTAAAAATAAAAAAAAATAACTTTATAAATAAAAATTCTATAAAATATTTTAATTGTTTCATTCTCTCTTTATAAAATTAAATTTAATAATGTTTTCTTATTGCTTATATCTAAGTCCATTTTAATATAACCAATATTATTCCTTAATTCTTCTTTTATTCTTAGATAATCCTTTTCAGTGGTTATTATTTTTGAATTATTAGCATCTGCAAATTTTCTAATATTATCTAGTTCATTTTTTTTATAATCATAATGATCTGGAAAAGAAAAATCTTTAATTATTTTAAAATTATTTTGCTTTAAAGTGAAATAGAAATTATCTGGATTTCCAATACCAGCAAATGCAATATAATTTTTAGATAAGTCGAAATTATTAATATTTTCAATTTTATAATTTCCCTCAAATATTTTAATATTATTATTTATTTTTAAAATTATTTCTTTTTTTTCTTCATTATTGATATCTGGCCCATTTAAAAAAACTATATCGAAATTTTTTAATGAAGAGATTTTTTCTCTTAATGGACCAGCAGGTATGACACATCCATTGCCGATCCAATTACTCGAGTTAAAACAACAAATCTTTATATCGTATTTTATAGACTTATCCTGAAGCCCATCATCAAAAATAGCATAATGAAAATTTTTATTAATGGCTTCATTAGTACAATCTACCCTGTGTTCTCTGCTTATTAAGTTGGTTCTGCTTCTTATTAGTAATTGCTCATCTTTTTGATTACTATAAAATTTTTTTATTATTGTAGTCTTTTTGTCTTTTGAATTTAATAATTCACAAATTTTAATCGATAAAGGTGTTTTTCCAGTACCTCCAATATAAATATTTCCAACACAAATAGTTTTAATTTTTGAAAATTCTAAAGGTTTTTTTGCGTTAAGGAAACTGAGCAATGTTACAATTTTGGAAAAAGGAGTTAGCAAATAAGCAAAAAAATTAGGTTTGTTTTTATCCCAAAATTTTGGTTTTTTTATAATCATTTAATCATACTTCTTTTAATCTCTTTAATAGTATTTGTTAAAATTTTATCACCAAATTTCTTCACCCTCTTTGTAACTAATTTGGACTTATTTTTATTCTTAAACAATATTTCAATATTTTTATTAAGGTTTTTTTCGTTACCTACTTTCTTTGCTAAATTGATTTTATTGAGATAATCATAAATATTTTTAAAATTATGCACATAAGGTCCGTGCAAAACAATACATCCGTGCCTTGCTGGTTCTAAGGGATTTTGTCCACCATGATTTATAAAAGAACCACCTACAAAAACTATCGTGATTATATTAAAAAATTTTTCTGTTTCACCATAAGTATCAACTAAGTATATATCTGTTTTTTCTGGAATCTTAATTTTCCAGCTGTGGCAATGGACATTTAGGTTGTGTTGCTTAAACATTTCTAAAAGTTCTTGTGACCTTTCTACATGTCTTGGAATAATAACACTAAGTAAATTATTATATTTCGTTTTTAATTTTTTGTGAGCCTTAATAGATATGATTTCTTCACCTCTATGGGTACTAGAAGAGCACCATGAATTTTTTTTCAAAATAAATTTTCTTAAATCTCTTGTTAAAGAAAGATTTTTATATTTATTTTGGATGAATTTTAAATTTCCAAAGAATTTTATATTTCTCACTCCAAAATATCTTAGATGTTTCATTGTTTCTTTGTTAGATACCAAAGTTTTATCAATACACTGAAAAATATTTCTACTAAAATTATTTAAAATTTTCCATTTTTGAAAAGATTTTTTTGTTATTCTCGCATTCAAAAGTAAAATAGGAATAGATTTTTTTTTTAAATTAAGAATCATATTTGGCCAAATTTCAGAATCAATAAAAACTGCTAATGATGGTTTCCAGTAATTTAAAAATTTATTTGATAATTGATTTGTATCAATAGGAAAAAATTGATGTATTGTTTTTTTGAATCTAAATTGCTTTACTATATTTGAGGAACTTAATGTAGAAGATGTAATTAAAATTTGATCTATCTCTCTATTTTTTTCTAATTTTAAAACAAGAGGAATTATACTTGATATTTCACCCACACTTGCTCCATGGAACCAAATTAGTTTTTTTTCTCTCTTTTTTTTTGAAAAAAAACAAAATTTTTCTTTAAATCTTTTTGGATCTTCTTTATTTTTAAAAATTCTATATAAAATTATTATTGGGGATAATATTAAAATTAAATTAATTATTAACCTGTAAATAAATAATAACATTATTTAGGTCTTAGTTGATTTTGATAAAAATTTTTGTAAATTTTTGAGTTTTCAATTAATTGTTTATGAGTTCCATTTGCAACAATAGATCCTTTATCTATAACAAAGATTTTATGAGCATTAATTATTGTTGAAAGTCTATGCGCAATAACAAGAGTAGTTTTATTTTCGGTAAGTATTTCCATTGCTTCTTGTATTTTTCGTTCAGTTTCTGCATCTAATGATGATGTAGCTTCATCTAATAAAATTATTGGTGTTTTTTTAAGCATAGCTCTTGCTATAGAAATTCTTTGCTTTTCTCCTCCAGAAAGACGAACACCATTTTCACCAATAATTGTATCAAACTTTTCTGGTAATTTTTCAATAAACTCAAGAGCAAAAGAATTTTTTGCAACCTCCAAAATTTCGTTTTCTGTGGCATTTGGATTTGCATAAATTATATTATTTTTAACGGTGTCATCAAAAAGTGTTACATCTTGTGTAACTATTGAAATATTTTTTCTTAAATCTTTTACTTTTAATGAATAAATGGACTGATCATCAATTTTAATATCCCCATTTTCACAATCATAAAACCTTGGTATCAAATTTAATATTGATGACTTACCCGCACCTGTAAAGCCCACAAGCGCAGTCGTTCTACCACCCTCTATTATCAAGTTTAAATCATTCAATATCAAATTATTAGATGTATCATATTTAAAATTACAGTTTTCAAATTTAATTGTACAATTTTGAATTTTCAGTTCTTTTGCGTCTTGCTCTTCAATTATTTCATTTTTAGTATCTATGATTGGTATAATTCTACTAGCAGCTGATAAACCTGTATTGATACTTAGATTTAAAGTAGCTAATGCCCTAACCGGTTGATACGCGAGCATCATTGCAGCTAAAAATGAAAAAAAATTATTTATTTCCAATTCATTGTTTATTATTAATTTTCCGGAGTAAAAAATCAATAAAGCTATCATTAATCCAGTCAATACCTCCATGATAGGAGAAGCTCTTACGAAAACAATTGCAATTTTCTTAGCTTTTTCTTTTAGATTAATGAGAAAATTATCAGTTCTTTCGATCTCAAAAACTTCTTTTTGAAAGATTTTTATTAATTTATGATTTTTAAATATTTCCATTAGATGTTTATTTAGCTCTCCTGATTTTATCTGAGCTTCTGTAGTTACTTTTCCAATTCTTTTTCCAAGTGTTTTTGCTGCAGCTGAAGCTAAGGGTATCATTACAATTGCGATAAGCGATAATTTCCAATTTTGGTAAAACATTACAATTAGTAGTCCAAGTAAAGTAATTGAGTCTTTAAACAGACTTAATAATGCTGTACTTACTAAACTTACTATTAAAGAAGTATCATAAGTAAGGTTTGAAATAAATTTCCCAGTATGCTTATTATCTATAGCTGTAATATCAGCCTTGACTAAACTTGCTACCATATCTTTTTGAATATCTTTTTTAATGTCTTCTGCAACACCGATCATTAATACCTTGGCTAAATATAAAGAAATACCTTTTGCAGAAAAAGCTAGAATTATTGCCAGAGGAATGATTAAAATTAGAGTTTGATCTTTTTCAATAAATAATTTTTTTATTGCAGGGTCTAAAAGCCAAGCTATAGCAGAGGTAGAGGCTGCAACAATCATAGAAAGTAAAATTGAAACAATAATTTTTCCTAAAAAACGCTTTGTATAACTATGATAAAGCCTAATAATTGTATCTTTTTTAGACATCATAAAATTATTTTTCCAATTAATATATTAACAAAAACCATAAATCCTAAAAAATTATTTGATTTAAATATTTGAAGACAATTTTTGTCAGAATTAATATTTAATTTTAATATTTGGTAAGCAAACAAGTGCGAGGAAATTAAAATAATTCCAAAAAAATAAATATTCGAAAAATCCATCTTAAAACCTATATAAATTTGAGATAGAATAAATATTAGGTAGCATATTAAAACAAATTGTTTTGGATTATTTTTAAATTTAATTGATGTAGATTTAACTCCTATTATTTCATCATCTTTTATATCTTGAAACCCGTATATAGTGTCGTAACCTAATGTCCAAAATATGGCCCCAAAATAAAATATAATAGGAACAACGTTTAGATCAGCATATACAGCAGTCCATCCTAGAACTAGACCGTAATTAAATGTTATGCCTAAAAAAAGTTGTGGCCAATAAGTAAATCTTTTCATGTAGGGATATGAGAATGCTAAAGGCATTGAACATAATGCTAAAATGATAGTGTACAAATTAAATTGCAATAATACGATGAAAGCAATTAAACAAAGAATTGCTGAATAAAATAAACCGAGCCTTATTGATACTTTTCCTAAAGCGATAGGCCTTTTTTTTGTTCTTTCCACCTTGGCATCAAAATCTTTGTCAGCAATATCATTTATAATACAACCTGCAGATCTCATTAAAATAGAACCGCATAAAAATAAAAAAATATATTTCAAATAAACTTGTATATTGTTCGTAAAATCGAAAGCAACTGTAAGACCCCAAACACAAGGCCAAAACAAAAGCATATAACCTATAGGTTTCTTTAATCTAGTTAGTTCAAAAAAATGATTAATTTTTTCCATCAGAATTTACTTGTAAATAGCAAAGGGTAGTTTCATAATCAAATTGATTCGTATGAATATAGATTATACAGTAACTGCATTAATGTTTCCCGCTATTCCTCTACTTATGGGAGTTTATAGCAATCGATTTCACACATTAAGTAAATTAATTAGAGAATTACACGATGAACATGTTTATGAAAAACATGTCCCACCTGAATGGAAAAAACAATTTTTGAACCTTAGTAACAGAATTTCAATTTTGAGATGGACCATAATGTTTGCAGCTTTTGGTTTTTTATTTAATATGTTAACTGTTTTTGCCCTTTATTTAGATGAACTATTTGTGGCGAGGGTAATTTTTGGATCCTGCTGTTTATCAATGATTGTTTCAATTGTATTCTTCATAAGAGAAATACAAGTTTCAACTAATGCATTAAACCTTCATATGTCTGATATGGATGTGAAGATAGATTAGTTTGGTACTATAATTGCAGGTCCAATAATTTTTCTTCCCTCTAAATCTTTGTGGGCGTTCACAGCATCCTTTAAGCCATATTTTTTAAAAATTTCAATTTTTACCTTTTGTGTTTTCACCATTTCGAAAAGTTTATCAGCTGCTTCGTCCAATTCTTTTCTTGTTGCAGTATAGTGTGCAATACTAGGACGAGTTAAAAAAAGTCCTTTCGGCGCAATTAACTTTCCAACATCTAGAGGATCAAGTTTTCCTGAAGCATTTCCAAAAGAAACAAAAGTCCCTCTAATTTTTAAGCACCCTAATGATTTTTCCATAGTAACTTTTCCCACCCCGTCATAAACAACTGGCAAACCTTCCTCGTTGGTTATTTCCATAACTTTTTTTTGAAAATCGTCTTTAGAGTAATTAATTACATGAGTACAACCAAATTTTTTTGCAATTTCAATTTTTTCATCGGACCCTACAGTTCCTATTACATCACAACCTAAGCTTTTTGCCCATTGACAAAAAATTTGACCAACACCTCCCGCAGCAGCATGAAATAATATCTTTTGACCTGATTTTACTGGGTATGTTTTATGTAAAAGATAAAAAGTTGTTAGGCCTTTAGTCATTAATGTTGCAACAACCTCAAGATCTATTCCATCTGGAACCTTTACTAAACTTTTAACTGGATAAATTCTGTGTGAAGAGTATGAGCCTATCGGTGCAGCAGCATAAGCAACTTTATCTCCTTCTTTAAAATCACCAACATTTTTTCCAATTTTTTCTATTATACCAGCTGCTTCTAATCCTATTCCAGATGGTAGCGGAAGAGGATATAAGCCCGATCTGTGGTATGTATCGATATAATTTAAACCAATCGCTGTATGCTTAATGAGAACTTCACCATCTTTAGGTTCATCAAGCTTGATATCTTTTAACTCTAAAACTTCAGGACCACCAGTTTTTTTTATTTCAATTGCTTGCACTATTTTACGAAAGTTCCATTATGATAATCATTCACAGCTTGTAAAATTTCAGATTTAGTATTCATAACGAACGGACCTCCTCTAGCAATTTGTTCATTAATGGGTTTTCCAGAAATAAGCAAGAATTTTGAATTAGAAATAGATTTAACTTTAAGATTTTCACCCCTGGATAGTAAAATTAAATTCGAATTACTTACTTTGTCATGTTTTTTATCTCCAATTATAATTTCACCATTTACTAAATAAATGAGAGAATTGTGAGTATTAGGAAGATCAAAAATAAACTCTTTATCTATTTTTAATTCTATATCAAAATAAATTGGTTCTACATTATGGCCTTTAATTGGACCCTCAACTTTTTCAAATTTACCTGCTATTGTTTTTACAGTCTTATCCAGATCCTTATGTGTCTGCATTTCCTTAGAGTCGATATAAATGTATTCAGGTTTACTCATTTTTAATTTAGCTGGCATGTTGATCCATAATTGGAAACCTTGAAGTTTTCCACCGCTCATTGCTGGCATTTCAGAATGAATAATTCCGCTTCCAGTTTTCATCCACTGGACATCACCAGCTTTCATTCTGCCTTTTCCGCCAGTACTATCTTTGTGCTCAAACTCACCGTGAAGCATGTATGTTACCGTTTCTATCCCTCTATGAGGATGTGGTGGAAAACCACCTATATAATCATCTTTATCTTCTGATCCAAACTCATCTAACATTAAAAATGGATCATAATAATTTGGCTCTACTCCAATGCTCCTTTTTAATTTAACACCAGCACCATCTGACGACAATATGGGTTTGATTATTTTCTCAACTTCAATTTTTTTCATAATTACTTACGTTTATTATCTAAACTAAATTTTTTTGAACCATTAATAACAAGAAACAAAAATCCACCTGCTAATGCAATATTCTTTAAAAAAGAGGTTAGTTGCATTTGGTTACTAAATTCATTATGGAATATAATTGCTGTTACCAAACAAAATAAACTTAAAAATGCCGCAGTAATTTTTGTTTGATATCCTACTATTATTAAAATTGGACCTAATATTTCTATTATTATCGCTGGTATTAAAAGAATTCCAGGCACGCCATACCCTTCCATCCAGCCTACAGTGCCATCATAATTAGTTATTTTAAAAATTCCATTTATTAAAAATAATGTTGAAATTAATATTCTTGCAAAAAGATCTAAAATATTTGTCATAATTATTTATGAAATAATGCTTAATTAAATAATATCAAGTAATTCATTTAAATTTTTTAATTCATACTTAAGCGAATAATCTAAATTATCAAATACATCATTATTTCTATTGACCCAGAAACAATTGTATCCAAAATTTCCACCCCCAGAAATATCCCATGTGTTTGAACTTAAAAAAGCAATCTCTCCTTTATCTATTTTATATTTTGTAACAGGGATTTCGTATACTTTTGAACTTGGTTTAAATATCCCAACCTCCTCTATTGAAAAAATATCATCAAATAAGTTTTTCATGTCGTTTTTTTCAACTAACTCATTTAGTAGAGAAGGTGTACCATTTGAGAGAATAGCAATTTTATAGTTTTTATTTTTTAGTTTTTTTAAGGCTTCTTTAGTTTCTGGGTATGGAGATAAAATTTTATACAAGTTTAAAAGCTCATTTCTCATATCGTTGTGTATTTTGAATTTTTTCATAGATTTGTCTAAGCTGTCCTCAGTTATTTGCCAGAAATTTTTATGTTTACCCATCATACTTCTTAGCCATGTATACTCTAACTGAGTTGTTCTCCAATAATTTGCAAAATTTTCCCACCTATCACCAATTTTACTTTTGCATTTCTCAGCTGCTGAATTCACATCAAATAACGTTCCATAAGCATCGAAAATTATTGCTTTAAGATTTTTCATAAATTAACTTATTTAAATGAGTAATATTAGATTATTTTTTAATGAAAGTTTATATATAAATTTAAAATCTAAATTAGATAAAACTCAATCACACTATATTCATAAGGTGATGAGAATTAAAGAAGGACAAAATTTTAGTTTGTTTAATCAATCTGGGGAATTTGAGGCAAAAGTAGAAAATATAATAAGAGGAATTGTAGAGTTTTCAG
>CACAYM010000002.1 GCA_902536765.1 uncultured Pelagibacteraceae bacterium
AATTGATCTCACATTTTTTCATGGTAGAGGTGGATCTGCAGGAAGAGGTGGTGGTCCAATTCAGTCAACGTTAAGATCTCAGCCTCCAGGATCAGTTAATGGTAAAATTAGAATTACTGATCAAGGAGAAATGATACAACAAAAATATGGATACGAACCTTTAGCAAAATACAATCTCTGTAGTTATATCGGTGCAGTAATGCAAGCAACACTTAATCCACCGCCAAAACCTAAAGAAAGTTGGAGAAATTTAATTGAGGATATGACACAGATTTCGACAAGATCCTACAGAAAAAATATTAGAGAAAATACAGATTTCATAAGATACTTTAAAACAGTAACACCGCATCTTGCACTTGGAAAATTATCTATTGGATCAAGACCTTCAAAAAGGAAGAATGTTGATAACATAAAAGGACTGAGAGCAATTCCATGGGTCTTTGCGTGGACACAAATAAGATTGTTGTTACCAGCATGGCTTGGAACAGGTGAGGCATTAAAATACTCTTCAGTTAAAAAATTTAAATCTATATTAGTTGATATGGAAAGGAATTGGCCTTTCTTTAATTCAACAATGGATATTTTAGACATGGTTATTTCAAAAGTTGATCCTGAAATTTCAGAGGTTTATGAACAAGGATTAGCAGATGCTAAACTAAAAAAAGTTGGTGATAAATTAAGATTACAGTTCGATAATATCAAAAAAATAAATCAATTTATAACTCCAACAGAAATTATTAATCAGAGGAAAAAATTTAGGTCATCAGTTATTGTAAGAAATATATACACCGAAGTTCTTAATATTTTGCAAGCAGTAGTCATGAAAAAATTATCTAAAAAAGGAATACAAAAAAAACATAAAAAATATTTAGATGATGCAATGATGACTTCTATTGCAGGTATTGCTGCTGCAATGAAAAATTCAGGATAAAATGACAGAAATATTTATTGCATTCGGTGCTGGATTAATAAGTTTTTTATCACCGTGTGTTTTGCCACTTATACCGGGTTATATATCTTACATATCAGGTTCCACTTTAGAGAATCTATTAAAAAGTAAAAATGTAAACTTATTACCAATAATTTTATTTACATTAGGTTTTTCAGTTGTCTTTATTATTTTTGGAGCATCAGCAACTTTTTTAGGAAAGATTTTATTAAAAAATTCTTTTCCATTAAGAATTATTGCTGGTTTAATAATTATCATTTTCTCACTTCATATTTTAGGAGTGTTTAATCTTGATTTTCTTAACTACGAAAAAAGATTAGATGCAGAGAAAAGTAGTAATGTATTCAGCTCGTTTTTAGTAGGTATGGCTTTTGCATTTGGTTGGACACCTTGCATAGGTCCAATTCTTGGGTCCATTTTAATTTTGGCATCAACAACTGAAAGCATTTATGAAGGAATAATGCTTCTTACATTTTATTCCTTAGGATTAGCTATTCCATTCATTTTAGCAGGTTATGCTATTCAAAAGTTTCTTCTTATTTCGAAAAATATTAAGCAAAAAATGAATATTATAACTAAAACTGGAGGTGTCCTCTTATTCCTAACTGGAATATTAATAATAACAAATCAGCTTCAAGCAATAGGCTTTTATCTACTAGAATACATTCCTTTTTTAGGAAAAATTGGATAAATTTTTAGTATGTTATTAATTACTTTTTTTTTGTTTTGTATAAATAATTAAAATAACTCCTATTAAAATTATAAAGCCTCCAAAGTAAAGTTCTGTTGTTGGTTTTTCACCAAGAACAAGTATTGCAGCTAATAAGCCAGTCAAAGGTATTCCCATGGTAACAATGGGCAAAACTTTATATAATGGGTTATTTTTTAATACGTAATAAAAACACCCATAGGTAATTGGTTGCATAAAAAATCCCAAATAAAACGCAATTGCCCAGCTATTAAAGTTTGCATATTTAATATAATTTATCGTATTACCATCAAGGATTGATGATAAAAAAATTAATATTGGTCCAGAAAAAACAGCTAGCCATGCAACGAGTGTTAGTGGAGCTATTTCTTTACTTAATGGTTTTACTAATACTTGTCCTAATGCCCAAATAGCAGATCCTAGTATTGTAAGAAATATACCTAAAAATTTTCCCTCTAAATTAGGAGAGCCTGTTAAAATGTAAACTCCAACAAATGCAATTGTAATTCCAATTAAACTTCTTATCGTAGGTTTTTCTTTAAGCATGAAGTAAGCAAATAAAACTCCAAATGGAACTTCTGTTTGAACCAATAGTACGGCTGCAGAAGCATCGATCAAATTTAAACCAGTGTAAGTAACGCTATACTGTAAAGTATTTGCAATCAAGGACGCTATAAATATTTGCTTAAGGTATCCTCTTGGAATTGGAAACCACCAAATTAAAATTGATGCTGCAAAAGTAAATCTCAGACCCATCAAAAGTATAGGTGGAAAATGTTCCATTGCTGGTTTAGCAATTACAAAACCATAACCTAAAAAAATTGGGACTAATGATGCGATTAAGGTATCTTTAAAAGTCAAAGATTAAATTTTCTTTTTAAGTGTCTTAATTTACCCTCTGTACTATCAAAATCTAAATAACAACCTTGTAAAAATCTACTTCCTTCATTTGCATCAAATTCTGTTCTACCATGTAATAGTCTATAATTATCCATCATTAAAAGATCTTTTGGTTGCAGTTTAAATTCAATTCTATATTGATCAGAATTGTACATAGCAGATAATTTCTTTCTAGCTTTATAGTATAAATCTAATTCACTTTTTTCTAGAATAGGAACAAAGTCTAATCTTGGACTAAATCTTACCTGTTTTAATTTTTTATTTTCATCTAATTGAATTAATTCAGCCCAATGCTCTAAAACAACATCTTTATCTATAAATTTAAATTTAACCTTTACTTTGGTAAGAATATTATAAAATTCTGGATTTTCTTTTTTTAAATCTTCGGTTACAGTATATCCATCTACTAACGTTGAAAGACCACCAGAAACTTCATTTATAATACAATGTAATAATTGAATACATGGCACAGGATTTCTGTAAGGATTGTCTGTATGTGGTGCTAGAGGAAGAGATGTATAAGCTAAATCGTTAGGGCTTGGAATTGATTTAACATTAAAATGTTCGCCAAAATTTGTTCGTCTTACACTTCCAACTTTATTCGCAAATTTTACTAAGAAATTATCCTCAGTTGGAACATCTTCAATAATTACAAATCCATATTTATAAAATGATAATAATAAATCATACATTTCCTGAGTTTCGAAAAGCTCATCAGAATATTTATATTTTTTAAAATCCGTAAAAGATGAATTCCATTTTACTTTTTCTATTCCGTAAATCACTTCATCTTCTTTTGAAAATTCTTCAGCAATCTTTTCAATATTTAGTTTAGAATTAACACCATCGTTAAAATCAATCTCTAATAAGTCATTATTAATTCGAGCACTTTTGATTGCAATTTCGACATTTAAGGAGGTTGGATCAAAAAGTCTTTGTTGTGTTTTTTTATCTAAGTATTTTTCACCATTGGCTCTTTCACGTAACCAAAATGGATGTATCTCCTGTACAGATGAGCCATTTTTATAGAAAATCTTGTTATTATTCAGTTCTATTTTCATAGTTTATTCGAGGATTATTTAAAATTTGTCTTTAATCAAGATAAATAAAATAGTAAGTGACTATTTATGCCAGAGATAAATTCAAAGAAAATTAAAGTATTTTCAAGCTTTTTAAACAGCTTAGCTAAGGACCTAACAAGACTTTATTATAAAAAGCTTAACAAGCCTTTTAAAGTAAATAATAAACTTAAAGGCAAAGGTTATGACCCGGTAACATCTGCAGATAAGGCATTTGAAAAATTTATAAGGGCTAAAATACAAAAGAAATTTCCAGATCATCAAATAATAGGAGAAGAATTTGGACATAAAAAGGTTAAAAGTGATTTCGCTTGGATTATAGACCCAATAGATGGAACAAGATCTTTTGTGATAGGAAACCCCACTTGGAGCAATTTGATCTCGTTAAATTATAAAGGAGACCCAATTGTAGGTTTAGCAAATTTTCCTAAATTAAAAAAATACTACTACAATGTTTCTAACAAAGTTGCATATGTCGTTGATAATGGAAAAAAATCAAAATTATGTATCAATAAAAAAGCAACATTTAAAAATATGAAAGTATCTGCTGCTTTTCATGGATATCTATCATTAAACAAACAAAAGAAAATTCCAAAGATTTTAAAAATGATGCAGTTTCCTTGTTCTGATGCATTAAGTTACGCTCATTTTTGTGAAGGAAGATTAGATGTTGTAATTCAATGTATGAATAAAATCTGGGATATTCATCCACTAATACCCATAATAAAAGCCTCAGGTGGAATCGCTACTACTTGGCGTAACGAAAGCGCAAATAAGGCAGGCAATGTCTTAATTTGTGCAAATAAGTCTATACACAATAAAATGTTGAGGCTTTTAAAACCTACACTACAATAGACTATAATGAAAAAAGCTGTCCTAATAATAATTTGCTATTTTATTTCGATTTTTATTTCAAATGTCGGTGTAGCTCGCGAATTAAAAGTGAGATGGGTAGATGGATTAATTCCTGGTGGTAACAATGCACATGGCTCTTTGACTTGTCAAGCAAGTAGAGTTGCTACAGCCCTTAATAAAGATAGAACTGAACACCCAACGGATGTTGTATGGAGCGATGATGGTTTAATAGTTTATACAGTTAATGAAGATGACCGTGGTGATATGAATGGTCGTCAATTAAGTATGAATAAAGTAGCTATACCTTTTTTAGTAACATCAGATCTAATGACTAGTAAAGGCGAAGATGTAACTTGTGATGCTATTGATGGAGATAATGTTGCCGGATTGGCAGGTGGTCCAATGCATACTGAACAAGAAAACATTTTAATACAAGATGATGGAAAAATATTTTTTATTTTAGACAAAAATGGCGACTTGGGAAAGTTTAATGCTTCTACAGCTTTTGATATTGATGGACTGATTTACGAGCGCGAAATTGATTTTTCAGCCGATATAGACAGTGTAGCATTTAATACAGAGGGAACAAAACTTTATACACTAAGTGCAACTGCGGAAACTCCTGTTTTGACTTCTTATGAATTGCCTGGATTTAATGATATTAGTTCAAAAACTCAAATACATCAAGTGAACCTAACTACTTTGGGTATTGATGTAGACAATCCAGGAAATGACATAGGAAGTGATGTAGAATTTAGCGAAGATGGTTCAGCAATGTTTGTATTAATGAGAAATGAAACATTTAATGCATCAGGTACTGACTTACCATATAGTTACATGTATCAGTTTCGATTAGATATAAGTTTTGATATTTCCACTGCAGTAAAAGTTGGAAGATGGAATGTAGAAGGTTTTGGTAAAATAACAAATATGCATAGAGGGACAGGAAAACCTGAAGGTTTTACTTTTTCCCCTGATGGCATGATGTTATTTATAGTGCAATCAAAAGATGGCGCTGGAACAGATCAAGTAAATCGTTTTGATTTAGAATGTCCTTATGGAGTAGTAGAGTGTTTATCTGCTACAACTTCTACTTTTGGAACAACGGTGGAGCTTGCTAAGCAAAATATAAGTTTAAATACGAATACTATTTTTAAAAGATTTGAGTGGATCAAGAGAAATAGAGATGAAGAGAACCTAACTGCTCATAATTTAAATTTTAATTATAAAAATACTTTAATAGATACTTTAGCAAATAAATTTGAACCGGTTGCAAGAAAAAATATTGCCTCATTAATTAGCAAAACTAAAAATGAAGATAAAAAATCTAAATGGTCTACCTGGAGTCTTGTAGATGTATATGTAGGTTTGTACGACCAGCATGGAAGTGAAAAACCAAAAGATGTGCTGGTAAAAGGAATAACATTGGGGGCAGATAGAAAATATAGTGAGGATAAGTTTTTTGGATTAGCTCTTAGATATGGAGATAGCAGTAGTGAAATTAAAAAATCTAAACAAAATGTGACCATGGAGTCGCTTACTTTAAACTTATATGGAATTGCTCCAACTCAACATAATCAATATGTCAACGCTGTTTTAGGTGTCAGTTTTTTAAGTATTGATCATATTTATCAATCTAAGTTATCAGGTGAGAGAAATGGGGGACAAATTTTTGGAACTTTAAATTATCGGACTAGAAGTAAAGTAGGTAGACTTAATATGACTCCAACCGCAAAACTTACATATGGAATTACTCACTTGTCAGAATTTACAGATTATATAAATAATCCAAGTGATCCTGAAATTAACAATTTAACTTACAAGGATACTGATTTTGCAACTGGCGAATTGGCTGCTGGTTTTCTTTTTGAAATGGATAAATATGTTACCGACATGGGAACAATTCAACCAATGGGAGGATTAGAAATTCTTTACGACTTAAGTGAAGACATTGATTACAAATATATTTATCACGGTGAAAATCATGTTGTGACAGATACAATTCGAAAATATTCCAACCAGGATCTAAAATTTAATATTGGTTTCGAGGCTATTTATTTGAATGGCTTTACTATTTCTTCGAGTTTTGAAAAAATTATCAGTTGGAATGATAGAAAAGATCCTAAAAGCTCTAGAGAAATATTTATATTGAAATTTAGTAGATCAAAAGAAGAGGATGGTGAATTTGCCTTTAATTACAATCCTGTAAATGCACATGAGTCTAGTTTAAGTTATGGTAAAAATATCAATGGTTTTGATTTTTCAATTAATCACAATCATATATTTGATAGCTCGCTCGAGTACGATACAAACGTAGAAGTTTCAAGTAAGTTTTAATTTATTTTTAAGGCTTTTTTTTCACAAAAAATAGTTTTCTAACAATTTAGATTGAATTATATATTCAACTTTATAATTAATTTATGAAAAATTTATTTTTATTACTTTTTTTTACAATATTTGTTTCAAACTTAGCGAAAGCCGAGGCATTGTCTGTGACATGGAAAGCTAGTCATATTCCAGATGGAAGCAATACCGGTGGAGTAGGTCCAACTAATTGTAGAGCTACCACAAATAATGCTTTGCTAGATAAAGATAGCGCACAGGATCCTTATGATCTTGCCTTTAGTGAGGATGGTCTTCAAATCTTTATTGCTAACAGAGCTTCTGATGGTGATATATCTGATAACCCATTAAGAATGAATAGACTCGGAAGCCCATTTAATATTCTATCAGATAAAATGGGTTTTGACCCAAGTGCAACCTGTGATGATGTAGATGGTGCAAATCCGAATGATGTATCTGGTGGTGCTTTGAGTTCTGATCACGTAAAAAGTATACATATTGCTGATGGTGGAAGTATATTTTTTACTTTAAATACAGGTGGTGTGATTGGTAAATTTAATTTAACCACTCCATACGATATTAGTACCATGACATATGAAAGAAAGTTTGACACTGGTACAGTACAAAACGACAGTATGCATTTTAGTAGAGACGGATCAAAAATGTATACACTAAGTTCGTTTACAGCAAACCCAATTGTTACAACTTATACTTTATCAGAACCCTTTGATATCTCATCACCAACTGAAATTCATTCAATTGATTTAGATACAAAGGGGATTGATGTTAGTACACCAAATCATAATCAGGGATTTGACATCGAATTTACGCCTGATGGTAGTGCTATGTTTATTTTAATGATGAACAAAAATGTTGTTGATAATGCTGATATACCAACAAGTAAAAACTTCATTTACCAATTTAGTTTATCTACAAATTATGATGTATCCACAGCCACTAATTTAGGTAGTTTTCATATAGATGATGTATTTCTTAATAGAGCTAGTGGTGATCGAGATGGTTACCCAAGAGGTTTCGCATTTTCAAGCGATGGAATGAAATTATTTATTGCAGATCAACAACATGACTCTACTGCTTCAGACCATATAAACGAATTTCAATTAGAGTGTCCATACGGCCTTGTTAAATGTGTATCTGATCCAACTACAGTTATTAGTTCTGCAGTTCAATTATCAAAACAAAATATCAATTTAAATATTTCAACAATTTTTAAAAGATTTGAATGGATCAAAAGAAATAGAGATAAAGAAAAACTTAATAGCTTTAATATAAACTACAAAACATTAAATCCTGTTGTGACTTCTATATCGAATAAATTAAAAGATAGTAAATTTTTAAGACAAGCTTCAATAACAAGTGGCTCAAACAGTAGTAGCAAAAAATCAAAATGGTCTTATTGGAGTAATGGCGATATATCAATTGGCAATTATGAGAATACACCTATAGAAAGACCAAAACATATTAAGACCACAGGTTTAACATTCGGTGCTGACAAAAAAATTGATGACAATAAATTCTTTGGCTTAGCCTTAAGATTTGCGCAAAATGAATCTAATACAAGAGGAACACCACATGAGGTGGATATGGAATCTTTAACTTTGAATCTTTATGGTATTGCACCACAAAGTGAACAAAAATATATAAATGCTGTCGTTGGATTAAGTGTTTTAAGATTTGACCATAAACACTTTGGGAAACTAACTGGTGAAAGGAATGGAAAACAAATATTTACTGCGATAAACTTTAGAAATTTTGATACTTATAAAGATTTCAATTTCTCTCCATCTGGAAGAATTACTTATGGGTTAACTCATCTAGATGACTTTACAAATTTCGTCTCTACAAAAAATCCCTCAATTGATATTATCTACGAAGAGGATACTTTTGAAACTGCCGAAATTGCAGTTGGCTTTTTATTTGATTTAAAAGAGTACGATTTTACGGACGGGACTTTCAATACTAATGGTGGCTTAGAAGCTGTTTATGATCTAACACCAGATGTTAAGTTTGAGCATTCAAGTCAAGGGAGTTCTACCGTTAATACTGTTGAAATAGATAATTATTCTGAAAAGAATGTTAGAGCAAATTTAGGTTTTGAAGTTATCTACTTAAGTGGATTAACATTTTCAGCAAATTACGAAAGATTTCAGAGTCTTGACAGTCATAGATTTTCTCACACAGATAGTCTTTTAATAAAATTTGGACATATAAATGAAGAAGATTCTGAATTTGCATTTAATTTTGATCCTTTGATAAATAATTTAGCAGAATTAACATACATAAAAGATTTGAATGGTTTTGATGTTAGATTGAATTCTTCTTATAATTTTAATTCACCAATACCTGAATACGGAGCAAATTTAGAGCTTTCAAGTACTTTTTAATGTAATATTTTCACTATGAGAATTTTAATTCTCCAACATATCAAAATAGAGGATCCTGGTTTTATAAAAGACTTAATGATTAAGGATGGAGCTAATTTAACAACAATTGAGTTAGATGAGGGTGAAAAAATTCCAAATGATCTTACAAAATTTAATGCCATGTTTTGTATGGGAGGACCAATGGATACCTGGATGGAGAAGGATTATCCCTGGTTAGTTGAGGAAAAAAAAAGAATAAAAGAATACGTTGTTGATTTAAAAAAACCTTATTTAGGTTTTTGTCTTGGGTGTCAGCTATTAGGCGAGGTAGTTGGAGGAAAAGTAGTAAAATCTAATAATCCTGAAATAGGAATGTTGAATATCGATTTTTCTAAAAATAAAGATACAGATCCTTTATTTTCCAAATTTCCAAATCAAATTACATCGTTGCAATGGCATTCATATGAGGTTCAAGGCTTAGAAGATAATAAAAACGTAACTTTATTGGCATCGTCACCTGAAACTAAATATCAGATATTCAAATACCAAAATCATGCATATGGCATTCAATTTCATATAGAAGTTAAAGATACAACGGTTAATGAATGGGGCTGTGTACCAGAATATAAATCTGCTCTAGAAAAACAATTGGGAGCCAATGCATTAGAAAAATTTGATAATGATGCAAAAGCAAATATGAAAGATATGAATAATTACTCTAATATTTTGTATTCAAAATTTAAGAGTGATATTCTTAAAATATAAAAGGAGGATATATGTCAGTATTTAAACTTATCAACGAAACAAAAGCTAAGGGAAAAGTAAAAAAGGTATTCAATGATATAAAAAAAACGAGAAATATAAAAAAAATTCCAAATTTTTGGAAAGCAATAGCCAACAACCCCGAAACTTTGGAAAGAACTTGGAATAATTTGAAACAAATTATGAGTAAGGGTGCACTCGATCCAATTACCAAAGAGTTAATTTATGTTGCAGTTTCAATTACAAATAGTTGTGAATATTGTATTCGATCTCATACTGCTGCAGCTAAAAAAAAGGGTGCATCAGATCAAATGATTAAAGAAATGATTGATGTTGTTGGTATAGCAAATCAAAATAATAAGTTAGTAGAGTCTTATCAAGTAGAAGTCGATCAGATTTATAAGTAGATTTAGATAACTACTTCAAAGCCTTCAAAGTTTGGTGCTCCTATATAAAGATCTTTATGCTGTCCAGCGTTTTTATGAGCAAGCCTAAAAGCTTCTGACTTTGTCCAATCAATAAACGCCTCCTTAGAGGCCCAAATACTATGCGACGCATACAAAATATGATCTTCACTTTCATTTCCTTTAACTAAATGAAACTCTTTAAACCCATTTACTCCTTGTAAATGTGTATCTCTATTTTTCCAAACATCTTCAAATTCTTTCTCTTTTCCTTTTACAATTTTGAATCTGTTCATTGCTATAAACATAAAATTTAAGATAGTGTTGATCTTCCTCCATCAACACCAATAACTTGACCTGTTACCCAAGAACTTTCATCAGTTATTAAAAATTTTGCAAGTGATGCACTATCAGCACCCTCACCAACTCTTTTAAGCGGGTGAGCTTTTGCAATACCTTCTGCAAGTACAGCATTTTTTAACATTGGTTCAGCAATTTTTGATTTAGACAAGCTCGGTGCAATGCAATTTACTCTTACATTAGGCGCAAGTTCAGAAGCCAAGCTTACAGTTAATCCCTCAACAGCAGCCTTGGCAGAAGCTATTATTCCATGATTACTAAAACCTCTTCTAACTGCAACAGTTGAAAATAAAACTACTGATCCTTTACTTTTTTTTAAAACGTCTTGGTATCCTCTAATTACTTCTAATGCTGAATAACAATTTAATTTCATACATTGATTAAATTCGTCTTCTTTAATCATTCTTAGTGGTTTTAAAACTATTGAACCAACACAATATGCAATACCTTTTACATCTGGAACCTCTGCTTTAACTTTATCGACAAATCCATTTTCAAGAACATCAGCAACAGTAAAAGTACAACCTAATTCTTCTGAAAGTTTTTTACCCTCACTTTCATTTCTTGCAACTAAATGAACTTCTTTTCCAGACTCTTTAAGTTGCCTCGATAAACTTGAACCGATCGAACCTGTCGCACCAAAAATTAAATATTTTTCTGACATATATTTTTTTTAAAGCTATATTAGCTTTATGAAGTTATTTTTTATACTTGGAAATCAACTATTTCCACCAAAATATCTAGACCGCTTCAAAAATGATCACCTGTTTTTTATGTCAGAAGACTATGAATTATGCACATATGAAAAGCATCACAAGTTAAAGATACTACTATTTTTGTCAGCTATGAGATCTCATGCAGATCATTTAAAAAAAAATAAATTTAAAGTTGAATATACAAAGATCGATTCAGTAGATTTTAAAACAGATTATTTAGAAAAAGTTAAGAAAGTTATTAAATCAAAAAAAATTAAGGAGATCACAACATTTGAAATTGAAGACAAATTCTTTGAAAAAAAAGTACAAAATTTTGTTAAAAAAAATGATTTGGTTTGGCACCAAATAAAATCCCCAATGTTTTTAAATACAAGAGAAGAATTTAATAACTATCTTTCAAAAAACAAACGGCCATTCATGGCAACTTTTTATAAAGGCACAAGACAAAAACTGAACATTCTTATGAAGAAAGATGGAACACCAGAGGGTGGTAAATGGAGTTTTGATGAAGATAATAGAAAAAAACTTCCAAAAAATACAAAAATACCAAAATTTCCAAATATAACTGAAACAAAACACACAAAAAATTTAAAACCGATAATTGATAAATTGTTTAAAAATCACCCAGGTATTACAAAAAATTTTTGGTTTGCAACTGAATACAATGAGGTTGTGAAACTTTTAAGTTTTTTTCTTAAAGAAAAATCAAATTTATTCGGTGATTACGAGGATGCAGTTGATCAAAGTAATAATATTTTATTTCATAGTGCTTTAAGTCCTTATATTAATTTAGGACTTATAACACCTGAGTTTATTATTTCTAAAACTTTAGAGTTCCATAAAAAAAATAAAATTAGACTTAATTCTTTAGAGGGTTATGTAAGACAAGTTATTGGTTGGCGAGAATTTATGCGAGGAATTTATCAAAAGTATAGTAATGAAATGGAAACAAGAAATTTTTTTAAACAGAATAGAAAAATGAAAGTTTCATGGTATGAAGGAACAACTGGTCTACCACCTTTGGATTATGCAATTAAAAATGCATTAAATCATGGATGGTCCCATCATATTGAAAGATTAATGATACTCTCAAATATTATGAACTTGTGTGAGATAAAACCTAAAATTGTTTACAAGTGGTTTATGGAAATGTTTGTAGATTCATCTGACTGGGTAATGGTGCCAAATGTTTACGGTATGGGTTTATTCAGCGATGGGGGAATTTTTGCAACCAAACCTTATATATGCGGATCAAGTTATTTTATGAAAATGATGGATTTTAAAAAAGGCGAATGGTGCAATACCATGGATGGTTTATACTGGAGATTTATAAATAGAAATAGATCTTTCTTTTTAAAAAATCCAAGACTTTCAATGATGGTAAGAATTTTTGATAAAATGAAACCAGAAAGAAAAAAATTAATATTGTCAGAAGCTGAAAAATTTATAAATAAGAATACATATGGCAATTAAAGTATTTTTTAATGATTCATGTAATGTTTGTAGATTGGAGATAAACCATTACAAAAAAATTGCAGACAGCAATCTTGAGTGGATTGATATAACAAATAATGATGAAGCATTAAAATTAACATCTAAATCTCAAGCAGAATTATTAAGAAGACTTCATGTAATTGAAGATGGTAAGGTGATAGGGGGTGCAAAAGCATTTATTATAATTTGGTCAAAAATCCCAAAATACAATTTTCTTGCAAAAATATTTTCCTTTAAGCCTTTGTATATTTTATTTCACTACGGCTATGAAATAGTTGCATATTTTTTATTTTTGAAAAATAAAAATCAACTAAAATGAAAAAACAAAATCTGCCCTCTAAAATTTGTCCAGTTTGTAAAAGGCCTTTTGTTTGGAGAAAAAAGTGGAGGCTGAACTGGGACCGAGTAAAGTATTGCTCTAAAAGATGTTCTTCTAAATAAATTCTTGTACTATTTTTGGTATATAACTCTTAAAATTAAAAAAACCTTTGTTACAATATTTCCATGAATACTGATCTATTTTTCTATATAAAAAATTAATATTTTTTAAATTATTATTGTTTACGTAATCTAGATTCTCACCTATCGAGGGGTATAAGGCCAATAAATTTTCTTCCATTCTTTTTAAATCTTGAATATTGATAATTTCGCAATTTAAGGATTTATTCTTTAAATTTTTGATTTGATCTTCAATTAGAGATTTCTTAAAAGTTAAAACCTTTTCATCAAGCTTTATTTGTCTTGTTTGATTTTCATTATATATAAAATAAATATTCTTAAAAGATTGATTTTTGAAATCTGTTTGATCAAATGAAAGATTGTTTTCAAATATTAATAAACTTTGATCATTTGATAAATTTGTGTTTAAAAAGTTATTATTTACAATCGAATAATTCCTATCATCCATAATTGGAACAGGATTTTCATTTAACTTTATGTTGCTAAATCTATTATTGGTAAATTTTTTAATATTCCATTCAGATGCAACATAATTTTTACCTTTAGTTTGAATGCCAGCTACCCATCTCCAACCCAAGGTATTTGAAGCACTATCGCCATCAAAAAGATATTTCATGAAAAACTCGGCACCTAACTGCCAAGGTAATCCGAGAGTAAAAATCCAAATACTGGCGAACCACATCCTTGAATGATTGTGCAGATAATTATAATTTTTTAATTCATTCACCCAGGAGTTAAAACATTCAATGCTTGTTTTACCCTCGATTGCATCCAAGTAATCTTTGTTATATTCGTATTCTTGCTTAAGTTTATTTAAATCTATCATGTAATCCATCCAAACATTGGGTCTAAGCTCAAGCCATCCCTTCCAATAAACACGCCACAAAACTTCTTGAATAAATTTTTCAATTTTTGGCAATGAATATTTTTTTAAAGACAGTTTCATAACTTCTTGTTCAGTCAAAATACCATGAGTTATAAATGGTGATAGGCAAGAAATATTTGTTCTTTTATTTGGACCAAAATCAAAATTTCTAAGTTTTGAATATTCAACTAAGTTATTATCAATAAAATTTATTAATTTTTTTACGGCAAAATCTCTTCTAGGTTCAAACATTTAAAGTTGCACTTTTAGAAATTATTAATTTCCTTTTTTTCTAGGATCTTTAAGATTTTGAAGTACCCCAGCCAACCCAGATAACTTTATACTAATATAAACTATATAGACTAATGTTAAACCAAGAGCCATTGTAGAGAAAAATACAAATATTGCAGTTAAGAATTTTTCAGTGAACCAGTTTTCTACATCAGAGTTAGATAAATATAATATATTCCAGAATGCTAAAAATATTAGTTCGTAGGTAATTATAACTTTGTACATTTCAGTTGCTTATATTATCTACAAATTTTTTTGCAATAGGCCCTACAACTAATGAGACAATAATTGCTATAGGTAATCCAACAGACCATGCTTTTAAAAACCTTTTAAAATAGTCATTATCGTAACCTGTATTAATGAAAGTTATAATAAGTGTCATTAAAAGGCTCATGCCAAAACCCATTATTAAAATATAAACAAAATTTGAATATTTTTTTGGAATCATGATGAAGTTTTGCCAAGTAAATTTACTATCAAAACACCTGATATAATTAATATCATTCCCAAAATTGTATATAAATCTGGCATTTGATTAAATTTAATAATTCCAATAACAATTGTAGCTATAATACACAATCCTGCAAAAGAAGCATATGTAACACCAACTGGAATTGTTTTCATAACTAAAGATAAAGTATACATACAGCCAACAATTGTTACTGCAGTCATTAAACTCGGCACTAAAAGGGTAAAGCCTTGAGCACTTTTTGCAAACCCATTTGCAGCTGTTCCTAGTGCTACAGAAATAATAAGAATTATATAGGGTAAAACGTTACTCATCAGAGAACTATAAATGAAATATTAAAAAATAAAAATAGATTATCCATAAGAAGCAAGCTGCCATAGTAACAAAAATAATAGTTACACCTGTCACTGTTTCATTTTTATATTTTTTATTAACCTGATTTCTCCATTTTTGTGGATATAAAGGAATTGTAAATGCGTAAATGATTAAAAAAATATCAAGAGCAGTAATTATTATACAAAGAAAAAGCAATTGATCCATTTCTTATCATATACTTTCTTTTTTTATCATATCTTTTAATCTTTCAATCATCATTAAAGGTGTTTCCATTGCAGGATATACTTTATGAGCCTCTATATAACTATCAATAGCTTTTTGATAATTTTTCATAGCGGTTTGAACAAGCCCTTGTCCAGATAAAGCACCAAAATGCCTCTTTTCTAATTTCAAAACCATGTCAATATCATTTTGTGACAACTCAAAATTCCCCATTAGATAAAGAACTGTAGCTCTTTTATTCCAAGCTTCAGCCCAATTAGGATCCAGTTCAATAGCTTTTGAAAAAACATTATGTGCACTAGTTAATTGATTTTGTGCCATATACTCGGATCCTTTTGCCAAAAGATTTGTTAAACTTTCTTCTGAGGGATGTGTTGTCCATAATTTCCAGATTTTTCCTTCGATTTTCCTTGCAGACATTGGATTACTTGTTTTTTTCAATTTTTCAAATAACTCATCTAGTTCTGCAGCAGACTCATTTTTAGCGAAAGTTCCAGAAGAAAATAAAAATATAAAAAATATTAAAAATACTTTTTTCACTTACTTCGACATAGGTGTGGCACCCGTCTCCAAGCTCACAATTTTACCATCTTTAAACTTATAGACAGCCATAACCGCTTCAACATTTCCATCATCAAAAGTAACTATTGCGTGATGTACTCCAATTTCATTGTTTTCATAGACTATTCTAGACTTATCTTGTTTAATATCACCACTCATTGCCCATTTAACAACATCAGATTTTCCTAAAGTATTTCCAGATTTATGCATGGTAAATTTAAAATCATCATGTAAAAGTTCATTCATAGTTGCTTCATCTTTGTTTTTGATCGCATCGCTATAGCTTTGTAGTATCGACATTTTTATTCTCCTTTTTTTAATAGTTATATATTTTATCTGCTAGTCCATAACATAGAGCTGCACTAAGTGTAGTAAATATTAACGGAGCTATAATTCCTTCTCTCGATCTCTCTGGATTTTTAATCCCAGTTTTATCAATTAGAATAGAATAACAGTTTACAACGAATATGCATAAGTTTTGTAGAAAGACTAAATTAAAAAAAGAACCTGCTCCAACAACACCATTGTTCCTTATAAACATTACGTATAAAGCCATTATTACCCAGCCTGTCATGAAAGCACCAACAAATCTGATCATAGTGAATGCACTATCATCTATTTCAAATTTGGTACAAAATTGTCTGGTTCTAAAAATTGTTTGGAATGCGTATATACCAATTCCCGCAAAGTGGATTACGTAAATTAGCAGGTAGTAAATATTGTTAAACTTCTCAATCATATTAAACTCCTTTAATTATTATTAAATTACCTTCAGTGTTATTTAATCTTAAATTTTTAATTTTATTGTATTCATCCGAATTATACCATTCTAGAGCTTTTTCATAGCTTGGAAACTTTATTATTACATTTCTTTTAAAATTCCATACACCTTCCAATGATTTGAACTCTCCAGCCCGAACAAGGTATTCACCACCAAAATTTTTAACAGTATCTGGAACCTTATCTGCATACTCTTTATATCCTTCTTTACTTTTCAAATCGATTTGAGCAATGACGTAACCAGACATTTTTAATATAAAGTCTGAACTACTTTTTCTACTCTTGCTTTACCATCTGGAATGGTTTTTTCTAAAAAAGCATGGCAACCATCAGTTAACTCTTTATTATATTTAGAACCATAATGTTTATCTACAGCTTTATTAGTTCCCTCATCCCAATCTTTCTCTTTAATACCAATCTCTAAAGCATATGATTTCCATACTTTAACTGATGAAATAGACTTTTCTTTCATGCTGTACTCAAATGTCTCTCCTGAAGGTAAAAAGTAGTTAGCCATGTATATACCAACACAATCCCATGCTTTTTCCATATCTTTCTTGCTTAATTCTCCTGCATTAGCAGAATTAATAAAAATGATGCTAAATAAAACTAAAAATAATTTTTTCATATTTAAACCTATACTTTAGATAATTCCCATAATTGTACGTTTTCTACACATTCTGCATAAATTGCTTTTGCTTTTGGATTATTTCCAGCAGCAAATTCTTTCATTCCTTCCTCATTATGAACTGAAACCTTAAACAGAATACCGCTTTTGTCAGGTTTCATTCCTCCAATAGTTTTTTCTGGATAAGCAACACTTTTCCTTACTTCCATACCTTCATCAGACTGCATCCATCCCATAAAAGTTTCTAGTTTACCTTCTTTAAGATTAACTAAAGCTAACATTTCTTTTTCCATTTTATTTCTCCTCTCTTTTTGTAACTGAATTATTTTTTCATCGCATTAAACATGCTTAGAGTATCATCAAAAGTCATCATAATTTTAGTTTTTCCTTCATCACTTACTTCAAAATAATGACCAAACATCGTATCCATGTTATCAGCAGTTGCATGTACTCTAACAAATACTTTATTACCTTCACTGATCATATCTAAAATTTTTAAATGAAAATTTGGCCATGCAGCTGGAATTTTTGACATTGCAGCCATCATTGCTTGTTTACCTTTGTGAACTCCTGATAATGGGTGAACACCTTCTTTACCAGGAAATGTCCATACAATATTGTCATCAATCATATCATTAAAAAAAGTTTCCATATCACCTTTGCCAAAAAGCTCATATGCTTTTCTAGTTTGTTCTTTTACATCCATTTTTCCTCCATTTGTTTATATTTTAACATTGTTTGATTTACATTTTAGAAAAGTCCATAACCTGTGAACATTCTTCTGAAGTAGTATCAAAAAAGTTATTCATATCGCCCAATTGGTCTATGATTGCTTCTGGACTTTCTGCTTGCCATTTGCAGTACATTTTCATTGAGTTACCTGCACCCATCATAGTCATATGGCATACAGCTTTTTCACCGTTTACTCCCTTTTTTAAATCCTCAGGAGAAGTAGACCCTACAACCTCATGAAATTTCTTCTTCATTTCTTCAGATTTGAATACGTGTGTTGCTAAATAGTCTTTCATAATAAATCCTTTCAATTTACATTAAATCTTAATTTAATTTAGGAATGTATAGATTTTATTACAATGCAGGTATGCGGTCTTATATCCAGTTGGGAAAAGGAAGGCCCTTTTCTTGAAGAAATTTTTTATTAAACAGCTTTGAGTTGTATTTATCTGATCGATCACACAGTATTGTTACAATAGTTTTTCCTGGTCCAAGTTTTTTACCCAATCTAATTGCTCCTGCGATATTTACCCCACAACTTGTTCCTAGACTTAAACCTTCATTTTGAATTAGATCATATAAAATTGGTAAAGATTCTTTATCTTCAATTGAAAAAGCTCCGTCAATTTTTGCTTCTGCAAAATTAGCTGTTACTCTACTTGAACCAATACCTTCAGTTATTGAATTTCCTTCTCCTTTTAGTTCTCCATTTTCTATATAATTGTATAAAGAAGATCCAGCAGGATCAGATAAGTAAATTTTTACATCTTTACTTTTCTCTTTTAAATAACTACTCACACCTGCAATTGTACCCCCAGTTCCAGAAGCGCAAACAAATGCATCTACCTTTCCATCTGTTTGATCCCAAATTTCAGGTCCTGTTGTTTCATAGTGGCCTTTTGAATTGGCAGTATTATCAAATTGATTTGCCCAAACTACACCATGATTATTCGAACTTTTTAACTCATCAGCAAGTCTTCCCGCAACTTTTACATAATTCCCATCATCTTTATATGGTTTTGGTGGGACAAGTCTTAAATCTGCACCAATATTTTTTAGCATATCTTTTTTTTCTTGTGTTTGATTATCGTTCATAACAATTACAGTTTTATAGCCAACTGAATTTCCTATCAAACATAGACCAATACCTGTATTTCCAGCAGTACCTTCAACTATGGTTCCGCCTTTTGATATTAGTTTTTTTTCTTCTGCGTCTTTAATTAAAGCTAAAGCTGCTCTATCTTTTACTGATCCACCTGGATTTAAATATTCAGCTTTTCCGTAAATATTACAGCCAGTAATTTCTGAGGCTGCTTTTAGTTTTACTAATGGAGTGTTTCCAATACCGGAGATAAAGTTATCCTGAGTGCTCTTCATTTTTTTCTTCGTTACTTATACCATAAGGTTTAAATTCTTCACTTGCGGTCCCAACATTTTTAGCCGGTATCCCAACCATAACACCGTTTTCAGGAACGTCTTTTGTCACAACTGCATTAGCTCCAATTTTTGCGTTCTTTCCAACTGTTATTGGTCCTAAAACTTGTGCACCTGATCCAATTACAACATTATCTTGTAGGGTAGGGTGTCTTTTAATTTCTCTTTGTTTATCAGAATTTATACTTGGTGAGATACCACCAAGTGTCGCCATATGATAAATTGTAACGTTGTCTCCTATATCTGATGTTTCACCTATTACTACTCCCATACCATGATCAATAAATAAATTTTTTCCAATTTTTGCTTTTGGATGAATTTCAATACCAGTCATAAATCTTGAAAACTGTGAAATTATTCTTGCAACTAAATCAAATTTTGCAATTGCAAAAAAATTTGCGATCCTATGCATAAATACAGCTTTCACTCCTGGATATGTTAAAATCACAGACAGCTTTGATTTTGCTGCAGGATCTCTTTTTATAATTGATTCTAAAAATTCATTCATAATTTTTTTATTTTTTAGGATTAACTAAAAACTACTTTTAACAACAGCAACAAGTGTTTTCTGGTTTGCACAAACACTCTTTGCCGTTTTCACAAGCACAAGTGTCATTAGTGCAATTGGTACAAATGCATTTTGGATTTTCGCATGCCATGATTAAGATATAAATATTAATTGGCTAATTACAATACTTTTATTTACCGCAAATTATAGCTGTTCTAAAGTAAGCCCTTTAACATTAGCAGGGACTGCAACATCCATCATCTTAGGATTTGCTAGTTTTAGATTCTCCATTATCTCAGCATATTCTTCTTTTGAACTCACTTGTAATCTTGGGTTATTATTTCTCTCTGTTTCAATCGTTGAAAACTTTTTACCGTTATAATCATGTGCTGGATAAACTAGAGTTTTTTCAGGAAGTTTTAATAATTTATTAAACAATGAGTCGTAAGCATCAAATGAACTACCATTTTGAAAATCTGTTCTTCCTGTGCCATTTATTAACAAAGTATCACCAGTAAAAACTCTATCCTTCATAAAATAACTGTAGGAACAATCCGTATGACCTGGGGTATACATAGCTTTTAATTCTATGTTCTCAATATTAATTTTTTCATTATCTTTAACTTTAACATCTATAACTTCTGATTTAGAATTTTCTCCCATTATTCGTGTACAGCTAGTTCTTTTATTTAACTCGTTAAGAGCAGTAATATGATCAGCGTGAATATGTGTATCTATTACTTTAACTAATTTTAATTTTAGCTTTTCCAAAATTTTTAAATATTCATTAGTGTGTTCAATAACTGGATCAATAATTAATGCCTCTCGCCCTTCACCGCTTGATATAATGTAAGTGTAAGTTGAAGATTTAGTATCAAATAACTGCTCAAAGATCATAATTTCCTAATATTATAAAAAATTGCAAGGCAAATCAATCTTGCATATAATTTAATTATAAAAACTAATCGAGGGTAATTATTATGACACTTAAAATAAATAGCTTAGCTCCTGATTTTAAAGCAAAAACTCAAGAAGGCGACATATCGTTTCATGAGTGGCTTGGTGATAGTTGGGGTGTTTTGTTTTCACATCCAAAAGATTTTACGCCAGTTTGCACAACAGAATTAGGATCACTAGCAAAAATGAAACCAGAGTTTGATGCAAGAAATGTAAAAGTTTTAGGTCTTAGTGTAGATCCAGTTTCTGACCATGTAAAATGGTTAGAAGACATCAAAGATGTTTGTGGTATGAAACCAACATATCCAATTATTGCAGATGAAAAATTGGAAGTAGCAAAACTTTATAATATGCTAGAGGGTGATGCTGGCGTTACTTCAATGGGAAGAACAGCAGTAGATAATGAAACAGTGAGAACTGTTTATATAATTAGACCAGATAAAAGAATTGGTCTATTTTTAACATATCCAATGACAACAGGACGAAATTTTGCAGAAATTCTTAGAGCAATAGACTCAATGCAAAGAACAGCAAAACACAAAATAGCTACTCCTGCTGACTGGAAACCAGGTGAGGATGTAATTATTGTTCCCAAGGTAACTAATGAGGAAGCAAAAAAAATATATCCTGATGGATGGGAAACTGTAAAACCTTACTTAAGAAAAGTTCCAGATCCAAATAAATAATTTTAAGATTAAAACCGACGACTTTTGTTAAAAAAGTTGTTGGTTTTAATTTATTATTTCAAAAATATTTTTCTCATCCACTATACGCATAAATTTATTATGATGGGTATAATAGTCTTTAAAAGTCAAATCTTTAAAATTCTTTATTTCGTGAGTTAGAATATCTTTATTTTTTCTTTTCAGAATAAGACCTAATCCCTGATCAGCTTTGATTGTATAGGTATCAATATCTTCTCTTGCTCTAGATTTTACAATTGATTTCCAAACGTCACCGTTCCAACTTGAGTGTGTTTGAGGAATAGTTTGGTGCCAAATTTTTGAAGGTAAGCAATCGTGAATTAAAATAACACCATTCTCATTTAATACTTTTAGAGAGTTATCTATATCCTTTAATACTTGCTCGTATACATGTAGGCCATCAATAAATATAAGATCAAAAGTACTTTTGTTTTCTGCAAAAAATTGATCACTAGTCATTCTGTGCGTACCACCTGATTGTGGATCTATTCCTACTTTTTCATTAATAATAATTTTAGAAAAGTTAACATCACTTTGACAACCAACTTCTAAATAAGACTTAAATTGTTTCTTTTTTATAATTTGGTTTATTAAATCGAACCTACTTGACGTTTTATGCCAATCATAATTTAGTTTCTTTGAAAATCTTTCTTTAGTTAGGAAATATAAAAATCTTCTAAAATATAAGGTAAACCTACTTGGTAAATCGTCATTTCTTATTATCATTTTGAGTATCTTTCCATAGAAATTTGAGCTAGTAACAAATTTGGATCGATAAATATTTTAGACTCTTTTACTTTCCTAAACGATTTGTAAGCAAATATTGCAATTGGTATCTCAGTACATCCTAATATTATTTTTTTACACTTCATTTTAAGAAGATAATTTACAGCTGGCCTCAACACTCTTTCAGCATCTTTTACTTTACCCATCTTCACAAGGTTAATAGCTTTATTTACACTTTTCTTTTGAATTGATTTACTTGGACTTATTAAACTAAAATTTTTATCAAAATATTTATTATAAACTTTTGTTTCAAGCGTTGCCTCAGTACAAAGTATTCCAATTTTAGAATTGTTTTTACAAGTCTTTTTTGCATGTAAAAAAACCTCTTTTGGCATACTTAGTATTGGGATCTTGATATTTTTTTGAATATCTTTGTGCCAATAGTGAGCTGTATTACAAGGCATAACAATAAATTTACATTTATTTTTTTGAAGAAGTCTACAGCCTGCAATTAAGCTTTTAAGAACATTTTTATATTTTTTTAAATTTTTAATTCTGTTCGGAATTTTTGATTTATTATAGAGCATGAACATAGGATATTTTTGATCAATTTTACCTCTATTGATCACTGCAAGTTTGTTACAAAAGTCTAACCCTGCTCGAGTACCCATTCCACCAAGAATTCCAATCATAAGTAATGTTGATATTATTTTTAAAAATATTGCAAGATATTTATCTCAATTAAGATAAAAGGTACCAAATAGAATTATTATTTATGAGTTTTTTGTTTTTAGGTTTTTTTACAGGACTAAGTTTAATTTTAGCTTTGGGTGCCCAAAATATTTTTGTTATAGAGCAAGGTCTTAAAAAAAATTACATATTTATTGTTTGTTTAATATGCTCTCTATCAGACATAATTTTAATATTTTTTGGAATTTTTCTTTTTAATTTTTTTGAAAATTATCTATCAGGAATAGTTGAATTTATTTTAAATATTTTATTGTTGATATTTTTAATTTATTTTATATTTGAAAAAATAAAGTCAAATTATCAAAATGTTAGTTTTGATGAACAAAAAACAGCCTTAACTTTCAAAAGTGTTATAATTAAAACTCTTGGATTTACCTATTTGAACCCACATGTTTATTCAGATACTGTTTTTTTTCTTGGAAATTTTTCTAAAAATTTTGAAATTTTTAATAAGTATTATTTCGGTATAGGAGCAGCTATTTCATCGTTTATCTTCTTTTTTTCATTAGGATATATGTCGAAATTTTTTTCAAATTATTTAAAGGGTGAAAAAATTTGGAAATATATTAATAACTTTATAATTATATTTATGAGTTGTTTATGTATATATATTTTGAGTGATTTGTATAATTATTTAATTTAAGAAAAATTAATAAATCCAAGCCAAGCTAAAAAAAAGACTGCTAACCAAAGTAAACCTTTTATTAAAAAAAATAAAAAACTTCCAGTAACAAGATATTTAACAATTTTTTTTATTTGATTTTTCAATATATGCTAAACTTAATTTGAATATCCGTATTTTCTCAATCGAACGTCACCAGTTCTTGCGTGTGCTTCCATGCCTTCGTATCTTGATATTCTAGCGGCTGCGGCTCCAACTTCTTTGGTAGACTCTTTGGTCATTCTTTGGAAGCTCAATGTTTTAATAAATTTTCCCACAAATAAACCACCAGTATATTTTCCAGCACCTTTTGTTGGTAAAATATGATTTGTACCTGAACACTTATCTCCATAAGCAACAGTAGTTTCTTCACCAATAAATAATGATCCATAGTTTTTTAGACGATCATGAAACCATTTTAGATTTTTTGTTTGTACCTCTAGGTGTTCCGGAGCATATTCATCACTTATTTTTGCCATTTCTTCATCAGAGTCACAAAGAATTACTTCTCCATAATCTTTCCAAGCTGCTTCAGCACTTGTTCTCGGTAATTCTGGAAGTTCAGAAATTAATTCGGGAACTCTTTTCATAACTTGCTCAGCAAGTTTTTTACTTGTCGTGTAAAGCCATGCAGGTGAATTATATCCATGTTCTGCTTGTCCAACTAAATCCACAGCAACAATTTCAGGGTCAGCAGTTTCATCTGCTATTATCGCAATTTCTGTTGGTCCAGCAAACAAATCAATACCAACCTTTCCAAATAAAATTCTTTTAGCTTCTGCAACAAATTGATTACCTGGTCCAACTAATATGTCTGCAGGTTCATTTCCGAATAATCCATAAGTCATTGCAGCAATAGCTGGAACACCACCAAGATTTAAAATTACATCTGCTCCACAAAGATTTGCAGTATATATAATAGCTGGATGCGCACCCATTTTTTCTTTTGGAGGACTACAAGCAATTATATTTTTTACACCTGCAACTTTTGCAGTTGTTACACTCATTACAGCTGATGCTATGTGAGCATACCTTCCACCAGGAATATAACATCCTGCAGTATTAACAGGGATTAATTTTTGACCAGCGTAAAGTCCTTTTGAAAGCTCTACCTCGAAATCTTGTCCGTAATTTTTTAGTTGTGCTTCTGCAAATTTTCTTACTCTTTCATACGAGAATTGAATATCATCCATAGTTTTTTGATCTAGCGACTTATTTATTTGATTAATTTTTTCTTTAGAAACAATTATCTCTCCGTCAAATTTATCAAATTTTTTTGTAAGTTCTTTACAACCAGCTTCTTTTGATTTTTCTAATTCAGATAATAATTTTTGAACAATATCTCTAGTTTTAGTGTCATCTGATGAAGCAGTTTTAACGGCTTTTTTTAAATATTGAATTCCCATTTTGGCAATATTTATATTTTGATTATTAATCTAATGCAACTACTGCAGCTGCTATAGATGCCATCCTAGCAGTTGCCTCATCAGACCTACTTGTTATTACTACTGGAACTTTTCCACCAACCACAACTCCAGCTGCACATGCACCCATAAAATATATCATCATTTTTACTAATGCGTTACCAGCCTCAACATTAGGAACCAATAAAACATCAGCCTGACCAGCAACTGAATTTTTAATACCTTTAATTCCTGATGATTTTTTAGACACACTATTGTCAAAAGCTAATGGTCCAAAGACATCTGCTTTAAGATTTTCTTTTTTGGCAAGTTCTGTTATCTCTTTTGCATCAATTGAACTTTGAACACTGTCTAAAACTTCTTCTGTTGCAGAAAGAACAGAAACTTTAGGTTTTTCAATACCAATTCTATGACAGAAGTTAATTACATTTTTTAAAATGTGCATTTTTGTTTTTACATTTGGAGAAACATTTAATGCGCCATCAGTTATTATTATTGGCTGATCATTTTTTTCTAATGTCATGTGCCAAATATGACTTAGTCTAGTTTTTCCTAACAAATTATATTCTTTTTTAATTACCTCTTTCATTAAAACATCTGTATGAATATGACCTTTAACTATAATTTTTATTTTTCCTTGAGAAGCAAGTTTTGCAGCTATTGTAGCTGTTGAGTTTTCTTTTGGTTCATGGATAATTTCATATTTTGAAATATCAAATTGTAATTCCCCGGCACATTTTTGAATTTCATCTTTATCACCAATTAAAATAGGATTTATCAAATTCTCTTTAACAGCATCTATTACTGATAGCATGGGAAGCATTTTTCCAGCATTAACAATCCCTGCTGGAATATCCTTCTTTTTATGCGCAACATCTAATAGATTAATCGGACAAATTATTTCTTTATTTGAAAGCATAAGTTTTTTTTACATATATTTACGATGTGTATATAGTAAGTTAATATGGCATAAAATGGAAATTGTAACAAAAATTGCACCAATTGCATTAGCTTTAATAATGTTAACTCTTGGATTAGGACTAACAATTAAAGATTTTACTAGAGTTATTAGTCAACCAAAGGATTTTCTTTCAGGTGTCATTTGTCAATTAATTATTCTTCCAATTGTTGCTTTTATATTAATTAAAATATTTAAAATACCTTTAGAGCTAGCATTAGGGGTTATGATTATAGCAGCTGCCCCAGGTGGAGTAACCTCAAATGTACTAACTAAATTTGCCAATGGTGATGTTGCATTGTCTGTTTCATTAACAGCAATTATAAGTTTAGTAAGCATTATTTCAGTACCATTTATTGTTTTTAAATCAGCAGATCTTTTACAAGTTAACTATTCAACTAAAGAAATTTCGATGATTGGAATTTCTATTAAAATGTTTTTGGTTGTAACTTTACCTGTAATTATTGGTATGGTAATTAGAAAATTTGCTACAATATTTATTTCATCAAATGAGAAATTAATCCAAAGAATTTCACTTTTGTTATTTATTATTGTTTTTTTGGCAATTTGGGTCGAAGAGTGGGAAAATATTACAACTTATATAAAACAGGCAGGGATTATTACATTAGTACTTAATATAGTTATGATGACTATTGGATATTTTATAGCAAAGTTGTTTGCGACGGGTATTGAACAAAGAAGATGTATTTCACTTGAATGTGGATTACAAAATGGAACATTGGCTGTATTTGTTGCATCTCAAATTTTTAATGATGTGATTTACCTAGTTCCAACAGCATCATATGCACTAATAATGTTTATCACATCAATATTTTTTGTTCTTTTTATTAGAAACAAAAATTAAATTCAGGACATTTTGCATCTATTTGATTGAAAAAAAATTGGTATATACACCAATATGCAAATTGAGATAATTTTACCGTCAATCGTTTTAGGCATAATGTTGTTTTTTTCTTTTGCGGTTGCGCCTATAATTTTTAAAGTTCTTAAAGAAAATGATGCAAGAAAGTTTGTGAGAACAATTTTTCCTTATTATTACTGCATAAATTTAATATTAGTTTCTCTAGTTTGTATTTTTTTATTCTATAAAGACTTTATAAATTTTGATTTTTATCTTCTCCTTTCTATAGCAATTCTTTTTGCTATCTCATTATTTGTATTAATGCCGATGATTAATAATGCGAGAGATCAAAAGAAAGAGAGTAAATTTAAATATTTGCATGCAGCTTCTGTGATTATAAACTTCTTACAAATTTTTATTCTTCTTTATGTTGTACTTTAAAAAAAAAATATTTATTTTTTTTTTAGTTCTTTTCATCATTCCAAACCAATCTAAAACTGAAGAAAATTTAATAAATACACTTAAAAAAGGTAAAAATATTATTTTTATCAGACACTCACTAGCACCAGGCAATGGTGACCCTTCAGGATTTATTTTAAATGATTGTTCAACTCAAAGAAATTTAAATAAAAAAGGAATAATTCAATCGAAAAAAATTGGAAACTTTTTTGAAAAAAATCAAATTCCTATAGATTTAGTTTTAAGTAGTGAATGGTGCAGGTGTAAGGATACTGCATTTTATGCTTTTAGTGATTTTAAAACCTTTGATGCTCTTAATTCTTTTTATGATGAAAAGTTTGCCACTAATGAGGATAAACAAATTAAAAATTTAAAAAAATTCATAAAAAAATGGAGAGGTGATAAAAACCTAGTTCTAGTTACTCATTACGTTGTTATTAATTCTATTTTAGGCGTGGGATCAAGTTCAGGTGAGATTGTTGTTGCAGACAAAAATCTAATTTTACAAGGAAGGATTAGCAATTATTAAAAATCATGACAGTGGCTAAAAAATTTATAATTTATATATTTTTCATTACTTTTTATTTCTCTTTTGCTGCGGCAGAATTTTTTAAAGATATATCAGATATTATTGAGAACAATGAACCAAGACTTAGTTACGGAGTGGCAGTTTCAGATGTAAATAATGATAATAAATTTGAGTTTGTAGTTACTGGGTTTGGTTATAAAAACTTAGCCTTAGGTTTTGAGAATAATAATTTGGTAAATACAATAGATAATGAAATATTCAATGATGCAGAAAGAAAAACTATTGGTGTTGCAGCTTGCGATATTGATAAAGATGGATTCGAGGAAGTTTATTTTTTGAATACAGATACTTATAGTGGAGATAAAAAATATTCAGACAGGCTTCTTGATAAAAAACAAAAAAAATTCTTTGATTTATTTGAAATAGAGGAAAATAAAACATCATTAAATCTTACTGCTGGAAGATCTGTTGTGTGCGTTGATCGTAACGGTAACGGTCTATATGGATTTTATGTTGCAAATTATGGTGGCCCTACCAGATTTTATGAACTAAATAACAATTTACTAATCGATAAAGCTCCTAAATTAAAAATTGATAGAGTTACTGGTGGAAGAGCAGTTGTAGCTGGACATATAATTTCAGATAATACTGACATTTTTGCTGCAAACGAGAGAGGATCAAATTTTTTATACAAAAATAATAAAGGTTCTTTTACAGAATTAGCAAATGAGTATGAAGTTCAAGACAAATATGAAAATGGGAGAGGCACAACTCTTTCTGATGTTTTTTATAGAGGACAATTAGATATTGTAAGTTCAAACTGGAATGGAAATCATAGAATATTTGCTTTAGACGGAAATGAATTTAGAGATATTGCTCAACCTGATTTTAACGAACCAACTCGTATAAGAACAGTTATATCCGCAGATTTTGATAACGATGGTTTTGATGAAATATTTATGAATAATATTGGTCAACCAAATAAATTATTTAAGATTTTAGATAATGGAGTGTTAAAAAAAATAGATATACAAGTAGGTTTAGAATATTTTGGTCTAGGTACAGGAGCAGCAGTTGCTGATATTGATAATGATGGGATACTAGAATTGTTAGTTGCTCATGGTGAAAGTGGCATGCAGCCACTGAGTCTTTACAAGGCAGATATAAAAGAAAAGTTCAATTATATAAGAGTTCAACCATTAAATAAATTTGGTGCACCAGCAAGAGGTGCTACAGTTACTTTAATTTCGAATTTAAGAAAACATTCCAAAACTATTGATGCTGGATCTGGATACTTGTGTCAAATGGAACCCGTAGCCCATTTTGGTTTACGAAAAGGTGAGAAGATTCGAAGTGTTGTTATCCAATGGACTAATGGACAGAAAAAAAGTCTTAAGATATCAAAAATAAATAAAACAATTAAAGTAAAACAATAAATAGCAAATATTTAACTAGGACAATTGTGACCAGTACTAATTTTTAACTTTTTGGTATTAAGTTATTATGACTTCATGTTTATTTTCTCTTATAGTTGTTGCATTTGTCGGATTAATTGCTTTTGTATTTAGAAAACCGTCAGATAAAGAGATTAAAAAATTTAAGGATAAATCCCAGGATAAAGTAAACTGGTCAAGAATGGGTTTTTAAGTCAAAAAATAATACAATCTTAAAATTCGATATGTCAAGATTTTCAAAGTCTATCACAATCATGATTTTATTAATTACTTTTCAATCACCTTTAGTTGCATCTGATAAGGAATATTATGAAAATTTAGTTTCAAATTGGTCAAAAATTTTTCCTGATCAAAATAGAAATGCTGCTGGACCAAAGTTTTTTAAGTTTATAATTGATCAAGATATGAATTATAAAGAATTTGTTGAATATAATAAGCTTTATTGTGCAGTTAGTGGATCATTAATAAGTCCAGGAAGTATGCCTGAATTTCTTTATGTAAATCAAGATAAGTCAAATACAAAGATTTGTGGGTATTACTATAGATGTTGTATCCCATGTTCTTGTGATGTTATGAAATATTCGAAAGTTAAAAAAATAAATTACCAATTTAAAGATGTAAAAAAAGATATTTATGTTCTTACTATAGATAATCCTTGTGGAAAAGTAGACTTTCCAAAAAGAGTAAACAAAGATTATTTTTGTAAAAATGATAAATTAGATACAAATCAAGTATTTGAAATAGATGGTAAATTAGTAATTGGTCTTTTACATAAAGCAAAACCTTGTAATGAACAAAATATAAATTACATTGCTAAAAACGAAGTGACAGGCGAATATTGTGATATAAGAAATAATACACCTGTAGAAAGTTTACAGTCAGGAATGGGAGATATTTTTATTAAGTTAGCTCGTTAAATTTATGTGTGGAAGATACGTTGTTACAAATCCAGTTAATAAAACAAAAAAAATTGTTAAAACATCTATTAAAGTTGAAAATGATCTGAATTATAATGCACATCCCTCCCAAGAACTCCCAATAATAAAAAAATACTCTAATGGTTTTACACTTGAAAAAGCAAAATGGGGCATTATTCCATCATGGGCAAAAAAAAAAGATTTCAAAGCTTTAATCAACGCGAGATTAGAAACCATTAACGAAAAAGTCTCTTTTAAAAATTTGATAAAAAAAACCAGATGTGTATCTGTGATGGATGGATTTTATGAATGGAAGCGTGAGGGCACAATTAAAACACCTCATTATTTCACTAGAGATGATAAAGCTACAATGTATGTTGCTGGAATATTTAGTAATGACGAGTTTTGCCTAATTACTGAAGAAGCACAAGATAATATAAAACAAATTCACCATAGGCAACCAGTTTCATTACATGAACAAGATATAGAAAAATATTTGGAGAGCAACGAAGATATAACACCATTTTTAATTAAAAGAAATAAACCTAATTTTGAATTTTATGAAATTTCAAAAGATGTAAACAAACCACAAAATAATAACTCAAATTTGATAGAAAAGGTAAATTTAATATGAAAAAAAAATTTAAATATTTAATTTATTTTATAATTTATTTAATTCTAGTTTTTGCATTAGCAATAGTATTTTACATAAATGGAATAAGTATAATTTAAATGAATAAAAGAAAATTTATTAAGTCAATATTCTCAACTTTAGCTTTACTTTTTTTATTACCAAAATCTCTACTGGCAAAAGTGGAAAAAAAAATAATTAACAATTCACTTACTGAAGAACAAAAGAAAATAATGTTTAAAGAGGGTACAGAAAGACCATTTACAAGCAGTTTGAATTATGAAACTAGAGAAGGTTTTTATCACTGCGCAAATTGTAATGCTAAACTATTTTCCTCAAATGCAAAGTTTGATAGTGGGACAGGGTGGCCATCATTTTCTGAAGCTCTTCCGGGTGCATTTAAAACAAAAGTTGATTATTCATTTGGAATGAAACGTATTGAATACCATTGTGCTAATTGTGGAGCACACCATGGTCATGTATTTGATGACGGACCTTCAGAAACAGGAAAAAGATTTTGTAATAACGGTCTTTGTTTAATCTTTATTCCATCTAATTAATCTATAAAATTAAGCTTAATTAATTTTTCTTTTTTTATTTCTTTACACCAAAGCTCATATGTTTCACACATTCTCCAAACAAGTCCAAAGGCGTTTTGTGAATTTGATAATGGAAAAGAACTTTTTGCAAAATAAGCTTCATTATTTTCTTTAAATTGCTTAATAACTGTATTCTTTTGCAAGTTAAGCAAATCTATCGTTTCTTTTGGAATTTTGTTTCCAGTTTCAAAATTAATAAAATTATTCTCTTTTATTTTAGCAAAAAGATTATCATGAAAATTCCCTTTTTTAATTTCATTAAATTCTTTTGTCGCCAAAAATCTTTCTACAAGTTCAATGTTTGTTATTTGTGGATCTGATTCTTTAATTTTAATTAATTGAAAATAAATAGATTCTGCTAAATAGAGCATTAAAGGTTTTGAGGTGTCTTTTTTTTTCATTTTATTTTTTGTTAATGATAATCATTATTAACTAAATTTTTTTTTATTAATTTTATGCATTTTTTTTTTGATAATGATTATCATTAGTTTTGAGATTTATTATCAAAAATTTTAAAAAAGTTGAAAAATAATTTTTTTTTCTTATTTTATCCATATGGAACTAGAAACTCACAACTGTAGAAAATGTGGTTTAACAATATCGGCAACATGTTCAAAATGTCATAGAGTTGTTGATGTTAAGAAACTTGATGACGGATGTATCGTAAAAGTTACTAAGTGTGGTGATTGTGCTAATACCCCAGTAATTAAAGATATCTGTACTAATCAGGCTTAAGTTAAATCAATTAAGAACTAATTCTGAGCCTTTTTCAGCAATCATAAGCACAGGTGCATTTAAATTTGCACTTGGAATTTCTGGTATAACTGATGCATCGATAACTCTTAAATTTTTGATCCCTTTAACTCTTAAATTCTCATCCACAACAGCCATATCATCAACTCCCATTTTACAAGTTCCACATGGATGATAAGCTGTGTCAGCTTTAGATTTTATATACTCATTTAATTCATCATCTGTTTGAGCTTCTGAGCCAGGGCCTATTTCTTTACCAGCATGCTCTGAGAGAGCAGGTTGAGATAATATTTTTCTTGCAACATGAATGCACTCTCTTGTTTGTTTTAAATCTTCATCTTCTTTCAAATAATTAAATAATATTTTTGGATACTCATATGGATTAGAAGAGGTTAAAGTAACTTGTCCTCTGCTTTTTGGGTGATTAGGACTTGCATGTAATTGATAACCATGAGTATCAGGGTCAACTAGTCCATGGTTTATTACAAAAGAAGGAAAGAAATGAAACTGTATATTAGCGACCTTTCTTTCTGGTGAGGATTTTGCAAATCCACCAGCCTCTAAAAATGATTTAGAACATGGGCCAGATTTAAAAAGAAACCATTGTATACCAGCTAACACTTTCGGTATTAGTTTTGTATATGTATATAAAGTATTAGGTGTTTTACATTCTTGTTGTATATAAGTTTCTAAATGATCATGTAAATTTTTTCCAACGCCCTTCACATCATTTACAACTTCAATACCTTTTTCTCTAAGATGATTTGCATCACCAATCCCTGACAACATTAGCAATTGCGGTGAATTTATTGAGCCGCCGCTAAGTATAACCTCTTTATTTGCATAAACTTTTTTTACTTCATTCTTAATTTTGACTTGAACACCTATAGCCTTTTTTCCATCAAATAATATTTTTTCTACATAAGAATTTTTTAAAATATTTAAATTTTTTCTATTTTTAACTGGATTTAAATAATATTTGCCTGCACCAGCTCTTTCACCTTGATGCATTGTTGTATCAAACATACCAAAACCTTCTTGCTCTTCACCATTCATATCAATATTAATTTTGTGACCAGCCTGTCCTGCAGCGTTAATAAAAGCTTTAAATAATGGATTTGGATTTTTAGATAAATTAATAGGAAGAGGGCCTAAAGAACCTCGATATTGATTTTCACCCTCTGACCATGTTTCAATTTTTTTAAAATACGGCAGTACTTTTTCATAGGACCAGTTTTTTAGACCAAAACTTTCCCATCTTGAATAATCATCTTTATTTCCTCTAACAAAAACCATTCCATTATGGGAAGAGCAACCTCCTATCATTTTACCTCTCGGACAAAAAACTCTTCTATTATTTAAATATGGTTCAGGTTCTGAGTAATATTTCCAATTATATTTTGGATCATGCATTGTATATAAAAGAGCAAGTGGCATTTTTACTTTCCATAAGTCACTTGAACCGCCTGCCTCAAAAATAGCAACCTTGTTGTCTGTATTTTCAGACAATCTATTTGCGAGAACGCAACCTGCTGATCCAGCACCTACAATTAAATAATCATAATTCATTAGTTATCCTTTTTCCATTATCCATAAACTATCTTTGCTTAAAAAATAAATCTTACCATTTTTTGGATGTACTTGAATATCCCTTATTCTTCCAATTTTTCTCTGAAAAATTATCTCTTCTTCAACATTTTTCAAAGTATTAAAATCCAACTTTCTCAGAGACATATCTTTTAAAGACGTAATTAAAGCATAACCATTCCATTCCTCGAACTCTTCTCCTTTATAAATTGTTATTGCGCTAGTCGCTATTGAAGGAACCCAATACTTTATTGCTTTTGTAAATCCTGGCTTCCATTTTGGTCCTATTTTTGTGCCAGAATAATTTGTTCCGCCCCATCCTAAAATTTTCCAACCGTAATTTTCTCCCTTTTTTACTTCACCAAACCAATCACCACCTTTCGCACCATGGTTACTTATATAAATTTTCTGATCAAACGGTGATAAAGTAAGACCTTGTGGATTTCTTACGCCAATTTGAAAAATTTCTGGTAACCAATCTTTTTTATTTAAAAATTTTGGATTATCTTTAGGAATTTTTCCATCAAGATGAATTCTAATTATACTACCAGGATGCTTCGAAGCATCTTGTGCAATCATTCCTTGTCCTCTTTCGCCAACCGAGGCAAATAAATAATCATCTTTAATGGCCATCCTTGATCCAAAATGATATGGAGAGTCTATTGGTGGATAAGCCTGAAATAGATTATTAAATTCAATTTTCTCTTTATTGAAATCACCCCTGGCGATAGAAGTGCTAGTTTTATAGTTTCCTCTATCTTCAGTATATGAAACCCAAACTACATTATCTTTATAAAGAATATCTAATAATCCTCCTTGTCCATATTCAAGAACATTTAAATTGTGATCTATAATGCTTATTTCTTTTTTTTTTAAATTAACAATTTTTATTATTCCAGATTTTTCAGTTATCAATAACTCATTTTCATTTATAAAACTTGATCCCCAAGGTTCATTTAAATTTAAGATTTTTTTTAAATTAAATTCAGTAGCATTAAGATTTGAACAAAAAAAAATAATAATTACAAGAAAGATCTTTATCATAGATTGTTCAAATCATCGGATATGGATTTTGGAATTCTAATATTTTTTTTCATATTAAACTTGTACCTTTTCATTCTATTTTGACCTGGATATAAAATCTCTGTGACACCTTTTACTTTAGGTAGTTTTTTTACATTTTTAATATTTTCCTTTATCCTTGTTGTGTAATTCGAAACAAAAAGGTTCGGTTTTAAAGCTATAAAGAGATGACCAATATTCTGTGGTCCACTAAAATCGTCAAATGGATCTTTAACTTTACCCCCATGGCTTGCTCCAGTCATTACACCACTTAATATATCCACCATCCAAGCTAGACCTGAACCCTTAAATCCAGAAATCGGCAATTGCACACCCTTAAGAGCTTTCATTGGGTCAGTTGTTGGTTTACCATATTTATCTAATGCAGATCCTGATGTAATTTTTTTTCCAATTTTTGCCGCAAGTCTAATTTTTCCTCTATTTATTACCGAAACAGAAGTATCAAGAATAAAAGGATCTCCTTTGCTCACCGGTGTTCCAAAACATATTGGATTTGTACCAAATAAACTTTTTTTTGCGCCATATGGAGCAAGCGCTGGTGGAGCATTTGTAAAACAAAAAACTACCAAACCTTTTTTAACTGCCTGTTCAGCATAAAAACTTGACAATCCATAATGACCACTATTTTTAATACCAACAATCCCTACACCAGTTTTTTTTGCAATTTTAATTGCTTCCTTAATCCCTAAGTCTGCAGAAACAAAACCTATACTATTATTTGCATCAATGTGCCTTACGGATTGTGATATTTTTTTTATTTTAAATTTTGGTTTAGGGTTTATTAATTTTTTTTTAATTCTGTCACAGTACATTTTTAATCGAGATAATCCATGTGAAGAAAATCCTACAAGTTCAGCATTAATAATTGCTGACGCACAAACCCCCGAGTCTTTATGACTTAAATTATATTTTTTAAAAATATTTAATACTTTTAAGTATAATTTTTTATTATTTTTATTTAGCATTAATTAAAAAATTTAATTATTTTTTTGGTTATGAAAAATGGTAAAATTTTTATTGCCATATCAATAAAAATCCACCAAAAAGGAAAAAACTTTTTAATACCTTTTTTACCTAAGTTTTTGTAAACAATTTTTGCTAAATTTACTGGTGAGCCTTTTGGCAATAACAATTTTTTTCCAAATGATAGATTAGTATCTATATAGCCTAGAATATAGAACTGTACTTTTATATGATTTTTAAGATTTGAAATTATTAAACTTTCAAAATAATTCTCCAAAGCTCTTTTTGCAGATGAATATGATACATTTATCTCTCTCCCAATTGCTCCAGAAATAGAGCCAAAACCAACTATAAATCCATCTTTTTTTTCTTCGAAAATATTTAAAATATGCGAGATAAAAAAATTTATACTGTAAAAATTTGCAGAAAATATACTAATGAGATCATCATTTGAATTTTTGACATTGTCATTTTCTTTCATCATTCCAATTGGAAATAATACTCCATCTATTTTTTCTAATACTTTTGTGTTATCTAAAATAAATTTAGAGACCTCATTTAAGTCACTAAAATCTAACTGAAAAACATTTACTTCAATTTTAAATTTAATTTCCAAATCAGATTTTAAAATCTCTAAATCCTTAAGATTTCTTGAAATTAAAATAAGATTTTTTGAATTTCTTGCGAATTCATATGCGATTTCTCTTCCAAGACCTGAAGATGCTCCAATTATTAAATTGCTCATATCATCAATTTATCAGTAAGAGTTGATTTATATATTCTTTTATTGTCAAACTTATTTATTTCTTCCTTAAATCTATTAAAATCTTTATAACATTTTTCTATTGTCTCTAATTTAAGTCTGGAGTCTTTAATTATAGATGGCGTTAGATGATACTTTTCACAAATTTTGTCTAACTTGTTCATAAAAAATAGATTTTTTGAATTTTTAACAAAATCGAATGTAAAACAGATGCCATCATTTTCAAACCGCAAGTTCTTTTGCTCGCCCTTAAAATTTTTTAAAGAATATAGAGTTATAAGTGGATCATGTTTCTTAAAAATTGTCTCAACCTCATCAATAAAAATCTCTGTTTTGTCAAAAGGTACAATTATTTGACTCTCTAAAAATCCTTTTTTACCGAATAATTTAAAATAAAATTCTTTGCCAATAAAAGGAAATATTGCTTTTTGAAAACTTTCTTCATATTGTTTAGATTTAAAAAATTTAAAGTAATTTTGGTATACAGATTGAGCAAAAAAAACAGAATATTTATTCCAAAAGTTTATTATAAAATTTTTATTAATATCTGAGTTATTTAATTTTATATTTTTAGTTAATTTATTATTAGAACTAACATTTAATTCATTTTGGAAAACAAATCCTTTTCCAAAATTTTTAAAACTATCACTTCTATTCCATGAGTAACAATAGGTTTCTTTTTTAACATCAAAGTTAATTTTTTTTACAGCATCACTTGATGAGTCGGTCTTAATAATTTTTGTAACAAAATTATTCCCTGATAACTCCTCTAACCTTAATTGCACCTCAACTATTGATCCTGTTAAGCCGAGCCCACCGATTGTTAGATCAAAAATATCTCTATTTTCCTCATTTGATAAATTTAACCATCCGTGTAACTTGTGAAAAATTTTAATCCTCTTGATCTGTTTTTTAATAGTTCCATGGAAACCACATGATTTTCCATGTGAGTTTGAGGCAATTGCACCCCCGATTGTGATTGTTGGGTAGCCTGGAATTTGTGGAACCCACAAACCTCTAGCAAGCGTAAAGTTAAAAAGATCTGATAACATAATGCCAGCCTCAACAGTTATCAATTTTTGATTTTTATCAAATTCAATAATTCTATTAAATTTGGTTAGCTGAATACTTAAAGCATTTTTTCTAAAACTTGCAGGTGTATATGAGTTGCAAGACCCCATTGTTATAATATTGTCAAATTTTGAACTCTCTATCTCGATTTCTTTATATTTATCTGGTCTTTTAAAAAAAATATCTGCTGAATAATTTTTATCTAATGAGTAAATTTTTTTTTTAGTCATAATTTAAAATATAAATTAATCATATCACGAATAGTTAATATGATATTCATAAAGCTGACAGATGAACCAGATCTAAATCCAGTTGGGTAGTAAAAAATTCCATGTTCGCTTACCCTATAACCTTTATGGTTAGCCTTTATTGTCAGCTCCGCTCCTAAAAAAGGACTATTAGTATCTATTTTTATTTTTTTGATCAATTTTTTACTTACTAGTCTAGAACCACTTGAGATATCTCTATAAGGAGTATTGAAAAGAAACCTTAATATCGCGTTGTAAGTCCACGAAACTATATGTCTCCAAGTATTATATTTTTTTTTATATCTTTTTGTAATTACTAAATCAGACTTTTCTAGTTTTTTTAATAAATCTGGTAATATATTTACATCATATTCCCCATCTCCATCAATTGCAAAAATGCAATCGCATTTACTTTTTTTAAATCCTGTTTTAATTGCAGCCCCATAACCAATATTTTTTTTGTGAAAAAAAACTTTAATCCTTTTATTTTTTTTTGAAAATTCCTTTACTATTTCTCCAGAATTTTCAGGACAACCGTCGTCTACAGCAATTATTTCATATTTTTTTGTAACTTTTTTTAATATTTTCAAACTATTTAAAATCATTTTTCTCACTGTTTTTTTATCTTTATACAAGGGAAACATAAGCGTAACGGACTTATTCTGTAGCTTTGCTTTCATAGAAAATATAATTATATTGTTAATTCAATTTATATTATTTAATTAAATCAAAAGTGTCATTTAAAAAAATGAAACTCAAACAAACAAAATTATTACCATATATTTTTTTAATTTTTTTTGTTTTTTTCACCACTTATATCTGGGACAAAATTGAAATTCCCTTTCCTGATGTTGACATAATTGGAACTTATTCAAAAAATAATCATAATTCTCTGAATGAAATTTTAAGGTATTTAATCTTTATTTCATTACCTGTTTTATCATGGCTAGTAACTTTTCTTATTTTAAATAAAAAAAAAATAAACAAATTCATTTACAATTTTAGAAATACAGACTTTATAAATGATAAACCTAATTTAAATCTTTATTTAAGTTTTTTTTTAATATTTTTTTTTTTATTTGTAGATTTTCTTTCTCTAAATTTACCAACTCAAGAATTGGATTTGGTCCACGAAGGACAACAGCTTAGCTCAGCATTCAGAAGTTCATTAGATAATTCTTTATGGTCCAACTCCTATGTGATAGTTGGAATTTTTTTTGAAACAATTAATGCTAAGTTATCTTGGAACTTTTTTAATGATATAAGTATTGGAGGTTTTCGAATATCAATATTAGTTTATATATTTATTTTAAAAATACTTTTTTTAATATTTGTTTTTAAAATTACAAATATTATAAATTTAGAAACAAATTTAAAACCTATCTTTTTTTTGATAAATTCGTTTATATTTATCAATTTTTTAGATTATGATACTTTTACCTCAAATCATATAAGTTATAGAGAAATACCAATCCTGGTTTCATTGATCCTTGTCGTAGATTTTTTTAATAACACTAAAAACAAAACTTTTACAATTCCTATTTTATTTTTTTTAAGTTTTCCGGTTTTGATGTGGAGTTTAGACAGAGGGATAGTCTATAACATAATTCTAATCTCTTTAATTTTTTTAATTTTGATTAAAAAAGATTATAAGAATTTGATTTATTCCTTTATTTTTATGACTACGTCTTGGTATATTTCTTTTTTAATTTTAGGTGACGAATTTTATTATTTTTTAGAAAATTCAAAAAATATTATTTTTCAAATGAATTACATTCATGGAATTATTCATCCTCAACCATTCAGCGATGATTTAAACTCAACCAGATCCACTAAAACATTAATTCTATTAATCATTAATCTCGTAATATCCATAAAGTTATTTTTTAACTCAAATTTTAAAATTTCGAATAATTTTAAATTTGTCTTGTTCTACATTTCAGTTGTTTCTTTGTTAACCTACCTTTATGCATTGGGAAGATCTGACGGCCCGCATATTAAGGAAACTTTTGCTTATCCATTTATCTTCCAAGCTCTTTTTTTACTAAATCTGATTTTAATTCTTATTGGCAAAAGTATCTCAAATGTTTTAAATAAAAGTAAGAATTTAATTATTTTTTTATTGCTGATCTTTATCGGTTTGAATTTTAATTATAGTTTAGAGAATTTAAAAACATATAATTCAAGAATTAAAAATTTTGTAAAATTAGAAGATAAGAATTTTTTAAAGGAAAATGAATTAGAGTTAATTGAAAAAATATCTTCAGAATTAAATGATAAAAATTGTATACAATTATTTTCAAATGACGTTGCTCTGTTATATCTACTAAGAAAAAAAAGTTGTTCTAAATTTTATTTTACATGGAGCATAGGAACATTTGAAAACCAAAGGAAGGTAATATCTGAGTTAAATCAAAATAATTTGATTATTTCAGGTGGACCAAGTTATAGTTGGGATCTAGACATAGATGAAAAACTTCCAATCTTAAGTGAGTATATAAATGATAATTACGAATTATTGGCTAAGGTTAATAATTATCGAATACTTCAAAAAAAAAATTAATTTAGTCAAACCACTTAATGTAATTTTCTTTATTGTCTATTAAGTATCTTGGTAGTTGATCATCGTCAATTTTTTTTAATTTATACTCAAATTCGTATTTATTATTTGAGGTTTTATCAGCCTTATGATTATAAAATGCTAGTTTATTGTCGATTTTGCTTTGCAACTCTTTCACAGTTAGTTTTGATTTGTCAAATTCATTATGATGACCAAGATTAACCAATTTATTATAAAGTTCTTCAGCAGTTTTTAAGTTATTAAAATGCCATCCACCATTTCTAATTATTTCAACATTCATAGATTTCAATTTATTAAATAAAACATCCAATCTCCAAAAAGCATATTTTTTATTTTTTAAGTTTTTAAGCCATGGAAACGATTTAATATTTTTTAACTTGCAAGCTCTCGATCCATACCAAGGTATCAAATCGTATAATAAATTAAATTTATAATTTAAAATTTTTTGTTCAAATATATAAATTTTTTTTCCTATATTTTTCAAATTACATTTTTTTAAATCAGGTATTTCATCATTATCACCAAATATAATTATATCATTTTCAATTGCATCTTTAAGACCAAATTTAATATATTCATATGATTGCTCTATTCTTTTGATACTATTAAGCCTTTGCACTGATGAACTTGAGTCACCATTTTTTAATTTTATAATACCTTCTGGCTCTTTTTCGATTACTAAATAAATTATTTTATCTCTAAATTTTTTATGGTTATTTAAATCAAAATTAAGTTTTTTTTCCTTTCCGCTATGAGAAAATCTTGACTCTACGACAATAAATTTTTCAACATATTCATTTAAGATATTAAATCTTAAATCCATCATCAAATTCTCTTCAAAAAAACGTTGTGCAATCAAAAATTTTCATAAGAAAAAAAAATTAATTAACCTTTACCTCGCCACGGAATAGTCTTATCGATTATTTTACGAAGTGTTATATCAAACAAAAGCCCTAGCATTCCCATAATGAATATTGTTATCCAAATTACTTCATACTGAAAATATTTTTTTGCAACATTTTCAACAAATCCTATTCCTGTTGTACCTGCTAAAAATTCAGCAGCTACCAACGTTCCCCAACACATACCAACTGCTACTCTTATACCTGTAAGTATTTCAGGTAAGGAATTTGGAAATATTACATGTCTTAATATTTGTTTTTTTGAAGCGCCTAATGAGTGAGCAGCATGTATCTTAGACAATTGCGTCCCAGATGCTCCCGCTCTTGCTGAAATTATCATTATTGATAATGATACCATAAATAATAAAAAAACTTTTCCTGTATTATCAATTCCTAAAACTGAAATAATAAGTGGGGCCCATGCGAGTGGAGGAACAGGTCTGTAAAGTTCAATTAAAGGATCAAAAAATCCTTTTGCAAATCTATTTAATCCCATAAATAGACCAAGAGGTACACCAATTAATATTCCAAAAACTAATCCTAGAAAAACTCTTAAAAAAGAATCCCAAATATGTCCATAAGGTACAGGTACTTTAAACAAATTAAAATCACCAGTTACAATTTTTAAAACACCACCTTTGAAGTTTTGCTTTACTACTCCATCTTTAGTGTGAACAGGATATTCACCCGGTAAAATATCTGCAATCCAGTCTGGCAAAATAAAGCCAATCATTTTGCTCACATCAACCATTTGTATCCACAATAGAGGAATATCTTTGTAACCCACACTTGGTTTTGACATTAATATGAATTTATTGAAAGTATCGGATGGTTTTGGTAGCCATCTACCTGATCCTTGTTCTGAACAACTAGGACCACTAGCAACGATAGTTCCTGCAGGAAATAAGAAAATATCGATTAATCTCAATCCACCTTGTTCTTTTTTTTGAGCATTATCAAATTTAACAATTGCTGCCTGCATCTTATCTAATGAATTTGGAGGATAGATACTTGCAAATTCAATTCTTCTAGCAATCTTAACAATATTCTTTGCGTATGTTGAAGCCACTTCCTCATTATCACTTAAATCTTTTCTATAAGATTTAATTTCCTCTTTTAGTTCTTTAATCCTACTTTTAAATTGAGGGTTATGATTTCTTAACTTAAAAAATTCATCACTTATTAAATTTAATTCTTGGGCGGCGGCATGAAATTTTAAACCCCTATATGTTGCAGGCACCAAAGGTACCTCTAACGTATTTTCAATAGATCCTGACCCTGCATCTACTTTAGTAATACCCCAACCACCTTCTTCATCTACAGCTTTCAGTCTTTCATTGAGCTCTTGCTCGGTTTCAAAAGGGTAATCAGGTTTTTGGAAATTTTCAGTTAATAGATTAATTTTTCCAGTGATGTCATCTATTTTTTGTTGGGTCTCAATTTCTAATAAATCTTCATTTGTAAGTAATGGGATGAGTTGATTAGTTTTACTTATGTAACTAATTAGTATTGTTTTTTGTTTGCTATTAAGTTCCTTGGAACTTCGAATTTCATTTTGAATTAATTTTAAATTTTTGTTCTCTTTTTTGATTTGTGAAGTGCTTTTGAACTCTCTTTCCTCAATTGGAAATTGATATTTCAATCCGAGAAGAGAGTCATTCACTTTTGCAACTTGGCACAGCTCATTTGCAGATTTTGGATAAAATCCTTTGGCAATATCCCAAGAATAATAGAGCCAGATTAAAAGTAAAAAGCTACTTCCAACAATTACCCAGTGAGTACCACCTAAAGCTCTTTCTGGATTTCCAAATACCGCATCTACTTTTTCTGTTCTTATTAATCTTCGTCCATAAAGAATACAGCCAACTACAGCGAAGAATATTAGAAATGTTAATATTTGAGTTAACATTTAATTATCTTTCCCCATAATTTCCTCTTCCATGTTCCAGATCATTTCGAGGATTTCTTCTCTTTTTTGTGAAAATTCTTTATTTTTTTTTATTTCTCTTAAATCTTCTTTCAAACCCATTTCTGCAAAAGGAAGATTGTATTCTTTATGAATTCTTCCTGGTCTTGGAGCCATTACATATAATCTTTCACCAAGTAATAATGCTTCTTCAACTGAGTGAGTAATTAAAATAATTGTTTTTCCAGTTTCTTTCCAAATTTTTAAAACCAGAGACTGCATTTTTTCTCTTGTTAAAGCATCAAGTGCTCCCAAGGGTTCATCCATCAAAATTAAATCTGGATCGTTAATTAAACATCTTGCAAGAGCCACTCTTTGTTGCATCCCACCCGATAATTGATAAGTAGGAGTATTACCAAAACCTTTAAGACCCACTATTTCTAACCACTCTTCAACTTTTTTAGCAGTTGAAATAGGATCTTCTTTTTTCATTCTAAGTCCAAAGTTTACGTTTTCAGCAACTGTTAACCATTCGAATAACGCACCTTGTTGAAATACCATGCCTCTATCAACTCCTGGTCCATTAATTTCATTTCTACCCAATGTAATAGTTCCAGATGTTGGTCTTATGAAGCCTGCTGCAATATTTAAAAGTGTAGTTTTTCCACAACCTGAAGGACCTAAAACAGTTAAAAGCTCGCCCTTTTTTATTGTGAAGTTTAAATCTTTTAATGCGTGAACAGTTTCTCCTTTTGGAGATTTGAAAATCATATTCAAATTTTGAGAAACAAGATCGCTCATAAATGCTTTATATAAAAATTTAAATAAAAAAAATAGGCACCAATTTAAAAAATTGGCGCCTATTAAATTTTAATTTACCTTCAAATTATAGAGGTAAGAAACTAGTATCTACGTTTCCTCTTGGTGTTCCCATTCCTTTTAGGAATGCATCAAGATTTCCACTTTCCATAGACTGTTTAGTTTCTTCAGGTGTTAGAAATTTGAAACCACTTAAAGTTTCTTTCATATCAGCAACTTTCATTTCTGAAGCTTTTGACATTGCATTCATATCGCTTTTGCCAGCTCTATATCTTGCATTTGCTTCGTGAGTTACTTCAATAAAAGTTCTAAGCATTCCAGGATTTTCCTTCATAAACTTTGTAGTCACTGAAGTAATATCTATTCCTAAGATACCCGCATCTCTTGCTTCTTGAACAGTAAGTAATCTAGATCCAACTGCAGTTGCAGCTTTAATAGAATTACCACCAAATAAACATGCCATAACAACATCACCACTTACTAAAGCAGCAGCACCTTCTTCAGGATCCATTTGGATGATATCCATTTTTTTTCTGTCAGCGCCTACTACTTTCATACTTTCATCAAAAACATACTCAGCCATTGTTCCTAAAGGAACAGCAACTTTTTTACCTTCTAATTCAGTAGCATTTGCTTTTGTAATACCAGAAGCATTAGATGTTACACAAGTTGTTCCACCCATTCCATATTCCATTGCTATATCTACTAGCTTTATTGGTGCTTTAGATTTAACAGCGTTTATAAAAGGTACTAATCCTTGAGAATAAGAAATATCAATGTCTCCTGCTAGCATAGCATCAGTCATAGCTCCACCATTTGTGAAGTTAGTCCATTTAACTGGCACACCCAGTGCTTTTGCAAAGTTTTTTTTCATCATGTCCTCTAAATTTGGACTTGGCCATTCCAGAAAGTAAGCCACTCTAACTTCATTTGCTGCAGAATTTGCAGTCGAAATAGTTAAGTTAAGAGCAACAAAACAACCTAGAAGAAAACTAATTATTTTTTTCATTTTTCCCCTTTTTCATTATTATTTATAATTATATTTAAATTCAAAATTAAACTGATGTAAATGATCATTTAGTTTAATTTAAGCTTACGGATTTGATTAAACAATCTAAGGTTGTAAAATTTAATCTAAGTGTTAAACTAATAAAAATTTCTAGTGTAAAATTAATAATTAGTCTAGAAACTTAATATCTACAAAATTTATGAGTACAGATAATAAAACAAATATTCCAAATTCTTTAAATGAACATTGGATGCCGTTTACATCTAATAAAGACTTTAAAGAAAGACCAAGATTAATTACTGAAGCTAAGGGTTGTTATTTAAAGAATCACGAAGGCCAAACAATGATAGACGCAAGTTCTGGCTTGTTTTGTAATCCTTTAGGCCATGGTAGAAAAGAAATTATTGAGGCAATCACAAATCAATTAAATGTACTTGATTATTGTCAGCCTTTCCAACAAGGTTTCGGTGGATCATTTGATTTAGCAACTAAAATTTCAAAACATACTCCAGGAAATTTAAATAAAATATTTTATACTATATGTGGATCCACTGCAGTTGAGACAGCAATCAAAATTGCTATTGCTTACCATAAAGCAAGAGGAGAGGGTCATAGATATAGATTTGTTGGTAGAGAAAGAGCGTACCATGGCATGAATATTGGCGCTACCTCTGTTGGTGGAATGATTAACAATGTAAAGACTTTTGCAAGCGTGTTGATGCCTGGTGTTTTACATATGAGACATACTCATTTACCAGAGCACAAGTTTGTAAGCGGTCAACCAGAGACTGGCGCTGATATGGCAGATGATTTAGAAAGAATTTGTATAAATTTCGGAGCTGAGAATATTGCTGCATGTATTGTAGAGCCTGTTGCGGGTTCTACAGGCACACTTGTTCCGCCAAAAGGGTATTTGCAAAGATTAAGAGAAATATGTGACAAGCATGGAATACTATTAATTTTTGATGAGGTAATAACTGGCTGGGGAAGAATGGGTTCAGCATTTGGTTCACAAGAATTTGGCGTTACACCAGATATTATGACTATGGCAAAAGCAACAACCAATGGAATAAGTCCTATGGGTGTAGTTGCTTGTAAAGATGAGATTTATGATGGCATAGTAGATAATGCACCAAAGGGTACAATAGAGTTATTTCATGGATATACTTATTCTGGAATTCCTATTTCAGTAGCAGCTGCCCTTGCAGTTCAAGATATTATCGAGAAAGATGATATTTTTAAAAGAGCAAAAGAAATGTCTCCATATTTCCAAGAAGGTTTATTCTCATTAAAAGATATTGATGTTGTTGATAATATAAGAGGATATGGAATGATGGGTGGTATAGATATTAAAATGGATAAAAAACCTGGTGTAGCAGGCCTAACAACTTTTAAACATTGTTATGAAGCAGGTGTAAATTTTAAAGCTACAGGAGACTGTTTAATAATAGCTCCAATGTTTATTTCAGAAAAAAAACATATTGATGAGATTATTGATAAATTAAGAACAGGGATAACAAACTATTCAAAAAGTAAAAAAAATTAATTTTCATTTGGAGGGATATGAAAATTGGTGTTCCTAAGGAAATTAAACCACAAGAAAATAGAATTGGTCTAACACCGGAGAGTGTTAAAGATCTCATTAAAAATGGTCATGAAGTGTTAGTTGAAAATAATGGTGGTTATGAAGCTGGTTTTGAAAACAAACAATATAAAGATGCTGGTGCAAAAATAGTAGATAAAGCTGAAGATATTTTTAACGACTCTGAAATAATTGTAAAAGTAAAAGAACCTTTAGCAAATGAAGTTAAAATGATTAAAGAAGATCAAATTATCTTTACGTACTTACATCTTGCTGCAGCAAAAGAATTAACAAATGGATTAATTAAATCTAAGGGCGTTTGTATTGCTTATGAAACAGTGACAGACAATAATGGAAGACTACCTTTACTTGCACCAATGAGTGCTGTTGCAGGAAGAATGTCTGTTCAGGCTGGTGCACATTGTTTAGAAAAAAATCAAAAGGGACGTGGAGTATTATTGGGTGGTGCTCCTGGAGGGGATCCTGCTGATGTTGTTATACTTGGTGGTGGAGTTGTAGGTGAAAATGCTGCAATTATAGCAACAGGCATGAGAGCAAAAGTTCATGTTGTTGACAAGTCTCAAGAGAGATTAGATCAATTAGTTAATACCTTTGGAGATAAAATTATACCTGAACTTAGCGATAAATGTGACTTAAATAAATTAATTGCAGAGTGCGATTTATTAGTTGGGGGAGTTTTAATACCAGGTGCTGAGGCACCAAAATTAGTAACAAAAAAAATGTTGAAAAATATGAAACGAGGTTCAGTAATAGTTGATGTTGCAATTGATCAAGGCGGATGTGTAGAAACAAGTAAACCAACAACACATGCAAACCCTACATACATAGTAGATGATATTGTACACTATTGTGTTGCGAATATGCCTGGAGGAGTTCCAAGAACCTCAACCTTTGCTCTTAATAAAGCAACTCTTCCTTTTTTAAATAAATTAGCTAAACATGGATATAAAAAAGCTCTTAGCGAAGATAAAAATTTTCTTGCAGGGCTAAATGTTTGTAAGGGCGATGTGACATATAAAGCAGTGGCAGACGTTTTTGGACATAGCTATGTTTCACCTGATAAAGCAATAAATTAATTATTAAAAAAGATAATAGATGTATAGACCTTTGCCAGACGGATTAACAATAAAAAATTCACCTATTGAAGGATTAGGTTTGTTTACCAATGTTGATATAAAAAAAAATACATTCATTGGCGTAACGCATATTAGAGATGAACAATTTGAAAATAAGTATATAAGAACACCATTAGGAGGTTTTTATAATCACTCCGATGACCCAACAGTTGTCAGAATGGTAACAGACTCACTACCAAAACTCAAATTTGGTGATTTACTAGACGTGGACGCCACAACTAAAAAGTTTCCAGGAAATGATAATGATGGTGAAAATGTATTTTTTAATTTGCAGGAAAAACCAGATGCAAAATACTTTTTTATGGTTGCCGCAAAAGATATTAAAGCTGGTAATGAATTGACTGCAAATTATAATCTTTATACATATCCAAAGACCGGTGTTGGATTACAAATGATTTAATTTCCTTTCCCACCTAATTGCACTGTATATAATTTTTTTAATATCATTATTTTTTGGTTTCCATTTGAAAATTTTTTTAAATTTACTCGAGTCAGCATAAACTTGACTGACATCACCTGGTCTTCTATTTTTAAAATTAATAATTGTATTTTGTTTTATTTTTTTGAATATCTTTGATATTTCTAATACTGAATAACCTTTTTCGTAACCACAATTAAAGATATTAGATTTTAAATTTTTACTAAGATAATCAACACATTTTTTATGTATATCTGCGATATCCGAAACATGAATATAATCTCTAATACATGTTCCATCTTTAGTTTTATAATTTGAGCCATGTATATTTATTTTAGGTTTATCTTTAAAATATTGTATTGCTAAATTTTTGATTAATCGGTCATTTTTATTTCCTACTTCTCCTATTTTTCCAGAATTACTTGCTCCACCAACATTAAAATATCTTAAAATAATATATTTAAATCTATATCTTTTAGAAAATTTTTTAATTAAATTTTCTGATTTATACTTTGTAATAGCATAATAACTTTTAGGATTTGGTTTTCTTTTTTCACTTACCTTACCTTTAACATTTCCATATACTGAACAAGATGATGAGTAAATAAAACTTCTAACCCCGGAGTTTTTGCATGCATTTAAAATGCTTAGAGTACCTTTAATATTGTTTAAAAAATATCTTTTTTTGAATTTTTGTGACTCAGCAACACTTGCAAGACTAGCTAAATGAATGACTGTATCAATCTTATTTTTAAATATGATTTTTTTTAATAATTTTGTATTATTGATATTAGCTTTTACAAACTTAGTTTTTTTATTTATAAGTTTTTTATTACCTCTTATTAGATTATCTAAAATTACTATTTTAGATCTTGTTTTGACTAACTTTTCTGTCACATGACTTCCTATGTAGCCAGCGCCACCAGTAATTAAAATTTTCTTAGCTTTATTGATCATTAATTTGCTATAAATATATTAATAATGAAAAAAGATCTTCCAAAAAGCACAAAAGTAGTTGTTATAGGTGGTGGTGTTGCTGGCTGTTCATGCGCTTATCATCTAGCAAAATTTGGCTGGAAAGACACTATTATTTTAGAAAGAGACCAGCTTACATCTGGAACAACTTGGCATGCAGCAGGTCTTATCGGGCAACTAGGAGCATCTCAAACTATAACTAAATTAAGAAAATACTCTCTTGATTTATATAAAGAGCTTGAACAAACAACTGGTTTGTCAACTGGTCTGAAACAAAATGGCGCAATAACTGTAGCCTCCACAAAAGATAGAATGCAAGAATTATTAAGACAAGCAACCACTGCGCAATTATCAAATGTAGACGTTAAAATATTAAACAAACAACAAACCAAAGATCTATATCCAGTAATAGAGAATACCGATATCGAAGGAAGTATATTTATGCCAGAGGATGGACAAGCAGATCCAGTTGGAGTTACAAATGTTCTGGCAAAAGCAGCCCGAATGGAGGGGGTAAAAATTTTTGAAAAAACTCCAGTAAGAAAAATTTTAGTTAACAAAGGTAAAATAGTAGGAGTTGATACTACTAGAGGAAGAATTGATTGCGAGTATGTAGTGCTTGCCTCTGGAATGTGGTCTAGACAAATTGCTGAAGATATTAATGTTAGTGTGCCGCTTTATCCTAATGAGCATTTTTATATCATTACTGAGCCAATTAAAAATCTCCCAAAAAATTTACCAGTTTTAAGAGATTATAATGCATGTCTTTATTTGAAAGAAGATGCAGGTAAAATGCTTGTAGGGATATTTGAACCAAACGCAAAACCTGCTTTTAAAGAAACAGGAAGAGTTCCAGATGATTTTTCTTTTGGAGAATTTCCAGATGACTTTGATCATTTTGAACCCTATCTAGAAAAATCTTTTTTTAGAATGCCAATGCTTAGGGATGCAGGAATTAGAAAATTTTTTTCAGGTCCGGAGTCTTTTACTCCTGATACACAATATTTATTAGGGGAAACAGCAGAAGTAAAAAAATTATACACATGTTGTGGTTTTAATAGCATTGGAATAGCAAGCGCTGGAGGAGCTGGGAAAGCTACAGCGGAATGGATCATAAACGGACATATAAATGAAGATCTGTTCTCTTTAGATATTAAAAGGTTTCAAAAATTTCATTCAACAAAAAATTTTATTATGGAAAGAGTTACTGAAACACTGGGTGACTTATATGGTATGCATTGGCCTTTCAAACAACATTCTACTGCAAGAAACCAAAAATTGCTTCCTTATCACGATAATTTAAAAAAAGCTGGAGCATGTTTTGGCGCTACATCCGGTTATGAGAGACCTATGTGGTATTCTTTAAATGGTAAAGATGCAAAGTATGAATATAGTTTTGGCTTCCAAAATTGGTATCCAGCAGTAAAACACGAAACTATAAATGCAAGAAAAAATGTAGGCTTATTTGATCTATCTTCGTTTTCTAAATTTGATTTGAAAGGTGACAATGTACATGACGAACTACAAAAAATTAGTACTGCAAATGTAAAAAGTATACCTGGCAAAACAACATATACACAAATGTTAAATGAAGATGGTGGAATAGAAACAGATTTAAGTATTGTGTGTATTGATAAAAATTATTTTCGAATAGTAAGTTCAGCTACTACGAGAGAACGAGATAAAAAACATATTCAAAAGTATTTATCTGAAAAAATTGAATTTATAGACGTAACAGAAGAATATTGTTGCTTTGGTTTATTTGGACCTAAAAGCAGAGAATTAATAAGCAAAATAAGTAGTGACGATTTTTCAAACAAAAACTTTAAATTTGGAAATGCTAAATCAGTTAATTTTGGAGACATTGGTGTATGGGCACAAAGATTATCTTATGTTGGTGAGCTTGGATATGAGCTGTATGTAAAAAGTAAAAATGCTAAAAAACTATATAATTTGATTATATTAGAAGGAAAAAAATTTAATTTGTCCCACTGTGGAATGCATGCAATGGATATCATGAGAATGGAGAGTGGTTTTTTACATTGGGGCCACGATATCTCGCCTGAAGAAAATCAATATCAAGCAGGTTTGAGTTTTACTATAAGTTATAAGAAAAATATAAATTTTATTGGTAGAAATGCCTTATTAAAAATCAAAGATGAAATCCCATCTAAAAAGTTGGTAATGTTAACTCTAAAGGAAAATAATCCGGGTAAACCACTTTTATTACATGAGGAACCAATTTACCTAAATGATAAAATTATTGGTAGAACTACATCAGGTAACTATTCTTTCTGTTTTAACAAAAACATGACATTTGGATATGTAAATGGAAATATTTCAAATGAGAGACTCAAAAATGAGGATTTATTTGTAGAAGTTGCAAAGACAAAGCATGCGGCAGAATTACAAACACAAAGTTTAAATAAAAACAATTACAAAACAATTTAGACTAGAATTTTCATTTTACCAAAGTGTTTTAATTGAAACCTCAAATTGAACAACCTATGCATTGTAAATGTGATTCTTCCGTGGTTTATTTAGGTATGTCTTCAGAACACGTAACTAGTAAACAAAACCCACAATTTATATTAGACGGCGAAGATGTTTCATTAGAAATCGAAAATAATGTTCAAAAGAAAAGAGATGTAAAAGTGGATATTAATCTTCTAATGGATAAAGTTAGAGAAGAAAAGAAAAAAGAAAAGAAAGAAAATTTAATATTTGTAAGTTTGATTGCATCGGTAATTCTAATTACTGGGGCGATAGCATCTTTTTAGTAATAAAAATCATTCTTTATAAATTCTTGCTGAATTAAATAATTTACAAGACATTTCAGAAATTTTACTCACGTTTTCCAATCTAAATTTATCAACTTCTTTTACTTTGCTTGAGTTAGATACAACGTATAAACCATTAATATTTTTATCAACAAACCTATTTTTTATTAAAAAGTTTAATTTTCTAATCACAGTTGGTCTTGGTATTCCTGTTAAATCTGAAATTGTCATTGCATTCAATCCTAAAGTCTCAGTCAATGATAAAAGTTCGCTTAGATAATTATCTTTAACTTTTTCAGGATATTTATTTGAAGTTTTGATTTTTTTTGTTAGTGATAAGTTTTGATTATAAACAATCATTGCCCAAATCTGAACAGTTTCATAATCTTTGAAAAATTTTTGTTTAAAAGTGGTTAACATTTCTATCTGAAATTTTAAGAAATAATTCCAGCAATGTGTGTAATTATTTTTAATTAACAATTCCATGTCTAAATTTGATATTTGTTGATGAATAATGTTATTTTTCTGTAAAAGCTTTGAAAGATTAGCTAAGAATTTTGATATCATATGTATTGAAGTATTTGGTTTCTGCAGATTGTAAGCTTTTCTATTTATTATGACAGCCTTCTTATTTTTTTTTATGATTCCAATTTTTTCCAATTCTAAAATTTTTCTTCTCGCGGTTTCCTTCGATATTGAAAGGTCTTTAGCTATATGAACGATATTGAACTTTTTAATTTCATATTGATCGACATTATAAAATTGATCAAAATTATATTTAATAAAATATTCAGTATAACTATCAAAAGTTTTACTAACTAAACTCATTAAGATAAAATACTTATCTAAATCCTTAAATGTTATATAAGCATTATTTAGCCATATTCTTTGAAGTTCGAAATAATCTGTAATTATTTCAATATAGTTTTTAGTTAGAACATTATAAACATCCACTACCTCTACCTCAGTAGAAAATTTTAATCTTTTTTCTTTTGACATTTTAATTTTAATAAATATTTAACTTAGTAACAAAAATAAATTAAGTAAATTAAATTTATGGAATTTGTGAAATTAGTGGGACCTTTTGGTGTTTTTTTTATTATGTTTGCTTTAGGTCTTAATTTAAGCATTAGACGTTTTTTAAGAGTATTTAGCAAACCTAAAAATTTTATTGTTGGAATACTTTGTCAAATAGTGGCCCTCCCAATTATTGGTCTGTTGGTTATTAGTTTCTTGCCAATGACTAAAGAGTTCCAAATTGGTATATTTCTATTACTAATTATGCCTTCAGCAGCAATGTCTAATTATGCAACAAGGATTGCCGATGGAAATGTGCCTTTGTCAATATGTTTAACTTCAATATGTGCTTTGGTTTCATTTATCACAGTTCCAATATATTTAAATTTATTTTCAAAATTTTTATACAACCAAAGTTTTAATTTGCAATTATTTACATTTTCAATAAAAACTTTTTTATTTATAACGCTACCTGTTTTCATTGGAATTTATTGTAGATATAAATTTACTAGTTTTTTTAAAAAGTATACGTTTACTCTTGATAGATTAGCATTTGCAATTTTTTTAATTATAGTTTTCATAGCTATTTACACTGAAAAGAATAACTTAGTAAGTTATTTTGATGATGTAGGCGTTATTATGAGTTTAATTTTAGTATTAGTTTTTATCTCATCTTTTATTTTTACTCAAGTATTTGTCGATGATGTCCCCTCAAAAAGAGCAATTAGAATTGAGGCATTATTGCAAAATGGAGCTATGGGATTTGTAGTTGGTGCTCTAATTTTTTCTGAGATTAAGTATCTAATTCCAATAACAATTTATGCGTTATTGCAATACTGTTTTCTTCTTTTTTATTTAGGAAATATGAAATTAAAAAAATAAAATAGATAAAATGCTGAAGTTATTTTATAAACCATATTTGTATTATAATTTATTCTTTCGTCATAAAATCCAAAATAAAAGGTTAACTTATTCTCAATTTCAGGAGGATTTGTTCATAAATGATTTTTTTAAAGATAAATCTAACGGCTTCTATATAGATATTGGATGTTACCATCCTGTAAAATACAGTAATACTGCATTAATTTATAATAAAGGCTGGTCTGGAATAAATATAGACATAAACCAAACATCAATAGATTTATTTAATATAGCGAGGAAAAGAGATAAAAACATTTGTGCTGCAATATCTAATAATAATGGACTAACTGAATTTTACTTTGACCATTTATTAAGTCCAGTGAATACATTGAGCAAGGAATTTTCTGATTTTAGTTATAAAAATATTTCAAGAAATAAATATATCAAAAAAAATATTCAAAAATATACTTTTGAGAAAATAATAGAACAATTCAATTTAAAAATTCCTAATATTGATTTTTTAAATATTGATGCAGAGGCACACGATTTTGAGGTTTTGGAGGGTTTTAATCTTAATAAATTTAAGCCAAAAATAATATGTATTGAGCTTTATGATGCAAAATTAGAGCTGAAAGAAACAAAATTTAAAAATTTTTTAGAAAAATACGAATACACATTAATTGAAAAAATTGGACCAAATGGAATTTTTTGTTCTAAATCCTAGTCTTTAAGATAAAAATAATTATAAAGTGATTTAACCTGAAGCCAAGTTTTAATATCATTTTTTAAACAAAATTGAGTCTAACAAATACCTATTTGTTTTTTTAAAAACAGATATGAGATTCTTAATCATATTACTTTTATTCCCAACAATACTTTATGCAGATCAGGGAGTGAATATTTCATGCGTTAATATGAAAAATTTGTTAGATAAAAATCCAATAATACATAAATTTAAATTTGATGTGATGACATTTCAGTATTTTGACCTAAATAAAAATTCATATGTAGAGGTACCTAATAATAAAATGATTATCAAAGAAAATTTCTTTGCAGCAAGGTTTCCAGAATATGAATTAGGTTTTCAAGTTAATGTATTTGAAGACGATAAAAGGCCTATTATGTCGATGTCAAAATACGATTATAGAAATGATAAATTCTTAGAACATTATGTTTGTGATGTCCAACCTGCTTATATAAATTAATCACACATGAGTCTACAATGGACCAAATTTTTTGGTCCAATTTTGGTCCACTGGTGGTCCGCAGAGAAACGCTTATTAAACGCTCTCTTAATTTGTTGTTTGAAAGAAAAAAAATAAGTAGTATAAATCAACAACAATTTAATGGCGGGGTAGCTCAGTTGGTTAGAGCGCGGGACTCATAAGCCCGAGGTCAGTGGTTCGATCCCACTTCCCGCTACCAATATAAATAAATCTATATTTATAGTTTTTTAAGATAATTTGAATATTCACAATTACCATAAAATTTAATAGCATCTTTTAATTTTGATTTACCTATCCAGCCATTATTTAGTGCTATTTCCTCTAAGCATGCAATCTTAAATCCTTGTCTATTTTCTATGGCTGATACAAAAGAACTGGTTTTGTAAAAGTCTTCAATTGACCCTGAGTCCAACCATGCCCCACCTCTGCCAATTAAGTCAGCAGTTAACTTTTTACTTTTTTTATATTTATTTATCAGATCAACAATTTCAAGCTCTTTTCTTTTAGAGGGTTTAAGCTGTTTTGCATATTTTACAACATTATTATCAAAAAAGTATAAACCTGTTATTGCTAAGTCTGATAAAAATTTTTTTGGCTTTTCTTTAATATTAATTACTTTATTTTTCTTATCTATTTTTGCTACGCCATAAAGCTCTGGTTTACTTACTTTATGTAAGATAATTTTCGCTCCCTTTTTTAATTTTACAGAATTTAAAAGTTGTTTTGTTAAATTTTGTCCATAAAAAAAATTGTCACCAAGTATTAATGCAACACTATCGTTACCAATAAATTTTTCACCAAGTAAGAATGCATCTGGCAAACCTCTAGGTGTGAGTTGTTCTTTATAAGTGATATTTATCCCAAAGTTACTTCCGTTAGGAATAATTTTTTTATACTGGTTAAGTTGACCTTTATTTACAATAATCAATATATCTTTGATTTTTGCTAACATCAAAATCGATAACGGGTAAAAAATCAAAGGTTTATCGTATATAGGAAGCAATTGTTTATTTACTGCTTTAGTTAGGGGGCTCATTCTTGTTCCCATTCCACCTGATAATATAATTCCTTTTTTAATCATTTTAATTTATTTCCTAATCTATTAATTATATCTCTTTTTTTAAAGTTTGAAAAATATCCAGGATTTTTTAAATACCAATCAAAAGTTTTATTTAAACCTTTTAAAATATTCATTTTTGGTTTCCACTTCAAATTTCTAATAAGTTTATCACTATTTAAGGCATATCTAATATCATGTCCTGGCCTATCTTTTACAAATTTAATTTTTACATTTTTTCCTAAACTTAACTTTGATTTTGCAATTTTGATTAGAAGTTTTGAAATTTTAATATTATTAAGATTTAAATTGGATCCAATATTATAAAAATTACCATTTTTTCCTTTCTCAAAAATTTTGATTAAGGCCTCACAATGATCATCAACATAAATCCATTCTCTTGAATTCAACCCTCTACCATATAGTGGTAAATTTTTATTATTTAAAATATTATAGATTAATTTTGGTATAAGTTTTTCTGGATGTTGCCTTGGCCCATAATTATTTGAACAGTTCGTAACAATTGCTGGAATTTTAAAAGTTCTTATGTAAGAACTTACCAAATGGTCAGAAGAAGCTTTTGAAGCAGCATAAGGTGAGCTTGGTTTATATGCATCTTCTTCTTTAGATCTTCCTTTTAAAACATCTCCATAAACTTCGTCAGTAGAAATATGTATCAACTTAGAATTATTATTGATTTCATTAAATTTTCTAAAAGCCTGCAATAAGTTAAATACACCTAAAATATTACTTTTAATAAAATTTTCAGGACCATCAATAGACCTATCCACATGCGTTTCAGCTGCAAGATTAAAAATTGCAATCGGCTTATATTTTTTCAAGACTTGAAGAATTTTTTTACTATTATTGATATCTAGTTGAATAAATTTATATTTTTTATTTTTAGATATTTCTTTAACGTTATAAAAATTTGAAGAATAAGTGACTTTATCAATATTAACGACAAAATATTTTTTTTTTATTAGAATTTTAATTAAATTACTTCCTATAAAGCCCAGGCCTCCAGTAACTATAACTTTTTTCATAATTTTTTTTACAACAATTGTTAATTTAAGTATACTTTTTTAATCTTAATGAAATTAAATTTAGACGATATAACATTTATAATTGTAACTTATAAAAGTGAAAATATTATTCAAAATTGTTTAGATTCACTTCCAAAAAACTCCAAAAAGATAATTATCGAAAACTCAAATAACTATAAATTAGAAAAAGAATTAAAATCAAAATATGACAACATTGAGGTAATTGTCTCTAATAACATAGGAATGGGTGCGGGGAATAATTTAGGTCTTAAAGCTTGTAAAACTAATTACGCTTTTGTGTTAAATCCAGATACAAAATTATACAGTGAAACACTTAACAATTTTATAAGGGCATTAGATAACGTTTCTGAATTTACATTGGCTTCACCCTTAAATGATAATAAAGATTTTCCAAACTATAAAAAAGCAATCTCTCATATAAATACAAATAAGAATATTTTATCAGTTGAAAGCATTGATGGATTTTCTATGTTGTTTAATCTTCAGAAGTTTAAAGATCAAATTTTTTTTGATGAAAACTTCTTTTTGTATCTTGAAAATGATGATCTTTGTTTAAGAATTAAAAAAAAAAATGAAGACATTTATGTTGTAACAGACTCTCTTATTAATCATAAAGGTGGCATTAACAAGAATGAACAATTTGAATATTTAAGAAATTGGCATTGGATGTGGTCAAAGTTTTATTTTAATAAGAAACATTATGGATTCTTAAATGCTATTGCAAAAATTTCTTTAAATCTTAGTGCAGCGTGTTTTAAATATTTAATTTATTTTTTTCTTTTTAATTCTCATAAAAAACAAATTTACAAGATGAGACTTTATGGAATAATTGCATCAGTGTTTGGAAAAAAATCTAGTTTTAGAGTGGATAATTAGTGTCCAGGAAATTCAATTAAATTTTCAACTTTGTAATTATGTTTCTTCAAATTATCACATCCACCTAAATCAAATAAATTTATTACAAAAATAAAACCTGCAACATTTCCATCAGATATATTTACAAGTTTTGCCGCTGCTTCAGCGGTTCCACCAGTTGCAATCAAATCATCGATAATTAATACTTTATCATTTTTTTTTATGGAGTCTTTATGCACTTCAATGGTTGCTTTTCCATACTCCAGCTCAAAATCAACAGAGTGTGTTTCAGAAGGTAGCTTGTTTTTTTTTCTTAGCATTACAAAAGGTTTCTTGGCTAAATATGATACAGCAGAAGCAAATACAAATCCTCTAGACTCTATTGCAGCAATTTTATCAAACGTAAAACTTCGAGATTTTTCAAAAATTAAATTTATACAATGTGCAAATGCTTTTTCATCTTCTATTAAAGTAGTGATATCTCTAAATAAAATTCCCTTTTTTGGATAATCGGGGATTGACCTGATATAATCTTTTAAATCCATAAATTTTTAAGTTATAAATAATTAAAGCATTTTAAATAATATGACAAATAAATTAGCAATTATCGGTGGAAGTGGTTTGTATGATGTAGAGGAATTTAAAGATAGAGAATTCTTAGATATAAAAACTTCTTGGGGTAGTCCATCTGATAAAATATTAAAAACTAAATATAATGATAAAGAGGTTTATTTCTTACCTAGACATGGTAAAGGACATTACATTTCACCATCAAAAATTAATTTTAGAGCAAACATTGATGCCTTAAAACAACTCGGAGTATCAGATATTGTATCAATTTCTGCTGTAGGATCTCTAAAAGAAAATTTGCCACCAGGAAAATTTGTAATAGTAGATCAATTTATAGATCGGACATTTGCTAGAAATAAAACTTTTTTTGATGAGGAAATAGTTGCTCATGTTTCAATGGCTTATCCTACTTCAAACGGTCTTATGAACGCTTGTGAAGAGTCCATCAAAAAATCTGGCATAGATTATCAAAGAGGTGGAACTTATATAGTTATGGAGGGGCCACAATTTTCAACTCTAGCCGAGTCTAATTTATATAGAAGCTGGAACGCCGATGTTATTGGAATGACAAATATGCCAGAAGCAAAATTAGCACGAGAGGCAGAAATTAGATATGCATCGGTATCAATGGTTACAGATTATGATTGTTGGCATCCAGATCATGAAAATGTTGATGTCCAAAAAGTTATTAAAATTCTTTTAAATAATGCATCTAAAGCAAAGAATATGATTAAAAATTTGATAGACAATTACGAAAAGAGTATTGATCCTAATGATCCAACTAATAATTGTTTAGATGTTGCGATTATAACTGCTCCAGAAAAAAGAACTGAAAAAACTAAAAATAAACTTAAATTTATAGCTGGTAGAGTTTTAGAATAATGACCAAAAAAAAAGAATTGAGGGGTAAATGTGGATGTGGAAATGTAAAATATACCATTAAAAACGAACCATTATTTACCCAGGCCTGTCATTGTAAAGATTGCAAAATTTCCACAGGATCATCCTTCGTAATTCACACAATGGTTCTGGAAAAAGATTTAGAGGTTAAAGGGGACGTTGCATCAATGGAATTACCGACAGGAAGCGGAAAAGGTGTTAATGCCTACTTTTGTATTATTTGCGGTGTGTACGTTTTCTGTAAATATAATATTTCTCCAGGAAGAATTGCTATCAGAACTCAAACACTAGAGGATCCTATTACTCCACAAGCTCATATATTTGTAAAAGATAAAGATCCATGGATAGAAATTAATGATAAAAAAATTTGTTATGATAAATTTTATGACAGAGATAAAACTTGGCCTAAAAAAAGTTTAGATAGAATTTAAAATGAAAATTGAGTCAAAGGAATATCGCACAATTTGGTTTGAAAATAATGTTGTCAAAATAATTGATCAAACAAAACTTCCACATAGATTTGTAATAAAAGATCTTAAAACTGTAATGGAAGCAGTAAATGCAATTAAAATAATGGAAGTCAGAGGCGCACCATTAATAGGTGCTACAGCAGCTTATGGACTCGTATTGTCTATTTTGGAAAATAAAGATCAATCCTTTTTAAAAAAATCAGCTGATTATTTAATTAAATCTAGACCCACAGCAATTAATTTAAAATGGGCAGTCGATAGGATGATGAAAAAATTATCAGGAGTGAACAGCGATAAAATTTTTGAAATTGCTTTAAAAGAAGCTGAAGAAATTTGTAAAGAGGATGAAAAATTTTGTAAAAATATTGGAATACATGGACTAAAAATAATTGAGGACATCCATAATAAAAAAAAAGATACTATTAATATTTTAACCCATTGTAACGCAGGCTGGCTTGCTACAATAAATTGGGGAACAGCAACATCACCAATTTATCAAGCACATAGGAAGGGTATTCCAATTCATATATGGGTAGATGAAACGAGACCACGAAATCAAGGTGCTAACCTTACATCATATGAGCTAAATGAAGAGAAAGTTCCAAATACATTAATAGCAGATAATACTGGCGGATTATTAATGCAAAGAGGTAAAGTTGACATGTGTATTGTTGGATCAGATAGAACATTAGCAAATGGTGACGTTTGTAATAAAATTGGTACTTATCTTAAGGCATTGGCTGCAAAAGATAATAATATTCCTTTTTATGTAGCATTACCCAGTTCTACAATCGACTGGAAAACCAAATACCATAAAAATATTCCCATTGAAGAGAGAAATTCTGATGAATTATCTCATATCGAAGGATTAGATAATGATGGAAATTTTAAAACAATACGAATTTATCCAAAAAAAAGTAAAGCAATGAATTTAGCTTTTGATGTTACTCCTGCAAAATATATTACTGGTTTAATTACAGAAAAAGGAATTTGTGAAGCATCAACTGAAGGACTTAAAAATTTATTTAAATGAAAAAAAATTTATACTTTATATTATTCATGATTATTGCTTTTGTTATGCTATATATATCAAGAATTGAGTATGGATCTCATAGTTTAGATAAATCAATGAAAGCATGTATGATTGCTCAAAAAAAATTAGATAAAAGTAAAAATATTGATGACATAAAATCTTTTTGTGAGAGAGAAATAAATAAAAAACTTAAAAAATAATGTTAGATAAAAAGCAAGAAGTAATAGAGTATGCAAAAAAACTTAATACTGAAAACCTCTCACCTTTGAGATCTGGAAATATTTCGATAAGAGGAGTTAATGAAGAAATAGATGGTTTCTTCATTACACCTTCCGGAATAAAATACGATGATCTTACTACAGATAGTATTGTTTTTTTAGAGTTAAACGAAAATAATAATATAAAAAAAATTTCAGATAAGGTTATTAATCCATCTTCTGAGTGGCGTTTTCATCAAGATATTTACATAGAAAAAAGGGATGCTCATGCGATAGTTCATGCTCATTCGGCTAATGCTGCAGCTGTTTCAGCTCATGGCAAGAATATTCCTGCATTTCATTATATGGTCGCTTTAGCTGGTGGAAATAATATAAAGTGCGCAGAATATGCGACCTTTGGAACAAAAGAATTATCTCAAAATATTATTAAGGCACTAGATGGAAGAAAAGCATGTCTTATGTCTAATCATGGTCAGGTTGCATTTGGCAAATCTCTTAGCGAGGCATTTGAACTTGCAGGGGAGATCGAAAATATTTGTCATCAATACATAAATACAATAAAATTAGGGCAACCTAAGATTCTTTCAGATGAAGAAATGAAAAAAATTTTAGACAAAACAAAGGATTACAAAAAAAACTAAAACTTTTATATGACTAAAGTTGGCGAACATATAACGTTAGACATTATAGGCACAATTAAAGAATATGATCCAAAATTCTTTGAAAAACTAGTCTATAAAATTGCAAAAAAAGCTAAAGTAACAGTTTTAGAAATATCAAAGTACAAATTTGAACCTCAAGGATTTACTTTAGTCGCACTTTTAGCTGAAAGTCATATAAGTTTTCATACTTTTCCTGAAAAAGGAATTATAAGTTTTGATTTTTTTACATGCGGAAAAGTTAACCCAGTTGTCGCCTTAGATATTATTAAAAAAGATATTAAACATAAAAAAATTGTAAAAAAAGAATTCAATAGAGATAATATTATTTACTATGATGATATTTATAGTTCACCAGGACTTAAAAAATATTATTTAGTTAAAGATGTTTTAGAAGATTTCAATTCTAAAGTTGGTCAGCATATAGAAATTTTAAATCTAGAACAGTTTGGAAAATCCTTATTTATTGATAACGAACTTCAAGTTGCTGAAAGTGATGAACATTTGTATAGCTCAACTTTTGTTAATTCTGGTATTAAAATAAATCCACAGAAAGATAAATCTGCAATCATTGGTGGTGGAGACGGGGGTGTGGCAAGAGAATGTATATCACAAGGATTTAACTATATAGATTGGTTTGAACTTGATCCAGAGGTAGTCGAAGTTTGTGAAAAACATTTATCCAAAATTGGTAAAAAAGCTACAACAAAAAATTCAGTTAAGTGTGTTTGGGGTGATGCTTTTGAAAGTATTAAAAAAGTTGAGGACAACAAATACGATAAAATATTTGTAGATCTTAACGACGACCAATATTGTATCGATCTTGCAGCAAAAAATATAAATTCACTTAAAAGAATTTTGAAGCCTAATGGTACAATAACAGCACAAGTCGGAAGTCAGGATAAAAAACCAAAGCAGGTAAAAAAATGGCTTAATTTGTTTGAAAAAAGCTTTGGCAATACATCTTTAGATAGAATTTATATACCGAGTTTTGATTGTTCTTGGAATTTTGCATCTTCATTAAATAAATAATTTCTTTTTAAATCTTTTAATTTGTGAAATACTTCTAAAAAAAATATTGGAGGCGATATGAATATTATTAAAAAATTTAGCTTAGGAGTTTTGATTACTTTATTTTTATCATTTTCTGCTAACGCTGATAAAATTAAAATTGGAACAGAAGGTGCATACCCGCCTTGGAATTCAAAAGATGCTTCAGGCAAACTAATTGGATTTGAGGTCGAGCTTGCTTGGACGCTTTGTAGATATATAGGTCAGCAATGTGAGATAGTTGAGCAAGATTGGGATGGTATGATACCAGCTCTAATCATGAGAAAATTTGATGCAATAATGGCTGGAATGTCTATTACTGCTGAAAGACAAAAAGCAATCAGTTTTTCTCAAGGATATGCTGACGAAGTTGCTTCATTGGCTGTAATGAAAGGTTCAGATTTAGAGGGCATGGATACACCAGCTGGAATTAATTTAACTAAACCAAATGCTGCTGCAAAAAAAGCACTAAAAACGCTTACTACTGGATTAGCAGGTAAAACAGTTTGTGTTCAAACAGCTACAATTCATCAGAATTTCTTAGACTCAGGTGACGTTGGAAAAGTAAATGTTAGAACATATAAAACTCAAGACGAGGTAAACTTAGATTTAGCATCTGGTAGATGTGACGCTGCCTTAGCTGCTGCTGTAGCTTTTAGTGATTACGCAGAAAAATCTGGTAAACCAGTTGTATTAGTTGGGCCAACATTTTCAGGTGGTGCATTTGGTAATGGTGTAGGTGTCGGTATAAGAAAAGACGATACAGAGTTACTCAACGCATTTAATAAAGCAATCGATAAAGCAAGAAAAAATGGCGACATTAGTAGAATTGCTACTAAATGGTTCGGCTTTGATGCATCTATGTAAATATTTTTAGATTTGGCGGCTATAATATATAGTCGCCAATCTTTATGGAACTTCTTTCATTTGGAAAAACTGGTTGGGGCGATGAACTACTGATCGCAACAATGATGACAATTGCCGTATCTATTACAGCTATGCTTATAGGTTTTCTGTTTGCTTTAATATTTACTCCACTTAAACTATCAAAAAGTAAATTTTTAAATCTTATTGGAAATTGTTACACAACAGTAATAAGAGGAGTTCCTGAATTATTAGTTATCTATTTATTTTTTTTTGGTGGAAGTGGTGCTGTTATGTATGTAGCATCTATATTTGGATATAATGAGTACATTGAAATTAATGCATTTATCACAGGATCATTTGCAATTGGAATTATTTCAGGAGCGTATTCAACAGAAGTTTTTAGAGGTGCAATTCAATCAATAGATAAAGGACAATTTGAAGCTTCAAAAGTTTTAGGTTTAAAAAAACCTGTTCACTTTTTTAAAGTGATTATGCCCCAAATGTTAAGACTAGCTATTCCTAATTTGAGTAACGTTTGGCAAATAACATTGAAAGATACTTCGCTGATATCTGTGACTGGTTTAGTCGAAATAATGAGACAATCTTACATCGCAGCTGGATCAACTAGAGATCCTTTATTTTTTTACTCATTTGCAGCAGTTTTGTATCTACTACTTACATATTTGAGTATGAAGTTAATAAATAAATTAGAAGTTAGATACAGTAGGGGGTATTGATGGATTTTGAATTAATGATTAATAGTTTCCCTAAACTAATAAATGCTACTTTTATAACTCTTAAATTATTAATTGCTTCTTTAATTTTTGGATTATTTATCGGACTTTTTTTTGCAATTTTAAGGTTAAATAAAAATCTAATAATTAATAAATTTGCTTACGTTTATTCTTATGTGTTTAGAGGGACACCACTTTTAGTTCAAATATTCATCATTTATTTCGGGCTAGGTCAAATAGAATATTTAAGATCAACAGCATTATGGATTATCCTAAAAGAGCCTTATTGGTGTGCAATAATTGCTTTTTCACTGAATACAGGAGCTTACACATCTGAAATACTACGATCTGCATTTCAAACAATAAAACCTGGAATGATTGAAGCAGGTCAGAGTTTAGGAATTTCCAGTAAAATTATTTTTTATAAAATTCAAATTCCCATCGCTATAAGACAGTCTTTGCCAGCTTATGGTAATGAAATAATTTTAATGATGAAGGGTACCTCGTTAGCAAGCACTGTAACTTTGATGGATCTTACTGGTGTAGCGAAATACATAATATCCACAACATTCAAGCCAATTGAAGTATTTATAGTTGCTGGTGGAATTTATCTTTTCATGACTTTTATAATTCATAATGTTGTTAAGTTTTTAGAGAAAAAATACAGTTATTAATATGATGTATATTCTTTAATTTCTCTGATTTTAGATCCAGAATGACTGTTCATTTCAAGCTTAATTTTTCCTCTCTCGTCATTTAGAAAGTGTATATCTCTAGATGTTTTAATAAAGACTTCACCAAAATCTGCATTTTTTTCGCATAACCTTTTTTCATTTTCTATATTCCATAGTTTATTATTTATTTCTTTAAGCGACTGAAAAAGTTTATCAAGTTTATTGTCTGATTTTATATTTTTTTTGAATTGTTTTATTAATAATTCAAGCTCTTCATTTATAAATTTTAGTTTATGTTGATCTTTTATTTTTTCCTTTTTAATTTCAAGAATAGAAATTTTGTCTAATAATTCACCAACAGAAACTTCAACAAGTATTTTATTCATAATTTTTTATATTATGTTAAGTTGTTAAAAATATGTCTAATATTTTAATTATTAAACACGGATCTTTAGGAGATATAGCTCAAGCGAGCGGTGCAATTCAAGATATTTATGAAAATCATAAAGATCATAATTTGTATATAATGACCTCTAAACCTTACATAGATTTGTATAAAAAAAACCCTTTCATAACAGATATTATTTTGGACATGAGATTATCTAGATTTAACCTTATTTACTTATATCTATTAATGAGAAAAATTAAAAAGCTTAAATTTGTAAAAGTATTTGATTTACAAAATTCATCTAGAACATCATTTTATAAAAAAGTATTATTTCCAAACTCAAATTATAATTCTTGGTCGTCATCTCAAACTACATTACCCACGAATACAACTAAAGAAGAATTTGATAAACTTTCAGTTTTAGAAAGATTTGACCACCAATTAAAAATTTCAGGATTGAAAACTAAACATACTCTAAAACCGAATTTTGATTGGTCTTGTACAGATATATCAAAAATTAATTCTAAATTTAAATTAGAGAAATATATTATTTTATTTCCATTTTGCTCCCCACATCTCCATTTGAAAAAATGGCCACACTACAATGAGCTAATAAAATTAATTAAAGATGAATTGAAAAATGATTATAAAGTTGTAATAGCACCTGGACCAAGTGAAATTCATGAGGCAAAAAATTTTAATGCAGAATGTATCTTAGATGATGGTAAAGCTTTAAATATCCCTCAACTTGCAACTCTTATTAAAAACAGTTCTTTTGTAGTTGCCAATGATACAGGGCCAGCACATATTTCTGCTCATATAGGCGCAAAAGGTGTTGCTCTTTTTGGCTCACATACCACAGCTTATAAAGTAAACATTGAAAGAGAACATTTCAAAGCTATCCAGGTCTCTGATTTAAATAAATTAAGTGCAAGTAAAGTATTTGAAAAGATTGAACTATAAAATTTTTTGATAATTTTTAATAATTTGTTCCCAATGAAAATTTTTTGAAAATTCTTTAGCAAATTTACCGTATTCCTTATATTTGTGATCTTTGAGCATTTTGTCTATAGAAGAATATATTTCTTCAAGACTATTTCCATCACAAATTAAACCTGTTTTATCATGAACAATTGCATCTGATGCACCCCCATCTTTGCCACCAATAGATGGTATCCCATATTGAGCAGCTTCAATATACGCAATACCAAAACCCTCGACCGATTTGTTGTGAATTATTGAGGGCATTACAAAGATATTTGATCTGTATACTAAAGCGTTCTTGAGTCCGTTATCTATATTTTTAAGAAAAATAACATTGTTGTTTAAATTAAGTTCATTGACTAAATTTTTTAAATTGTTTTCTTCTTCTCCATAACCAACACAAACATAAATTATATTTGGGTATAACTCTTTTAAATTTCTGATTGCCATAATCACTTTTTCATGATTTTTTCTTTTATCAAATCTGGAAACAGTAATTAATCTATTAGATTTTCCACTAAAAATTTTTTCAGCTTTTTCTATATCTTTATCTGAAACCTCACTCACAGCTTCAACTCCTGGATTGATTACAATTATTTTGTTTTCTTTTACTCCCTTATTTATTGCTAAATTTTTTGTAAAAACTGAATTTGATATTATATAATCAACACGATTTAAAATTTTTATTAACCTTTTATTTTGTCTTGTGCCTTTTTCATGATTTATTTCTTTAGAATGAATTAAGCATATTTTTTTTTTGTTTGTATTTATGAGCTCTAAACTCTTCCAATGATCAGCTATTATACAACTAACGTTTTTGTTATTTTTTAAAAATTCATTAATTAAATAAGATTTTCTATATTTTCTAAGTAATTTTGGTCCTCCAATCCTCTCAATTGAGAAATTAACACTATTATCAAAATTTGAATAATTTTCATGATAGTCAGCGAAAACTTTTACTAAATTTATTTTAGATAAAGATTTAGTTAATCCATGCATTAGATTTTGCATACCACCTATGTCAGGGGGGAAATTTCTAGTTATAATTAAAAACATTTAATTTACTTAATCCATTTAATATTACAGCCCATACTTGGGTGTTGCTCTTTTGGACCTTTACCTGTTTTTGAAATTAATTTTAACGCTTTAGATAGCTCACTTTCGCTATTATCCATAGGTTGTAAATCCTTCAGTTGTTTAATTCGACCTCTGTACTGAAGTTCTAAATTTCCGTTATACGCAAAAAAATCTGGTGTGCAAACAGCATTATATACTTTCGCTACTTCTTGCGTTTCATCATGAAGGTATGGAAAAGAAAAGTTATTTTCTTTTGAAAAAGTAATCATATTTGCAAAAGAATCCTCTGGGTAATTTTTAACATCATTAGAACATATAGCAGCTGAGCTAATCCCAAATTTTTCTAAACTTTTACAGTCTTGAACTAAATCTTTAATTATCGCTTTTACATAAGGACAGTGATTGCAAATAAACATTATTAATGTTCCTTTTTCTCCTTTAATATCATTTAGAGAAATTATTTTGTTATCTGTAGATTTTAGTTTGAAATCTTCTGCCTTTTTCCCAAAATCGCATATTGGAGTTTTTGTAAGAGCCATGATAGAACAATATATAATTTATGTTTTATGATTTAAAAGATAAAAAACCAAAAAACTCTGGCGAAAATTGGGTAGCGCCTAATGCAGTCATAATAGGGGATGTGACGTTAGAAAAAAATACAAGTATATGGTTTAATGCAACTTTGAGAGGCGATTTAGAAAATATTCATATAGGTGAGGGATCCAATGTACAAGATGGAAGCGTCCTTCATACTGATCCAGGTTATCCACTAATGGTTGGAAAAAATGTAACTGTTGGTCATTTAGTTATGCTCCACGGGTGTTCAATTGGAGATAACAGTTTAATTGGAATTGGAGCAGTTATTTTGAATAACGCTAAAATTGGAAAAAATTGTATAATTGGTGCAAAAGCTTTGATAACAGAGAATAAAGAGATACCAGACAACTCTTTAGTTATAGGTTCACCAGGAAAAGTTGTTAGAGAAGTTACTGAAGAAGAAAAAAAGGCAGTATTTGAAAACACAAAACATTATCAAGAAAATTGGAAAAAATATTCTAAATCAATATTTTAGATATGTCTGAAAACAAAAATCTCAAGTCAATAGCAGAGATTTATAAATCAGATAAAATTGAACATGGATATATTAAGGTATATGAAAAGTATTTTGAAAAAATAAGAGATGAAAATTTAAAAATACTTGAAATTGGCATAGCGGATGGAAAATCTTTATTAACATGGAGCGATTATTTTCAAAACTCAATAATAGTTGGGATTGATATTCATAGGATTAATATTTCAGAAAAAAAGCTTGATAGAGATAACATAGAAGTTCACCAAGGCTCACAAAGTGACCAATCTTTTATACAGGAAATTATTAATAAATATAAAGAGTTTGATATAATTATTGATGACGGAAGCCATTTATCTAAAGACGTTAAAAAAAGCTTTAATTTACTATTCCCAGCATTAAAAGATGACGGTCTTTATATTATTGAAGATATTCAAACAAGCTATAATCATTTTTTTGGTGGGAATCCTTTTGATTTAAAATATTCAAATTCCCATATGAATTTTTTTAAACATTTGACTGATAGTTTGAATCATCAAGAAGTAGCTAATCCTTTTTACATCAAGAAGAGATATGATGGGAAAATCATTAATATTTCATTTTATCATAACATGGTTTTTGTAAGAAAAGGTGTAAATGATTTAAAAAGTAAAGAGTTAATAAATCATTCTTATGAGGACATGAAGTATTTAGAAAAATCAAGCAGGACAGGAAAAAAATTCCAATATTTTGTTAAGTATAAGGTATTTTATAAAGCATATACAATTTTCTTATTTGTATTTAACACAATTAAAAAACTACTTCTTTTAAGAATTTAGTTTTAAACTTTCATTATTTTAAAACTAACTTTTAAATTAGGATATTTCTTTTTTAATTTTTTTTTAATTTTGATAAACGATTTTTTATGAATTGTGTTCTCAACAGATAAGTTAAATTTTTTTTTACCATTAACAATTTTAGCAGCACCACAATCGTTATGATTTATAACAATTAAACTGGTAATTTTATGAAGTTTAATTGAAGTTGCTAAGTTTTCCCAGAATGTAGAATGCCATTTTTGGAATCTATTTGCAGTTACACCAATTCCACCTCCAGCGATTGTAAAAGAACTATATTTGCCAGTTAATTTTTTTCTTTTTAAATAATTAAATACCTTTGATTGAAACCTCGGATCAATGCAGGATAAAACCATTGCTTTATATTTCTTCATTAAGGTACTAGCCAGCTATTTTTACTATTCTCAAAATCAAATTTTGCTCTTCTATGACCTTTTGCAGCAAGATATAACCACTCTGCAGATTTAATTTTACACTTAATTACTGTAAAATTTTTATAACCCTCTTCACTTTGCTGCATTGTGTAATCAAAATCCTCTAATTGGGATATCATTCCTGAGGTTGGATTTTCTGAAATTGTACCAGGAGGACTATCAGTTAAATAGCATCTTCTACTTATGTGTTGAGTTTTTTTCCAGGATTCTTCTGTAATAGAGTTTTGATTATTTATTTCACATTTTACTTTCACTCTTAATTGTATTTTCTCCTCCTTGTCATAAAAAAGCAATGACGCTTTATTATTTTTTTTTAATATTTCCACTTTTGGTGACCTTAAATCTGTATGAAATTGCAATAAATTATTTTTTCTATCTGATTTTCTTAAAACTACTATTCTACCATCTATTTCGTTTTGATTTGCACACATAAAAACAGGAATTCTAAAAGGAGAACCTCTGTTGGTTACAGCATCATCTAGCATTGACCAGTACTTATTTTGAATTTCTTCTAAATTTTCGTAGTATGCTGGCTGCATACTTTTTACTTCCTAAATCTTTTAATTAAACTTGATGTATCCCATCGGTTTCCACCCATTCCTTGAATTTCACCATAATATTTATCTACTAGCTCCGTTACAGGTAAAAATGATCCATTGTTTTTTGCTTCTTCCATTGCAATTTTTAAATCTTTTCTCATCCAATCAACTGCAAATCCAAAATCAAATTTGTTGTCAATCATTGTTTTATATCTATTTTCCATTTGCCAAGATTGAGCTGCTCCTTTGGAGATTACCTCGATTACATCTTCCATATTTAATCCTGCTTTAATTCCAAAATTAATAGCTTCAGATAGCCCCTGAACTAGACCTGCGATACAGATTTGATTTACCATTTTTGCTAATTGTCCGTTGCCAGCTTTTCCAAGCAATTTCATTTTTTTGCTGTAACAGTCAATTTTATCTTTTGCTTTATCAAAATCTTTTTGATCTCCACCAATCATTACTGTAAGAGCACCATTTTCAGCACCAGCTTGACCACCGGATACTGGAGCATCTAAGGAGCCAAATCCGTTTTTATTTGCATACTCATAAATTTCTCTAGCAATTGTTGCAGATGCTGTTGTGTTATCAATGTAAACTGATCCCTTTTTAATCGTTTTAAATACACCATTCTCACCAAAGGTAACCTCTCTTAAATCATTATCATTTCCAACGCAGGTAAAAATATATTCCGCATCCTTTGCAGCTTCTGCAGGAGTTTTAGCCATTTTGCCTTTAAATTCTTTTATCCATTTTTCTGCTTTTGACTGTGTTCTGTTAAAAACAGTTACATTGTGTCCACCTTTTGATATATATCCAGCCATTGGATAACCCATTACACCAAGACCTATGAAAGCAACATTACAAGTCATTTTTTTTTATGTTTAAAAATTTAAGTTTAAAAGTAATTTTATTTGGATTTATTTTTACATTTTTTTCAAGCTTTGGACAGAGTTTTTTTCTTGGTCTTTTCAATTCAAATATAAGGGATGCTCTTTCAATTACTCATGGACAATTTGGCTCAATTTATGCATCAGCAACTTTACTTAGTAGCATAATTCTAGTTTGGTTTGGAAAAAAAATTGATGATGTTAATATCCTTAAATTTTCTTACTTGGTAATAATTTTATTAGCATTTTCTTGTTTTTTCTTTTCAAAGATATCATCAGTTTATTACCTATTTTTGGCAATTCTTTTTATGAGATTTTCAGGTCAAGGTATGATGTCTCATACTGCATCAACAACGATTTCAAGATTTTTTACAAGATCTAGAGGTAAAGCTTTAAGCACCTCTTGGTTTGGTTTGTCCACATCTGAATTTATTTTACCAGTGCTAATAATTTACCTTTTAACAATTTATGAATGGAGAGATATCTGGATTATAATTTCATTAATTGTAATATTATTTTTACCTACAGTTTCATTTTTTTTAGTAAAGAACTTAAAGTTAGAATCTAGAGAAACCGACAATTTAAAAAACAAAGGTAATAATAAGATTAAAGATTGGAAAAGAATTGAAGTTTTAAAAGATTATAGATTCTACATTATTAGCGCTAACATGCTTGCTATGCCTTGGATAGCCACAGGGACTTTTGTTTATCAATCTTTTATATTAGAGTCAAAAAATTGGGGACCATACATTATAGCTCAATCCTTTATGGTTTATTCAATTATGTCAGTGATCACATTATTCGTATCTGGTTTTTTAATTGATAAGTTTACTAGCAGAAAAATATTGGTTTACATGAATTTACCTCTTTTACTTGCAACAATAGTGATAATTTATTTTAATAATCCTCTTACGGCATTTATTTTTTTGGGTTTAATTGGTATTTCTAATGGTTTCGCAAACGTTCTTGGGTCTTCTACCTGGGCAGAAATATATGGTGTTAAATATATTGGATCAATTAAAGCTTTGACAACAGCATTAATGGTATTCTCAACAGCTTTTGGAACAGCCTTTTTTGGAATATTGATCGACCGTGGTTTTTCTATTGAGAAAATTGCGGTAATATCAAGCGTTTATATATCCATATCTTTGATCATGCTTTTTATCATTAGATCTAAACTAAATCCTGTTAAGGTATAAAAATACCTTGATTTTATTTATAAGCAGGTATAAATACCCGGCATGGCCAGAGTAACAGTTGAGGATTGTGTAGATAAAGTAGAAAGCCCTTACGAATTAGTTTTAGTTGCTAAAGAGAGAACAACACAATTAAATTCAGGTATTGAACCAACAGTAAATAAAGATAATGACAAGAATACAGTAATTTCCTTAAGAGAGATTGCAAATGAAAATGTGAAAGTTTCAGATTTAATCGATAGTGGAGTTTTTAAATTAAGAAAGCATGTTGAACAAGTTGATGACTCATTAACAGAAGATGAAGAAGTAGGTGATGATTTCGAAAATTTATATAAAGGTGAAATATCTAAAAGTGGTGTACCAATATTACCATCAAAAAGAGCTAGAAAAATTCCAGAAAAAACCCAAGCATTTTCTAAAGAAGATATTGCTGAAAGTTCACCAACACAACCTACCGAACAAGCTGAGGCATCTGGAGAAACAGAGGATGCATCTGTTGAGGAATTAAAAGACCAAGAGATTAAAGAACCAAGCGAAGACGCAAATCAAGACTAATTACAAAACTCTTCAATAATTTTTTTTCTATGTTCGTCTAAATCTGGGATATCTCCTCTTTTTGTCTCATCTTTATAAGAGGACATTTTGATTGGATTACCTGCTGTTTTAAAATCACCAACAACTTTGTGAAAAGTATCAACTATCATATTTCTTGATTTTATTTGCGGATTTTCTACAGCCTCTTTTATATTAAAAATAGGACCACATGGAATTTTTTGTTTCTCCATTTTTTGTATCCAATCCTTAGTATTTAAAGATTTGAGTTTTTCCTCCATAATTAATTTAAGATCATTCATATTTTCACAACGTAAAGAATTACTTTTAAATTTTTCATTCTGGGGTAAATCATTTAATTCAAGAACATTACATAATTTTTCAAAAAGTTTGTCATTTCCTGCAGCAATTATTATGTAGCTATCTTTTGTTTTAAAAGCCTCAAATGGTGCAATAGATGGGTGTCTTGATCCCATTGGTTTTGGTATTTCATTTTTTGATAAATAACGTGCAATTGCATTTTCTAAAATTGCAATTTGACAATCGAGCATTGAAACATCAATAAACATTCCTTTACCTGTTTTTTCTCTATCATAAAGAGCAGCATTGATTCCAATTGTTGTAAATAATGCAGCTGTAATATCGCCAATAGACGTTCCAACCCTAGTAGGTTCAGAATTAGGTTGTCCGGTAACACTCATTAAACCTCCCATTCCCTGTACAACCATATCGTAAGCTGGTAATTCTTTTAACGGTCCAGTTTGACCAAAACCAGATGCAGAAGCGTAAATTAATTTTGGAAATCTTTTACACAATTCTTTCCAGCCAAAACCCCATTTCTCTAATGTTCCTGGCTTAAAATTTTCAACAAGAATATCTGCTTTACTTAATATATTTAAAAATATTTCTTTATCTTCTTCATCTTTTAAGTTTAACGCAATACTTTCTTTTCCTCTGTTTAATGACATGAAATAGGCTGAATTATCTTTGACAAAAGGACCAAATTTTCGAGAGTCATCACCTATACCTGGTGCTTCTACTTTTATTACTCTTGCACCCATGTCTGAGAGCATCATTGTACAATAAGGGCCTACTAATACTCTTGTTAAATCAACAACCAGCAAGTTTTTTAAAGGTCCATCCATAAATTAATAACGTTATATATGAGTTAATAGCGAACTTGACTCTTAATCATATCTTATCTTTAATACACTTTTTTTAATAACTAAAGAAGGGGAAAAAATGTTTAAAAAAATATCTTTATTTTTAACTTCATTAGTATTTATCCTAACGACAATTGGATCGGCTTATGCTGTTACTCTAAAGGCTAGTCATCAATGGCCAGGTACACCTAGAGCTGATGGTTCTTATGATCCAAGACATGAAATGGTACAGATAATTGCTGATGAAATGAAAAAAGCAAATGTAGGAGTCGATATCAGAATTTATCCTGCAAAATCGCTTTATAAACCAAAAGAACAGTGGAAACCAATGACAACTGGTCAATTGGATATTTCTGCTTTTCCATTAGCGTATGCATCTAAGTTTCATCCAGAATTTGATGCAACTTTAATGCCAGGTACAGTTAAAAATCACGATCATGCATTGAGATTTAATAAAGGTCCAATGATGACTGAGATTAAAAAAATTATTAATGACGCTGGTGTAGTTGTATTATCTGACGCTTGGTTAGGCGGAGGTTTTGCATCTAAAACAAAATGCATTAAAAATCCTAGTGATGCTAAAGGGCAAGTTATGAGAGCAGCTGGTAAAGCATTTAACCAAATGTTAGAGGCAGCTGGTGCAGGTATACAAAGTATGCCATCATCTGAAATTTATACTGGTCTTCAAACTGGAGTACTTACTGGTGCAAATACTAGTTCAGGAAGTTTTGTAAGTTATAAGATTTATGAACAAGTAACTTGTGCAACTCCTCCAGGTAAGTTTGGATTATGGTTTATGTACGAGCCAATTTTAATGTCAAAAATGAGTTTCGATAAATTAAACTCTAAACAACAAGATGCTTTAATGAAAGCTGGAAAAGTTGCAGAAAAATATATGACTGCTCAAGTCGAAAATTTAGATAAAAAATTTGAAGACGCTTACAAAGCAGCAGGTGTAAAATTAGTATATATGAATGCAAAAGATCATGCAGCTTGGGTTGAGATTGCTAAGAAATCTTCTCACAAAGCATTTGCTGAAAAAGTTCCAGGTGGTGATAAGCTAATGGAAATGGCTTTATCAGTTAAATAAAAAAATATATAAAGAAGAACCCCTATTTAATTTTAAATAGGGGTTTTTTTTATGAAAAAAAAGTATTTAAAGTTTTGTAATCTTGTTGCCCAGGCTTGTGGGGCTTTTGCTGTTATAGCATTACTGTTATCAATCTTAGTAATTGTAGAATTAGTATTCGAAAGATATTTTTTCCAAAGAGCAATTACATGGCAAACAGAGCTGGTTACAATGCTTTTAGTCGCATCGACATTTATTGGAAGCGCATATGTTCTAAGTGAAAAGGCACATGTTAGTATGGAATGGATATATGATTTTTTATCTAATAAAAATATTATTAGATTAAAAATTTTTACATCCTTTTTAAGTTTACTTTTCTTCCTAATACTATTTTATTTTGGTTTTTTAATGGTTGAGGAAGCATTTACAAAAAATTACTCAACAGGTACTGTTTGGGATCCTCCACTTTGGATACCGTATTCTTCAATGATGATAGGAGCTATTTTGATGATACTCCAATACATAGCTGAAATTATAAAATTAATTGATGATAAGGATTATAATTAATGGATCCATTAATAATAGCATTGATTGTTGCAGTTTTTACTTTGATAGTTCTTTTCTCTGGTATCCCAATAGCTTTTGGTTTGAGTTTCGTATCGATAGCGTTATTGGTTTCTTTTGAAGGTTTTCAAATGCTTGATGTATTTGCTGAAACATTCTATGCAGGTTTAAATTCTTTTGTTCTACTTTCAATCCCCATGTTTATTTTAATGGGAATGGCAGTAGCGAACTCACCAGCAGGTAAGGATTTATATATTGGTTTAGACAGATGGTTATGGAGAGTACCAGGTGGATTAGTTATTTCTAATATAGGCGCATGTTCAATTTTTGCTGCTTTAAGTGGCTCAAGTCCAGCTACCTGTGCAGCAATTGGAACAATGGGTATACCTGAGATGAGGAAGAGAGGATATTCAGATCAAATTGCTACGGGAACTATTGCTGCTGGAGGAACTTTAGGAGTTTTAATTCCGCCAAGTATAGTTTTAATAGTTTATGGTATTGCAACTGGAACTTCTATTGGAAGATTATTTTTATGTGGCTTGATACCTGGATTCATGCTTGCAGGTATGTTTGCAATATGGGCATTAATTCACAGTTACTTTATTGATAAAGATGCTGCTAAAGCTTTAAAGAACAGAAAACGTCCTACATTAAAAGAAAAACTTGAGGTTTTACCAAGAATTTTTCCTTTTTTAGCAATCATTGCTGGAGTTTTATATGTTTTATACGGAGGGGTTGCAACTCCATCTGAAGCTTCAGGCGTTGGAGCATTCTTAGTTTTTGTTATGATAGCAGTTGTCTATAAAATTTATCAACCAAAAAAAATATGGAACATAGTTAAAGTTTCAATGAAAGAAAGTGTAATGATAATGTTCATCATTGCAGCATCATACCTTTTTGCATTTACTCTTTCACAACTCTATGTAACACAATCTTTAGCTCAGAGTATGGTAGAGCTCAGCTCAAACAAATGGGTTATATTTATTTTAATAAATATATTTTTATTAATCGCTGGTTTCTTTTTACCTCCAGTTGCAGTCATTGTTATGACTTCAGCAATTTTATTACCAGTTATTACTACTCTCGGTTTCGATCCTTATTGGTTCGCTATTGTATTTACAATTAATATGGAGATTGGATTGATTACTCCACCTGTAGGTCTAAATCTCTATATAATTAAAGGCATAACACCCGATGTTAGTTTAAAGGAAATTCTAAAAGGATCTGTGCCTTTTATGATAATAATGGCATTAGCAATCCTAATACTGTGTATTTTTCCAGAAATTGTTACATGGTTACCTGATAAAGTTATGGGTAAAGCTCTTGGATATTAAAAAAAAAATTAATAGAAAAATTTCAGTTGCTCCCATGATGGATTGTACTGACCGTCATGATAGATATTTCTTAAGACTTATAAGTAAAAATGTAATGCTTTACTCAGAAATGGTTGTTACTAAAGCAGTATTACGCGGTGATAAACATAAATTACTTATGTTTAATGACTTGGAAAAACCTTTAGCTTTACAAGTGGGTGGTTCTGATAAAAAAGAACTAGCGGAAGTAGCTAAAATTGCTGAAGATTATGGTTATGATGAGATTAATATCAATTTAGGTTGTCCTAGTAAAAAGGTTCAAAAAAATTCTTTTGGCGCTTGTTTAATGAAAGAACCAGACCTTGTATCCGAATGTTTGGCTGAGATGAAAAATTCCTGCAGTATTCCAGTTACTGCCAAAACTAGAATAGGGTTTGATGATACAGAGGAATTTGATTATTTAAATATGTTTGTAAATAAAATGAAACAAACTGGGTGCAAAACTATTATCTTACATGCTAGAAAAGCAATATTAAAAGGTCTAACTCCAAAGCAAAATTTAATTATTCCAAAATTAAACTATAGAATGGTTTATGAAATTAAGAAATCAAATCCAGATTTAGAAATTATAATTAATGGAGGAATTACCACTATAGATCAAGTCAAAAACCATTTAAATTACTGTGATGGTGTAATGATTGGTAGAGCGATTTACCAAAATCCATATTTTTTAAAAGATATTGAGAGAGAAATATTCAATAATTCAAACATATTATCGAGAGAAGATGTTGTTAAACATATTTTAGAATATCTTGAAAAAGAAATTAAAACTGGAACCAAAGTAAATCAAGTAATGAGACATACTGTTGGACTTTATTATGGTCAACCAGGTTCGAAAGAATGGAAAAAATATTTGAGCGATAATATGATGGCAAGAGACTCTGATTTCCAAAAAGCAAAACATATTATGGATATTGCTCAAAATAATGAAAAAGCAAATCAATTAACTGCCTGATGGAAAATATAGATTCAGGAATAATAATAAATCTTTTAACAGTATTAGCTATTGCTGCAGCTGTTGCCGGTTTTATGGCGGGATTACTTGGGGTTGGGGGAGGTATAATAATGGTTCCCGCTCTGTATTATGCATTTAGCGTTCTTGACTTTGATATTATTACAAGAATGCATTTGTCTGTTGGAACTTCTCTTGCAATTATTATTCCAACATCAATAATTTCAACAAAAACACATATGGAGTATGATGCTGTAGATTTTAAAATGGTTAAAACTTTCGGTATTTTAATTGTACTAGGGGTTTTGGTCGGAACATTTTTGGCAGTAAATTTAAAAACTTCAGCATTAGTTTTATTCTTTGCGATCTTTTCATGTTTTGTAGGATTATTTTTTATTTTTCTAAGAGAAAAGCTTGTTGAAAGTCCAAAAAAAATATCAAATACAATTAAAAATATTTCAGGTTTATTAATTGGTTTTATTTCAGTACCTTTAGGAATTGGTGGCGGTTCATTAATGGTACCATTCATGAGAACCTTTGGATACGATATTAGAAAATCTATTGGCACTGCAGCAGCAGTTGGATTTTTAATAGCAGTTACAGGCACCACCACAATGATAATAGGTGGAAATATAATTGATAATGTTAATACACCATATAGCGTTGGTTATATAAATCTTTTAGGGTTTGCTGTATTCGTGCCAGTAACAATGGTTATGGCAAGAATAGGCGCCAAGGTTGTATATAAAATTGACAAAAAATTATTAAGTAGAATATTTGGCTGTTTTTTATTAATTGTATCTGCTAGATCGTTCTTTGAATACTTTAGTATAACTTAATCAAAAGGTTTTTTTGTCACAAACATATTTAATCAATGAATATTGGTACTTCTTACTACTAATAATATTTGCAGCAACTGCTGTTGGTTTTTTTGCAGGTTTATTTGGTATCGGTGGTGGTTTAATTTCTGTTCCTTGCCTCTTTTTTATCTTTGAAACGTTAAATTTCGATAAAAATTATTTGATGCATTTGACTGTGGGAACAGCATTTACAATTACTATTTTTACATCAACAGTTTCTGTCATAACCCACCACAGAAACAAACTAGTGGATTTAAGCGTGGTTAAGACTTTTGGTATATTTGTGGTTATTGGAGTGCTGATAGGCACTTTTTTTGCATCTATCATGAAAACCAAGATGTTAGTTCTGTTCTTTTCTATAGTTGTATATGTTTTTGGGGCTTATTTAATGTTAGCACAGGAAAAAATAAAAAAAATTAAACCTAATCCATCACTTTCTCCTCGTATTATTTTTGGAATTTTGTCTGGATTTATTTCAGCACCAATGGGTATTACTGGTGCAATGATGAATGTGCCTATATTAAGATATTTGGGATATCCGATTAGCAAATGTATTGGAAGCGCTGCTGCTATTGGTTTTTTTATATCATTTACTGGATCAATAGGCTTTTTAATTTCCGGATTTTATTTTGATGTAAATTTACCTTTTAGCATTGGTTTTATTAACATTCCTGCTTTTATTCTCTTTGTACCGATTACAAGTTTTATGGCAAGAGTAGGAGCGAATACAGTTTATAAAATGGATAAATTAAAAGCTCAAAGATTGTTTGGAGTTTTTTTATATACTGTAGGTACAATATTTATTTATAGATATTTTAATATTTAATTAAATTTTTTGATCGTATTCACCAACCTTACCAGTTTGTTGTAAAAGATTATCAATAAAATTAAAAATTTCTTTTTTAATTTTATCTGAAGTCGGACTTTCAGTAACTATAACTAGTGAAGGTTTATTTGATGAAGCTCTAATTAACCCCCAAGACCCATCTTTTAGAGTAAATCTTATACCGTTTACTGTCAAAATATCTATTATCTCTTGGCCTTCAATTTTTATATTTTTTTCTTTTAAGTTTTTTATTTTTAAAGTTATATCATCTATTACATCATATTTTTCATTGTCTTTACAAAAGGGACCCATAGTAGGACTTTGATATGTTTTTGGTAGAGCATTGATTAAAACATCTAAATATTCATTTTGATTGTCTAATAATTTACATACTTGAATGGCAGAATTAATACCATCATCATACCCATATCCTAGTGGTTTATTAAAAAAGAAATGACCACTTTTTTCAAATCCCGCTATTGCATTATCCTCATTTACTTTTCTTTTAATATATGAATGGCCTGTCTTCCAATAAATAGTTTCACAATTATTTTTTTTCAAAATTTCATCTTTCATAAATAAACCTGTTGATTTAACATCTACAACAAATTTTGAATTTTTATGAGCGTTAGAAATATCTCTTGCAATTAATAAACCAATTTTATCTGCAAAAATTTCATTTCCTTTGTTGTCTATTACGCCAACTCTATCTCCATCCCCATCAAATCCAAAACCAACATCTGCTTTATTTTTTTTAACACATTTAGCGATCTCATGAAGCATCTCCATATCTTCTGGATTAGGGTTATACCTTGGAAAAGTATAATCTAAATTACAATCTAATTCTATTACATCACAACCTATACCTCTTAAAATATCTGGGGCAAAAATACCAGCAGTGCCGTTTCCACAAGCTGCTACTACTTTTAATTTTTTCCTAATTTTGTTTTGTGATAGTTCATGAATATAAGTTTTATTAAAATCTTTCACCTCTTCATATTTTCCAGATCCTTTTGAAAATTTTTCATTCATTACAATATCTTTTAGATCTGACATTTCATCCTTGCAATGAGTTAATCCTTTTTCAATACCCATTTTTATTCCTGTCCATCCGTTTTCATTATGACTTGCAGTTATCATTGCTACTGCATCTGAATTTAATTTAAATTGAGAAAAATATACCGTAGGTGAGAGACACAAACCTATATCTTTTACGTTGCAACCTGTTGACAATAACCCTTTAACAAAATTTTTTTTTACATTTTCACTATATGATCTATAATCATGCCCAACTATTACTGTTGGATTTTTTATTTTAGAAATAACTTGAGTACCAAATCCCTTGCCAACTGAATCGATTCCCTCCTCATTAATGCTTTCTGGAAACAACCACCTTGCGTCATATTCTCTAAAGCCTAACGGATCTATTTTTTTAAGATTAGACATGTTGATATTTGTATATTTTTTTTAATTTTTTATTGCTAAATTTTTTATAATGTTCTATAAATGTTCTGTTGATTTTTAATTCATATAGTGTATTAAGGATATCTTCATACAACATATAGTTGTTTAACAAATTTTAAGGGAGTTATGAACAAATTAGTATCTCAGGCTATAAAGAAAGCTGTCTCAGAATACAGCTATAACAACCAGGAATTGATTAACAAGGATAAAAGACCAGATTTATTTTCATTAAATAACAATACTGAATTATTCCAAAATTCTAGAGGTATAACTATCAAAATAGACAGATCTAGGGATAGCAATTTAACAGATTTTGGCAAAGCTACTTTAAGCGATAGATATTTGGGTGAAAATGAGTCATTTCAAGATCTCTTTGCAAGAGTTGCTAGTCATTACGCAGATGATAACTTACATGCACAAAGACTATACAATTATATAAGTCAACTTTGGTTCATGCCAGCAACACCAGTTTTATCTAACGGAGGAACAACAAGAGGCCTTCCTATTTCATGTTTTCTTAACGAAGCAGGAGATAGCCTAAACGGTATTTTAGATTTATGGAGTGAAAACGTTTGGCTAGCAGCTAGAGGAGGAGGAATTGGAAGCTATTGGGGTAACCTTAGGTCTATTGGTGAAAAAATTGGAAGAGTAGGTAAGACCTCTGGAATAATTCCATTTATAAAAGTAATGGACTCTTTGACAATGGCAATAAGCCAAGGTTCTTTGAGAAGAGGATCAGCAGCATGTTATCTACCAATTGATCATCCTGAAATTGAAGAGTTCATCGAAATGAGAAGACCTACAGGTGGTGACCCAAACAGAAAAGCTTTAAACTTACATCATGGAGTTTTAGTATCAGACGCGTTTATGCGAGCAGTAGAGATGGATGAACAGTGGGCTTTAAAAAGTCCAAAAGATGGAGCTGTTCAAGCAACTGTGTCAGCAAGAAATTTATGGATTAGACTTCTAACAGCTAGAATTGAAACTGGTGAACCGTATATAATTTATATAGACACAGTTAACAGAATGATACCACAGCATCATAAGCTCGCCGGTCTAACTGTTAAGACATCAAATCTTTGTAGTGAAATTACTTTACCAACAGGTGTTGATAAAGAGGGCAGAGATAGAACCGCGGTATGTTGTTTATCATCTTTAAACGTAGAAAAATATGATGAGTGGAAAGATGATGAAAATTTCATTGGTGATGTTATGAGATTTTTAGATAACGTTCTAACTGATTTTATTGAAAATGCGCCTGAACAATTTAGTGACGCAACATACTCTGCATTAAAGGAAAGAAGTGTTGGATTAGGTGTAATGGGATTACATTCATTTTTTCAAAAGAAAATGATTCCGTTAGAGTCTGTTATGAGTAAAGCTTGGAATAAAAAGATTTTTGAACACATTCATAAACATGTCGATAAAGCATCAAAAGATTTAGCTGAAGAAAGAGGACCTTGTCCTGATGCAGCTGAGTACGGAATTAACGAAAGGTTTTCAAATAAAACTGCTATCGCTCCAACAGCGTCTATTTCTATTATTTGTGGTGGAACATCACCAGGTGTTGAACCTATAGCTGCTAACAGTTATACACATAAAACCTTATCTGGATCATTTAATGTAAGGAATAGACACTTAAAACAAATTCTTGCTAAATACGATAAAGATAACGATGAAGTTTGGTCAAGCATTACAACTAATCAAGGATCTGTTTCACATCTAGATTTCTTAACTCAAAATGAAAAAGATGTATTTAAAACAGCTTTTGAGCTAGATCAAAAATGGATAATAGAATTGAGCGCTGATAGAACACCTCATATATCCCAAGCTCAATCAATAAACATATTTTTACCTGCAGATGTGCATAAAAAAGAGCTACATCAAATTCACTTTCAAGCCTGGAAAAAAGGATTGAAAAGCTTGTATTATTGTAGGTCAAAATCAATTCAACGTGCTGAAAATGTTAATGATGCAAAATCAACTGATATTACAGCTAACGTTTACAAATCTAACAAACAACAAGACAATCAACCAGAATACGAGGAGTGTTTATCATGTCAGTAATTAAACAAGAAAAAAAAGAAATTATTCAACCAAAAAAAATGGGTCTATTAGTAGAAAACCCAGTTTATAAACCGTTCAGATATCCTTGGTGTTACGATGCATGGTTAACACAACAAAGAATTCACTGGCTTCCAGAAGAGGTGCCTTTAGGAGATGATGTAAGAGATTGGCAAAAAAATTTATCTCAAGCAGAAAAAAATTTACTAACACAGATTTTTAGATTTTTTACTCAAGCTGATGTTGAAGTAAACAACTGTTATTTAAGACATTACACAACAGTTTTTAAACCAACAGAAGTATTAATGATGATGACTGCTTTTGCAGCAATGGAGACAGTTCATATCGCTGCCTACTCACATTTATTAGATACAATTGGAATGCCCGAGTCAGAATACTCTGCATTCATGAAATATAAAGAGATGAAAGATAAATACGATTATATGCAAAATTTTAATGTAAATTCAAAAGAAGACATTGCAAAAACTGTTGCAGTCTTCAGTGCGTTTACTGAAGGACTTCAATTGTTTGCAAGTTTTGCAATTCTTTTAAACTTTCCGAGATTTAATAAAATGAAAGGAATGGGTCAGATCGTAACTTGGTCTGTTCGTGACGAAACTTTACATTGCAACTCCATGATAAGAATTTTTAAAGAGTTTATCAAAGAGAACCCCGAAGTTTGGACACCTCAACTTAAGAAAGAGCTATATGAAGCTTGCAGAACAATAATTGAGCATGAAGATGCATTTATTGATTTAGCATTTGAAATGGGACCCATGCAAGGATTAACTGCACAGGAAGTAAAAGACTATATAAGATTTATTGGTAACAGAAGATTATCTCAATTAGGATTAGAACCAATTTATAAAGTTGATAAAAATCCTTTGACATGGTTAGATACCATGTTGAATGCTGTTGAACACATGAACTTCTTTGAAGGAAGAGCAACAGAATATTCAAAAGCTTCAACTAGAGGAAACTGGACTGAAGCGTTTAGTTAATTATCTCTGATTTAATTGTACAACTTTTCTGTGCTGGTTACCTTTATAACTAGCTAAAGGTCTAATTAGTTTATTCGCTGCGTGTTGTTCCATTATATGTGCTGACCAACCTGTAATTCTAGATATTACAAATATCGGTGTAAAGAAATCTGTATCAAAGCCCATTAGGTGATAAGTAGGCCCTGTTGGGTAATCAACGTTTGGATATATATTTTTTCTTTCAATCATTACTTTTTCAACAATGTCGTAAATTTTTTCAAACTTTTTATCTTTTTTAATTTTAGCAACCTTTGAAAAATATTTTCTCATTGTTGGAACTCTTGAGTCGCCAGACTTATAAACTCTATGGCCAAAACCCATAACAACTTCTTTTTTATCTAAAGTGTTATTAATCCATTTAAGGGCATTTTCAGGTTTCTTAATTTTATTCATCATGTGCATCACTTCTTCGTTTGCACCTCCATGAAGCGGCCCTTTTAAACTTGCAATAGCTCCAGTTATTGCTCCATGAATATCAGATAAACTACTTGTAATTGTTCTTGCTGTGAATGTTGATACATTAAAACTATGTTCAGCGTATAAAATTAGAGAAACATCAAAAGCTTTGACAATTTCCTTTTGTGGCACTTTACCAAAACACATGTAGAAAAAATTTTCAGCAATATTTAAATTTTTTTTAGGTTTAATAATTGTTTTTCCCTTTCTCAATCTATAAAAGGCAGCTAAAGCAGTAGGTGTTTTAGCTAAAATTCTGATAGCTTTTCGCATATTTGCCTCTGGTGAAGAGTCTGTCGTTTCCTTGTCCTCCAAACCCATTACACTAACAGCTGTTCTTGCTACATCCATTGGATGAGCTTTTTTAGGCATCTTTTTTAAAATTGAATAAAGGTCTTTAGATAATTCTCTATTATTTTTTTCTTCTTTCTCAAATTTTCTTAGCTGAATAGTATTAGGAAGGTCTTTATTTAAAATTAAGTAGGCAACCTCTTCAAATCTGCAATATTCACATAGGTCTTGCGCCGCATAACCTCTGTAAGTAAGAGAATTAATTTCTGGCATAACTTTTGAAACTTCTGTCTCATCAACAACTATTCCAAGTAAACCTTTTTTTATATCTTCACTCATTACTCATGACCCTTTGTATTAAAATTATAAATTTTCTCGTCTAAACTATTATATTTTTCATAATCGACAAGCTCGTATAGTCTTTTTCTAGTCTGCATCTTATCAATAATATTATTCTGATGTCCATTTACATAAATGTCCCTCAATCCATCCTCAACATTTTTCATGGCCAATCTTTGTGTTGTTACAGGATAAATTACTATATTATATCCTAAATTTTCCAATTCTTTATAGTTTAATAATTTTGTTTTTCCAAACTCTGTCATGTTAGCTAATAAATAGGACGAAAGTTCTTTTCTTACTTTTTCAAAATCTTTTTCGTCTTTTAAGGCTTCCGGAAAAATAATTTCAGCTCCTGCATCAATATATGCTTTACATCTATCAATCATCTTATCAATTCCTTCAACGCTTTTTGCGTCTGACCTTGCTATAATTTTAAAATTTTCATCTTTTCTTGCAGAAACACAATCTTTTATTTTTTTTACCATTTCATCTTTTGATATGAGTTCTTTATTATCTAAGTGGCCACATCTTTTTCTCTCAATTTGATCTTCTAAATGTACAGCCGTTAGACCAAACTCTTCAAAAGTTTCTATTGTTTCTTTACAAGATTTAAAACCAGTATCAATGTCAACAATTGTTGGAAGGTCAGTTACTCTAGATATGAGATATGATCTAGTACTAACATCTTCAATAGTAGTCAATCCTATATCAGGGAACCCAAGATCATTGGCCATTACACCTCCAGAAACATAAACAGCATCATATCCTATTTCTTGAATTAATTTTGCTGTTAAAGGATTATAAGCACCTGGCGCTCTAATAATTTTTTTAGATTTTAATTTATTAACAAAATCTATTCTTTTTTGACTGGGATCTTTTTCTACAAAATGCATTAAAATATAGCTTTCTTTAAATTTTTTTTTAATTTACTTTTTTTAACCACTAAATTCAATTTTCCAAGTTGACCTGGCTTTAGTTTTTTTAGTTTTTGAACAACTTTAATAAATCTATCACTTTCTTTTTTTTCTAGAATACCTCTAGTTAAAGTTAAAAATTTGTTTATATAATTGTCTCTTCTAAATGGTCTTGCTCCATATGGATGTGCATCAGCCCTTTCAAGTGAGTCGGTGATTTTTTTACCATTATTTAATGTTACGACAACTTTTGCTCCAAAAGATTTTCTTTTGGGGTTTGGATCATGATATTTTTTTGTCCATTTTTTATCTTCATGTGTCTTTATAGATTGCCATATTTTTATTGTTGACTTTTTAGATGCTCTCGCTTTTGTATATGATTTTATATGGTGCCAATCTCCATCTTCCAATGCAACTGCAAAAATATACATAATTGAGTGATCTAAAGTTTCCCTACTTGCATTTGGATCCATTTTTTGCGGATCGTTAGCGCCAGTTCCTATTACATAATGAGTATGGTGGCTTGTAAAAATATCAATTTTTTTTATCTGATTTAAATTTCTAATTCTCTTTTTTAATTTTTTTGCTAAATCAATCAAGGCTTGAGATTGATATTCAGCTGAATATTCCTTTGTGTATGTTTCTAGAATTGCTTTTTTTGTTTCACCTTTTTTTGGTAATGGAACTTTGTATAAAGCTTTTTTACCATCTAAAATTCTTGCAATAACACTATCTTCGCCTTCATAAATTGGACTTGGAGCGCCTTCTCCTCGCATAACTCTATCTACTGCTTCTATAGCTAGTTTGCCCGCATGTGCAGGAGCGAATGCTTTCCAACTTGAAATTTCACCTTTTCTTGATTGTCTTGTTGAAACAGTTGTATGTAAAGCTTGTTGTATTGCTTGATAAATTGTTTCAGTATTTAATTTAAGCATTGATCCAATCCCTGCAGCAACACTCGGTCCCAAATGAGCAATGTGGTCAACCTTATGCTTATGTAAACATATACCCTTCACAAGATTTACTTGGACTTCGTATGCTGTAATAATTCCTCTTAAGAGATCTACACCACTTCTTTTTTTTTGTTGGGCAACACTTAAAAGTGGAGGAATATTATCACCTGGATGACTGTAATCTGCAGCTAAAAAAGTATCGTGAAAATCCAATTCTCTTACCGCTGTACCATTTGACCACGCAACCCATTCGCAATCGTATTTTAGATTAGAATTAACACCAAATAACATTGCTCCATTTTTTCTTGGGTGTTTTAATGCCATTTCCCTTGATGAGATAACAGGTTTTCTATTTAGAGATGCGATAGCTACGGATGCATTGTCTATAATTCTGTTAATAACCATCTCAACAGAATCTTTATTTAATTTAGCATTATCACTTGCTATCTCTGCGATTTTCCACGCCAATTGTTTTTTTTTGGGACAATCTCTTTTTGATGGATAAACTTTTACTTTGTGAATAATCAAATTATCTCCTTAAATTCTCATACAGTAATAATGACTTATTAATCAATTACAATCAAAATGGCGGTTATTAAAAGCAAAAATGCTAAAAATAACTCTATAATTACTTTTATTTTATTATTCTTTACCAAATTTTTAATACCTGATCCAAAAGCAGCCCATGGAGAAATTGAGATTGGACATATTATAAGAGCAATACACGAGATAAATAATATAGATATGATTAAATTACCATCTTTTGGTAAAAAACCAGAAGCGGCCATACTTGAAATAGTCCATGCTTTTGGATTTACTATTTGAAATAATGCCGCCTCATAGAATTTCAGTGGCCTTGAATCATCATCTTTAATTTTACTAAATGAACCAATTATTTTATAACCAAGATAAATTAAGTAGATTGCACATAGTATTTTCAATATATTTTGTATTTCTGGAAATATTTGAAAAATTTTTCCTAATCCAAGACAAACCAAAATCAATTGAGTTACATGACCAATAGTTATGCCTGTCATGTGAGGAATACTTTTTAAAAAACCAAATTTTAATCCTGAAGCAAGAACCATGGCATTATTGGGTCCTGGAGTTACATACATGACAAAATAAAAACTTATTAGTGCGAAGATTAAATTAGTATCAACCATTTAAATATTTGGATACAATTTTTTCTACATTTACAAAATCTGTTATGAGATGATTATGATAAATTTGTTCTATTTTTTTATCGGTATAACCATCTTCTAAAAGGATCATTGGGATATTAGCAGCCCTTGCAGCATCAGCATCGTTTTCACTATCACCAAACATTAAACATTTATCTAATTTTCCATCAATTATTTCAACTATACTAGTTAAATGTCTTGGATCAGGTTTGCAGTAATCAAATGTATTTCCTCCCGCAACATATTCAAAATAATGATATATGTTAATTTTTTTTAACAAGTCAATTGCAAGATGCTCTTGCTTATTTGTGCACACTGCCATTGAGATATCTTTTGATTTTGCCCAATCTAAAAATTCTTGAACTCCTTTAATTAACTTACTTTCAATAACCAAATTTTTTCCATAAAAATCTATAAATTCTTTTACCATTTCATTTTTAATTTTTTCATCCGTTATTTTAGAAAATTCTTTTTTTGCAGCACCCCAAATTGATCTACCAATTAATACTGCAGCTCCTTTACCTACTAAGTTCCTTATTTCATCTACACTTTTAGTGCTATAACCAAATTTTTTCATTACATGATTGTGTGCAGCCATTAAATCAGGGGCCGTGTCAACTAATGTACCATCTAGATCAAATAGAATTGTATATTTTTGACTCATTTTAAAAGTATTATTAAGAAATAATTTGTGAATTAAAGATCATACATACTTAATTATAAGAAAAAACTAAATGAGACAAACATTTTTAAACATAAAATTGAGAGAAAAATTTATTAAACAAGGAGTTAAAATGATTGCTCCTGAAACAGTATTTTTTTCAAAAGATACTAAAATTGGTAAAAATGTTATTATAGAACCTTACGTAGTGTTCGGAAAAAAAGTAAAAATTAAAAATAATGTAAAAATTTTAGGCTTTTCTCATGTTGAAGGTGTCGTCATTGAGCAAAATTGTATTATAGGACCATTTGCTAGATTAAGACCTGGAACAAAATTAGAAAAAAATTCTAAAGTTGGAAATTTTGTTGAGATTAAAAAAAGCACACTTAAAAAAAATTCAAAAGTAAATCACCTTTCTTATATTGGTGACAGTCTAATTGGCCAATCAACAAACATTGGCGCTGGAACTATTACTTGTAATTATGATGGGGTGAGAAAAAATAAAACAATCGTTGAAGATAATGTTTTTGTTGGATCTAATTCATCTTTAGTAGCACCATTAAAAATTAGACGAAATGCAGTCATTGGAGCAGGATCTGTTATTACCAAAAATGTAAATAAAAATAGTTTAGCTTTAACTAGAATAAATCAAGTTGAGAAAAAAAATTATAAAAGAAAAAAAAAATAATGTGTGGAATTATTGGAATTACTAGTAATAAACCTGTCTCTTCATCAATATTAAATTCACTCAAAAAACTTGAGTATAGAGGGTACGACTCAGCAGGTATAGCAACAATAAATGATGGTTTAATAAATGAAGTTAAATGCCAGGGAAGAGTTGACGTATTAGAAAAAAATATTTCACAAATTAATCTTTTAGGAAATGTTGGAATTGGCCATGTCAGATGGGCAACACACGGCATACCTAGTACAATTAATGCGCATCCTCATTCAACTGAAAGAATTTCAGTTGTTCACAATGGAATAATAGAAAATTCTGTAGATTTAAAAAAATTATTAATTAACAAAGGACATAAATTTAAATCACAAACTGATACCGAAGTTATTGTTCATCTTTTAGTTGAATATTTGAAAAATAATAAACTCAATGAATCAATCATTAAAACTCTAAATGATTTAGATGGAAGTTTTGCTTTGGGTATAATTTTTAAAGATATGCCTGAACTTATTATCGGCGCAAGGAGAGGTTCACCATTAGCTGTAGGATACGGTCCGAATGAAAATTATCTAGGTTCAGACTCATATGCTTTAAAATCAATGACAAATAAGATTACTTATTTAAATGATGGCGAGTTCTGTATAATTAAAAAAAAAGATATTGATTTTTTCGACTCAAAGGGAAAAAAAGTAAATAAAAAAATATTGCATTTATCATCTAGTGATCAAAATTATGAAAAAGGTGAATACAAACACTTCATGGCAAAAGAGATAGATGAGCAACCAATTACAATAAAAAACTGCATTAACGAGTATATCGATAAAATTAATAATGAAATAAATCTTCATAATTTTCCATGGAAAAAAGATGAAATTAAATCAATCAAACTAATTGGATGTGGAACTGCATTTCATTCTTGCTTAGTAGGTAAATACTGGTTTGAACAATTAACCAATTTAGATGTACAAGTAGATATTGCTTCTGAATTTAGATATAGAAAAAACAAGTTTAATGAGGATTGTCTATATATTTTTATTTCTCAATCTGGAGAAACTGCAGATACTTATGCTGCTTTAAATTTATGTAATAAAAATAACATGAAAACATGCAGTATTGTAAATGTAGTAGAAAGCTCGATTGCAAGAGATTCTAAATTTGTATTACCAATTCATTGTGGCCCTGAAATTGGTGTTGCATCAACGAAAGCATTTTTAGGACAAATGTTAGTAATTTATTTATTATGCGTTAAAATTTCATTTTTTAAAGGTGATATTAATAAACACAAATATATTGAAAAAATTAAAAATCTTAAATTACTTTCAGATCTAGTTAATAAAACTATTTCTGCAGAAAATAAAATTCAATTAATTTGTAATACTTTTGCTGATGCAAAAGGTTCAATGTTTTTGGGCAGAGGATACTCATATCCAATTGCACTTGAAGGAGCCTTAAAGCTTAAAGAATTAGCTTACATACATGCCGAGGGATACCCGGCAGGGGAAATGAAACATGGACCGTTGGCCTTAATTGAAGATGGAATGCCAGTTGTGGTTATTGCTCCAAAAGATGAGCACTACAAAAAAACTATTTCAAATATGCAAGAGGTTATAGCAAGAGGCGCTAAAGTATTATTGATAACTAATAAAGAGGATAACCAAGTAGTATCAGAAAATATTTGGCAAAAAATTGAAATTGAAAATATAGAAAATGATTTGTATCCTTTTTTAGTAACTATACCTTTGCAAAAGTTAGCATATTATACAGCTCTTAAAAAAGGCTATGATATAGATAAACCAAGAAATCTAGCTAAATCAGTTACAGTTGAATAATTAATAAACTCTGCTACAACACCTTTAGGTTGAATATGAAAAAATGGACTACAAATAGCTGGAGGAAATATCCTGTTAAACACATCCCAAAATACGAGGATGATAAGGAATTAAATTTAGTTTTAAATAAACTAAAGTCTTTTCCTCCTTTAGTGTTTGCAGGGGAAACAACACACCTGAAGAAACAGCTTGCCGAAGTTGTAGATGGTAAAGCTTTTTTACTTCAAGGTGGAGATTGCGCAGAAAGTTTTGCTGAGTTTAATCCAGATAACATAAGAGACTATTTTAAAGTCTTTTTACAAATGTCTCTTGTCCTAACATACTCAGCGTCTTTACCAGTTGTAAAATTAGGAAGAATTGCTGGTCAATTCTCAAAACCAAGAAGTGCTCCAACAGAAAAACAAGGTGATAAAGAATTACCAAGCTATCTTGGAGACAATATAAACGCTATAGAATTTACTGAAAAAGCAAGAAGACCTGATCCAAAAAGATTATTTAAAGCTTATTCGCAATCAGCATCAACCCTAAACTTAATTAGAGCTTTCTGTCATGGTGGTTTTGCTGATTTAAAAAAAGTTCATTTATGGAATCTTGGTTATATTAAAAAAAGTCCTCAAGCTAAAAAATTTAAAGAGCTAGAAGACAAAATAGCTGATGCTTTAGCATTCATGGATGCTTGTGGTATTAATGCAGAATTTAATAGAAGATTAAAAACTGTAAACTTTTGGACTTCACACGAAGCTTTATTGCTTCCATTTGAAGAGGCAATGACTAGAATAGATTCAACTTCAGGACAATACCATGATACATCTGCTCACTTTGTATGGATAGGAGACAGAACCAGACAAATTGATGGAGGTCATGTTGAATTTTGTAGAGGTATAGAAAATCCAATAGGAATTAAATGTGGTCCAACTTCAAAACCAGATGAAATAGCAAAAATTTGTGAACTTATTAATCCTGATAACGAAAAAGGTAAAATTACTTTGATATCTAGATTTGGACATGACAAAGTAGAGAAGTTTCTACCTAAACTTATTAGAGGAATTAAAAAAGAAGGATTAAATGTAATCTGGTCTTGTGACCCTATGCATGGTAATACACTAGTATCTTCAACAGGTTTTAAAACTAGACCATTCAATAATGTTTTAAATGAAGTTAAAAATGTATTCCAAGTACATCAAAGCGAGGGATCATATGCAGGAGGTCTTCATATAGAAATGACAGGACAAAATGTGACAGAATGCACAGGTGGCGCAAAGAATATTTCAGATCAAGATTTATCTAGCAGATACCACACACATTGTGATCCAAGATTAAATGCAGACCAATCTATTGAACTGGCGTTTTTAATTTCTGATGAAATTAAGAAAAACTCTAATTACGCAAAAAACATTATTAAAGCAGCTTCTTAATAGCTTATTTAAACAGATGAGCTTATTAAGTATAACTATTTACCTATACAATATAAAATTAAAGTGACTATATCTTAAATATGAATAAAAAACTTAAAATTGCACTGGCTCAATTAAATCCATTGGTTGGAGATGTTTCAGGAAATGTTGATAAATTATTAAAAATCAGATCTAAATTAAAGAATGATGTTGATTTATTGGTAGCTCCAGAGCTTTATATTTCTGGATATCCAATAGATGATTTAGTTTTGAGAGAGGATTTTTTAAATTTAGTAGAAGTTGAGATAAAAAGGCTTGTAGAAAGTACAAAAGATGGAAAATCAGCAATAATATTTGGCGCACCTAGAAGAGATAATACATTAATTAAAAATTCAGTTTATGTAGTCGAAAATGGTAAAATAGGGGCCATTAAAGATAAATATGAGCTTCCTAATACTGGAGTTTTTGATGAACAAAGAATATTTACTGAGGGTGAATTAGAAGATTGTGTAACAATAAAAGATATTAATTTTGGATTGCCTATTTGCGAAGATATTTGGGAAAAAACAGTTTTAGATAATTTATCTAAATCTGGAGCAGAGATAATTATTGCAATCAATGCATCACCTTTTACAATTTCAAAAATTTCTGAAAGAAATCAAATAACTTTATCAAGAGTTAAAGAGACCAAACTTCCACTTATATATTTAAACAGGACAGGGGGGCAAGACGAACTGATATTCGACGGAACATCCTTTGCATTAAATCACGACGGAAATAAATTTTTTTGTTCTGCAGAATTTAAAGAGGAGGTTTCAATTTTAGATTTTGAGAAAAAAAATGGGAAATGGATAGGAAATGGAAGTATAACTAAAAGTTCATCAGAAATTGAAAGACTATATAAAGCATTGGTTCTTGGACTAAGGGATTATGTAAATAATAATAAATTTCCTGGAGTTGTACTAGGTTTATCAGGTGGAATTGATTCCGCACTTGTCGCTGCAATTGCAACAGATGCATTTGGACCAAGCATGGTTCAATCAATTATGCTTCCAAGTAACTTTACAGGGCAAGATAGTTTAAATGATGCTAAAGATATAGCAAATCTTTTGAAAATTAATTTTTCGAATTTAGAAATTAATGAAGCTATGAGAATAGTTAATAAAATGTTGGGGAAATTTAATGGAAAAAGTTTTTCACCAGGTATTACAGAAGAAAATATTCAGTCAAGACTAAGAGGTTTGATACTTATGGCATTATCAAACCGTTATGGTTATATGGTATTAGCAACTGGTAATAAATCAGAGTATGCAGTTGGATATTCAACTTTATATGGTGATATGTGTGGAGGTTTTGCTCCAATCAAAGATGTATGGAAAACAGATGTTTTTAAATTATGCAGGTGGAGAAATGAAAATTTTTCTGAATTATTTAAAGGACCCAAAGGAAGAGTTATTCCAGAAAATATAATTACTAAAGCACCAACAGCTGAATTAAGAGAGAACCAAAAAGATACAGATAGTTTACCAGAATATGAAATTTTGGATGAAATTTTAAAAGGCCTTGTAGAAAAAGAGATTTCAGTTGAAAAGATTGTATCAAAAGGTTTTGAAAGAGAAATTGTGGAGAAGACAGCACACTTACTAGCTAGATCCGAATATAAAAGATTTCAATCTGCGCCTGGGCCAAAAGTAACATCGAAAGCTTTTGGTAGAGACAGAAGATTTCCACTTACAAGTGGATTTAGAAATTGGAACTAAATGAACAAGGATATTTTTTTATCTAATAGTTTAGGAAATAAAAAAGAGAAATTCATCCCAATGGATCAAAAAAAAATTGGCATGTATGTATGTGGGCCAACCGTTTATGATGATCCACACATTGGAAATGCCAGACCTTTAGTCATCTTTGATTTATTATTTAAAGTTCTAAAATGTAAATATGGTAATAAATCTGTAATATATGTAAGAAATATTACAGATATTGACGATAAAATTATTCAATCATCAAAAGAAAAAAATATTTCAATATCTGAGTTAACATTAAACATTACTGAAAAATTCCATGATGATTGTAAATATTTAAATTGTGAAATTCCTACTCATGAACCTAAAGCAACTGAAAATATTGAATTAATGGTAGTTATGATTCAAGAATTAATTAAAAATAAATTTGCTTATGAAAATCAAAAACATGTTTATTTTAAAGTCAAAAATTTTAAAGATTACGGAAAACTATCAAATAAAAACCTTGATGATTTAATTGCAGGATCAAGAGTAGAATTATCCGATAAAAAAGAAAATCCAGAAGATTTTGTTTTATGGAAACCTTCAAATGACGATGAGCCGTCATGGGATTCTCCTTGGGGAAAGGGTAGACCTGGTTGGCATTTAGAATGCTCTGTTATGTCAAAAAAATATCTAGGAAATACTTTTGATATTCATGGAGGTGGAAGGGATTTAATATTTCCTCATCATGAAAATGAAATTGCTCAATCAGTATGTGCTAATAAAACAGAAAAATTTGCAAATTATTGGGTTCACAATAATTTTATCACAATGTCAAAAGAAAAAATGGCAAAGTCACAGGGAAATATTTTGAAAATAAGCGATTTTAAAAAAAAATATAACGGTCAGGTTTTAAGATTGGCTTTAATTAGTACTCATTATAGCCAACCATTAGACTGGAATGAAAAACTAATGGATGAATGTCAGAGAACTTTAGACAAGTGGTACAATTGTTATGTTCCGGTAAATAAAAAAATATTAATACAAGACAATGATTTAAACCCTTTATATGACGACCTAAATACCCCAGGTTTTATTGCTGTCCTACATAAACTTTATGATAAGGCTAAAGAAGGCAATCAAGAAGAAAAAGAAATATTTACAACTGCGTGTAAATTTATTGGTCTTTTAGGTCAATCAAAAGAAGAGTGGTATGATTTTAAAAAACAAAATCTGAAACTTTCTGAAAACGATATTTTAAAGAAAATTGATGATAGAAATAAAGCAAGAGATAAAAAAGATTATGAATTAGCTGATAAAATTAGAAATGAGTTATTAGACAAAGGTATTTTAATTGAAGATAAAGATGGTAAAACAACTTGGAAAATTAAATGAGCAAAGAAAGATTATACATATTTGATACAACTTTGAGAGATGGGGCTCAAACTCAAGGTGTACATTTTTCTCTTGATGAAAAGACCAAAATTGCACATGCATTAGATGATTTAGGTATAGATTATATAGAAGGAGGTTGGCCAGGCGCTAATCCTTCTGATACGGAATTTTTTCAAAAAGGTTTAAATTTAAAAAATTCCACCTTCACTGCTTTTGGAATGACTAAAAAAGCAGGACGTAGTGCTGAAAATGATCCTGGATTATCCGCAATTTTAAATTCGAACACAAAATCAGTTTGTCTTGTAGGAAAAGCATGGGATTTTCATGTTGATGTAGCTCTAGGTATTTCCAAAGAGGAAAATTTAGAAAACATAAGTGAAACCACTAAACACTTTGTCAAAAATAATAAAGAGTTCATGTTTGATGCAGAACATTTTTTTGATGGTTATAAATCAAATCCTAAATATGCTTTAGAGTGCGTTAAAGCAGCTTATGACAATGGAGCTAAATGGATAGTTCTATGTGATACTAATGGCGGGACTTTGCCTCATGAAGTAGCAGAAATAGTAAAAGAGATATCTAAACATGTACCAGGAAAAAATTTGGGTATTCACGCACATAACGATACTGGCAATGCTGTTGCAAACTCAATTGCTGCTGTTTTATCTGGTGCTCGTCAAATACAAGGTACTATAAATGGTTTAGGTGAAAGATGCGGCAATGCTAATTTAATGTCAATTATTCCAACATTCCATCTTAAAAAAGAATTATCAGATAAGTTTGAAATAAATATTAAAGAAAAAAATATAAAGCAAATTACACAATGTTCAAGGTTACTTGATGAGATTTTAAATAGAAAGCCAAATAAACATTTACCATACGTTGGAGCTGCAGCATTTTCGCATAAAGGCGGTTTACATGTTTCAGCAGTACAAAAAGACCCAAAAACATATGAACACATTGATCCTTCAGATGTTGGTAATGCAAGAAACATAGTTGTTTCAGATCAGTCAGGTAAATCAAATATTTTATCTAGACTGAAAACAATTGGAATAGAAATTGAAGAAAATGATCCAAAAGTCAAAAAACTATTAGAAGAAGTAAAAGATAGAGAGTTTATTGGTTATAGTTATGATGGAGCTGATGCTTCTTTCGAACTATTAGCTAGAAGAGTAATAGGAGAAATTCCAAGGTATATATCAATTAAAGAATATGACGTTTCGGTTTCAAAAAATGATCAAAATAAAATCATTTCTAGAGCAAAAGCAAAATTAGAAGTGGATGGAGAGCAGATTGTCTGTGAAGGTGAAGGTAATGGACCTGTTCATGCTTTAGATAACGCGATACGAAAAAATGTTACTAGATTGGAAAAATATTCAGAATATTTAAAAGATTTAAAATTAGTTGATTACAAGGTAAGAATTTTAAATACAGGAACCGAGGCCACTACTAGAGTTTCGATTGAAAGCACAGACTCTAAAGGGAAGAATTGGTTTACTATTGGAGTTTCGCCAAACATAATAGATGCATCATTTAAAGCTCTCATTGATAGTTTAGATTTCAAATTATTTAAGGATAAAGCTCCCGCAAGTAAATAAATGAAAATTAAGAAGTTTTCAAAGAAACCTACTGACATTAAAAGCAGGGTAGGAGCTGAACCTGTCGTTTGTTATCCAAATGATAATCTAGAAGACAACCTTCAAATTTTACATGAAGCAAGAAAACATATTAAAAAAATTGATGAAATCATAGTCCCACCAAGAGATGCAAAAACTTTTAAAGTTAAATCAGATAATTTTTTTAGAATAGAAAGTATTGAGGGACCACAAGTTGGAGACTTAAATTTATTTCAAGCCGACAATTTAGAAGAAAAGTTTTATTCTGGAAAAACCAGAGCTCTTTATGGAACACATATTTCAGTTGGAGATAAAATGCTTAGTAGCTTTCCATATCTAAGATCATTAGCTACAATTACTTGGGATACATTAGACTGGTATGGCTATGATAAGGACGGAGGTTCTGTTCATGACGTCATAGGTACAAGATGTGATCCTTATACATACAAACTAACATCAAATAATGATTATCATTACTGTTGTCATTCAAATTTAACTAGAGCTTTGGTTACAGAAAAAAAAATCAAACTAGATGATGCAGAAAAAATTGTTCATGATGTGTTAAATGTATTTATGCTCACTGGTTTTACTAACAAAACTAAACAATATTTTATGAAATCAAGTCCAGTGAGACCAGGTGATTATTTAGAATTTTTTGCAGAAACTGATTTATTGGGTGTTTTATCTGCTTGCCCGGGAGGAGACTGTGGATCAGAACATTCATCTAATGTTGCAAAATGTTTCCCATTAAAGGTTTCAATTTGGGATGTTGATAAAAAATTCTTAAAAGGAATTAATCCTTCGACAACGTCAAATTATAATAGAAATCACGGCATTAAATAAATGAACAGTAATAAAGTTACATTTATTTTACACAAACCTCAGCTTTCAGAAAATATTGGTGCATGTGCAAGAGCAATAAAGAATTTTAATTTTCAAAAATTGTATCTGGTTGAACCAAAACCAATCTTTCCTAATGATAAAATATTAGCAACATCAGTAGGAGCAAAAGATATTATAAAGAAAAGTAAAGTATTTAACAATTTAGAGAGTTCTCTCGGGGATATCGATATATTAATTGCAACATCAGCAAGATTTAGAAATAAAAATGTAAAACATATTAGTCTTGAGAATTTAAAAAAAATAGATTTTAGAAAAAAAATTGGATTTTTATTTGGTTCCGAAGCTTCAGGACTATCAAATAAAGAGATTAGTTATGCAAACTACACTTTACAAATTCCAACGAATATTAATTTTAAATCTCTTAATTTATCACATAGTGTAATAATTATTGCACAATTCATATCAAGTTTTTTGAACTCTAAATCAAACAATTTTAAAAAGTCAAAAAAAGTAAAGAAAGCTTCTAAAAAAGAAATTCAATCAATGATTAATTTATGCATAAGTAATCTGAACGAAATTAATTTTTTTAAGCATCAAGAAAAAAAACCTATAATGCTTGAAAATTTAAGAAACATTTTTTATAGAATGGAACTTTCAGATAAAGAAACACGTATTTTATCTAGTGTATTTGCAAGTTTAGCTAAAAAAGGCCGATTGACAAAATGAAGAGTAAGTTTATAAACCCCTTTATTAAATGACAAAAAGATTAAACTCAAAACACAAAGTTGACAGAAGATTAAAAGTAAATCTTTGGGGAAGACCAAAAAGTCCTTTCAATACTAGAGGTTATCCACCAGGACAGCATGGACAAAGTAAATCTGCTAAACCATCTGATTTTGGTGTTCAATTGCAAGCTAAACAAAAACTTAAATGTTATTATGGAAATATGAACGAAAGACAATTCAGAAATGTTTATAAAAAAGCAATTATGAAAAAAGGTGATAGCGCAGAAAATTTAATTGGTTTACTTGAGAGAAGATTGGATGCAATTGTTTATAGAGCAAAATTAGCTACTACAATATTTTCAGCAAGACAACTTATTAACCACGGACACCTCAAAGTGAATGGAAAAAAAGTTAACATTTCAAGCTATCAAGTTAGAGAGGAAGACACTATAGAAGTTAGAGATAAATCCAAACAATTAGCTTTAATAGATGTAGCACTTGCAAATAAAGAGAGAGAAGTACCTGAATATTTACAAGTTGATGAGAAAAATAAAAAAATAAAATTTGTCAGAGTTCCAAAATTTGAGGAAGTTCCTTATCCAGTAGTTATGGAACCAAACCTAGTAATAGAATATTATTCAAGGTAGTTGAATTTATCTTTTAAAAAAATTTCAGTTTTTTTAGCTTTTGCCTATCTAGTTTTAGGCATTTATCTTTCCATAAATACAGGAATATCTCATGATGAATTTCATGAACAACAAAATTGGACTTATAATGTTCAAGCAGTTAAAGATTTTTTAAGCACAGGTCAATATGATAGTTTTTTAAGTTTCAAGGATAGATATCATGGCATAGGATTTCATTATATTAGCCAACCAATACAATTTTTATTTTCAGATTTAGTAGGAAAATCTTATCAATTAAGTGAATATGGAGGATTATTAATCTCAAAGCATATCGCTGTTTTTTTAATCTTTTTTACCTCAGGAATTTTTCTCTTTAAAATCTTTAAAGTTGTTAGTGATGATGATAACTTTGCTATCATTTCTACAGGAATTTATTTTCTATTTCCTTACCTATTCGGTCATTCTTTATTTAACCCTAAAGACATACCATTTTTGTCGGTTTGGGTAATTTGCACTTATTATATAATTATATTAATTCAAAATTTTAAAACTAATAATTATATATCTTTAAAATTGCTCCTAATTCTATCGTCTTTAACTGCATTTTTGATTTCTATAAGGACTCTTGGTTTACTTATTTTTTTACAATACTTAATATTTTTAATTGTATTTTCTGAAATATATAAACAAGATCTTTTAAAATTAATCAAAAAACAAAGAAAAAATTTATTAATATTTACCTCTTCCACATTATTTCTGATTTATATCGTGAACCCAATTTTTTGGCATAACCCACTTGAAATAATTAATTCAATTGCGTGGATGGGAAAGTATCAACAAGATGTTTGTACAACAACTTTAGGAAAATGTATGAAAGCATTGGATCTTCCTGCGAGCTATTATTTTATTTGGTTTTTTTTTAAATTACCAATTATTGTATTATTTGGTTTAGCTTTATATCCTTTTTGTGAAAGTAAATTATCCAAAAATAAATTTGCAAACTTTATTATTATATCTCTTTTGATAACCTCAATTTCTGTTTTAGCTATTTTTATTATTTTCAATGTGGCTATTTACGATGAACTTAGACATGTTATGTTCTTAATCCCTCTAATATTTATAATAAGTTTAAGCTGTATTTATTTATATAATAAAAAAATATTTTTAATATTTGGGATCATAACTTCAATATTTTTTGTAGCTGAAAATGTTTCTATAAACCCTTATCAGTACACATGGATGAATTCTTTTGCAAAATTTTATAATATAAATAAAAACTTTGAAGTAGATTATTGGGGTATAAGTAATAAATCATTGAGTAATCAGATTATAAAAGATTATAAAACCAAAGAATTTAAAAAAAGTAATTGTATTTACGGAGGCCAATATTCAGATGTTTTTTTACAAAATTTTGATTTCAAGTGCTTTAAATCATATAGTGAGTTAGACTCTGCCAAAGATAGACCATATTATGTAATAAAAAATGTTAGAAATATAAAACGTTCAAATCCAAAAGACTGTGAACTGGTTAAAAATGAAACGTTTAATTATTTATTTGATTTAAGATCTATTAGTGCTGGTAGTTTGTGGTACTGTAATTAATCTGAGCTTTCTCTAATTTCTTTTTTTATTTTTTTAATAAATTGATTTATTAATTTGGCATCTTCTTTAGATAGATAACGCTCTTTTTTTACAGCTTTTTTTAATTCTTCTCTGATTTTGTTTACTCCATCCTTACGACCTTCTTTTGTCATAAGAACTTCACTTTGAGATGTAAATTCCTTGATCTGTTTTGCAATCGTCAATTCATAAACTAAAACTATAGCAGCAACTGCTATTAAAGTTTTATAAATGAATTGCTTCATGATTTATGAGGTATATTTTTATCCTTTAAAACTTTTTTAAGTTCGCCATTTTCGAACATTTCTTTGATGATATCACACCCACCAATAAATTCATTTTTGATATATAGTTGAGGTATAGTTGGCCAATCACTATAATCTTTTATGCCTTGTCGTATTTCTTGGTTTTGCAAAACATCTACACTTTTAAAATTTACTTCTAAAACTTTTAATATATTAGCTACTGCTAAAGAAAAACCACATTGAGGTGCATCAGGCGAACCTTTCATAAAGAGGCATACGTCATTTCCTTTAATCTCGTTACTTATTGTTTCTTTAATTTGTTGATCCATTTTTCTCCTTCGTCTTCAAGGCAAGCGCATGTAACTGATTTCCCATTTTGCCTTTCAGAGAACTATATACCATTTTATGCTGTTCTATTTTACTTTTTCCTGCAAACTGAGACGAGATTACTGTCGCAGAATAATGATTTTCATCACCCGCTAAGTCTTGAATCTCAACGGTTGCATCTGGAAAAGCCTCTTTAATAAGAGCTTCCAATTCTTTTACATTCATTGCCATTATTACGCCATGTACTCCATTAGCCAATTTTTATTATGTTTAGATAATTCGTCAACTGATATCTTATCATCATCTATATTAATATAATTATCTTTTTGAACTTCTCCTAGGTTATCAAAGTGTACCGAGTTCTCTTTTAAGATATTTTCAACTTTTTTTAAGTTTTTCTTAGAAACTTCAATTATGTATCTTCCTTGATCTTCACTGAAAAAAAACTCAAATTTATTTATTAAGCTTTTCAATTTATTTAATTTAACCCCTTTTTTTCCTTTAATACACATTTTCGCAATAGCTATAAGAATTCCACCGAGGGATACATCTCTACAAGATAGTATAAGTTTTTCTTTAATTAATTTCATAACTGTAGAACCATTGTTTTTTTCATTAAAAAGATTAATTTCTGGTGGAGGGCCTTTTTTTTCATTTAGAACGTTTCTTGCAAATACACTTTGGTCTAGATGACCTTCGGTTTTACCAATAACAAGTATTACATCACCCTCGTTTTTTAGTTCCATAGTCAACATATTTTTGTAATTTTTTAATAATCCAACTCCACCAATTGATGGAGTAGGTTTAATACCTTTATCTTTTGTTTCATTATAAAAAGAAACATTTCCAGAAACTACCGGGAAATCCAAATATTTACATGCCTCAGAGATGCCCTGAACACATTCAACAAATTCACCCATATTTTTTTCTTTCTCAGGATTTCCAAAATTTAGGCAATTAGTTATTGCAATTGGCTCAGCACCCACTGAAATTAGATTTCTCCAACTTTCACATACCACTTGTTTTCCTCCAGTTAGAGGATGGGCAAAACAATATGTCGCTGAAGAATCTACACTTGCAGCAACTGCTTTCTCAGTTCCATGAATTCTTACAACACCAGCATCTCCTCCAGGTTTTTGTATGGTGTCTCCCATTACTGTGTGATCGTACTGGTTCCATATCCATTTTTTTTCACAAATATTTGGATTTGAAAGTAATTTTATTAAACAATTATTTATCTTAAGAGATTTAAAATTCTCTTTTTTAAATCTTATTTTTTGAGGAAGTTTTGTTTTTTTCCACTTACGATCATATTCAGGAGCATCTTCAGCTAAAAAATCAATTGGGATATCTGCAACCTTTTTACTATCGAAATAAAGTTCAATTTTTTTTGAATTTGTTGTTTTTCCAATTACAGCAAAATCCAAATCCCATTTATCAAATATTTTTTTCGCATTTTCCTCTTTTCCATTCTCAAGCACAATAAGCATTCTTTCTTGACTTTCAGATAACATAATTTCATAAGGTGTCATTTTTTCTTCCCTGCATGGAACTTTGCTTAAATCTAGTTCTATTCCCAGTTTACCTTTTGAAGCCATTTCAATACTTGATGATGTTAATCCTGCTGCACCCATATCTTGAATTGATATAATAGAATCGTCAGCCATTAATTCTAAACATGCCTCCAGTAAAAGTTTTTCTGTGAATGGATCTCCAACTTGAACAGTTGGTTTTTTTTCCTCAATTTTATCGTCAAATACTGCGGAGGCCATACTAGCACCATGTATTCCATCTCTTCCAGTTTTTGATCCAACATATATTACAGGTTTACCAATACCAGCTGCTTTTGAGTAAAAAATTTTTTTCTTATTAACTAAACCAAGAGTCATTGCATTTACTAAAATATTTCCATTATAAGACTCATCGAAACAGGTTTGACCACCAATTGTAGGAACACCAATGCAATTTCCATAACCACCAATTCCTTTTACAACTCCTCTTAATAAATTTTTAGTTTTTTTGTGTTGAGTTGATCCAAAATGAATTGAATTTAAATTAGCAATAGGTCTTGCGCCCATTGTAAAAACATCTCTCATAATACCCCCCACACCAGTTGCAGCACCTTGGTACGGTTCTATAAATGAGGGGTGATTATGACTTTCAATTTTAAAAACAATAGCATCTTCATCATCAACATCGATAACACCAGCATTTTCACCTGGTCCCTGTATTACTCTTTTGCCTTGTGTGTGAAGATTTTTTAAGTGCTTCCTCGAAGATTTATATGAACAATGTTCATTCCACATAGCTGAAAAAATTCCGAGTTCAGTAAGATTTGGTGTTCTTTTCATAAGATCACAAATTTTTTTAAACTCATCTTTTTTTAATCCATGATCTATAGCTATCTGTTCGTTTACTGTTGTCATTTAAGATTATTTAATAAATTTTTAAAAAAAATTGATCCATCTTCACCTGAAAGAAATTTATCAATCATCCTTTCTGGATGAGGCATCATACCTAAAATATTTTTTTCTTTATTAAAAATACCAGCAATATTTTGTAATGCTCCGTTAGGATTTGAGTTCTCATTTACTTCACCTTTTTCATTACAATAAGAAACCGCAATAAGATTATTATCTTCAAGCATTTTTAGCTCATCACCAGAACAGAAATAATTACCCTCATTGTGAGCAATATGGAGTTCTAAAACATCTTTATCTATACTATTAAAATATTTATTATTTTTGTTGTTAACTTTTACGAACACATTTTTGCATATAAATTCAATATTTTTATTTTGTTGGAGAACACCAGGCAGGAGACCAGTCTCTGTTAATATTTGAAAACCATTACAAATACCAAGAACTAATCCACCTTTTTTCGCAAAATCTATTACAGATTTTATAATTTTACTTTTACCAGCTATACTTCCACATCTAAGATAATCACCATATGAAAATCCTCCTGGTAGAACAATTAAGTCTGATTTAGGTAGTTGCTCATCATCGTGCCATACCATCTCATTTTTAAAGCCGAATTTTTTTAGTGCTACATCCATGTCTCTATCACAATTTGAGCCTGGAAAAATAATAACAGCTGATTTCATTATTGATTATAAAATTTCAAAATTTTCAATTACCAAATTTGCTAAAAGTTTTTTACACATATCTTCAACTTTGATTTTTGCCTTAGCTTCATCTTTTTCATTAACGTCAACTTCGAAGAATTTGCCCTGTCTAACTCCATTTACAGAGGAAAAGCCCATCCCGTTTAATGTTTGCTGTATCGCTTTACCTTGTGGATCTAAAACACCATTTTTAAGTGTTACTATTACTTTTATTTTCATTTACTTTTTATTTTTACAGCTTTTGGTTTTGGAAATCTAAGTGGCCTAACATTAGATTGTTCATGTAAAATTCCAAGTCTTTTTGCGACTTCTTGATAAGCTTGTATAAGGTTACCTAAATCTTTTCTAAACCTGTCCTTATCAAGTTTTTTTTCAGTATTCATGTCCCACAACCTGCAGGTGTCCGGACTTATTTCATCAGCTAATAGAATTTCATTTTTACTATTATTTTTGTATCTTCCAAACTCAACTTTGAAATCTACAAGTTTAATACCTATTCCTCTAAACAGACCTACTAAGAAATCATTAATTCTTAATAGTTGTCGATCAATCTTATCGATTTCTCTTCTTGTTGCCCATTTAAAAGTATAAATGTGTTCCTTAGAAATAAGCGGATCGCCTAGCTTATCATCTTTTAAGCAATATTCAATTAATGTAGAGTCTAAAACAGTACCTTCCTCAATACCAAGTCTATTTGTGAGAGAACCAGTGGCAATGTTACGAACTACAAATTCAATAGGTATAATTTCTACACGTTTAATAAGCTGCTCTCTCATATTCAATCTTTTTACTAAATGATTTTTGATACCTACTTGAGATAAGTATGTAAGAATATGTTCAGATATTCTATTATTAAGAATGCCTTTGCCATCTATGACTGATTTCTTTTTATTATTGAAAGCTGTCGCATCATCTTTGAAATGCTGAATAACTAAATTTTTTTCACTACTTGCGTAAACTATTTTTGCTTTTCCTTCATATAATTTCTTACCCTTTTTCATTATTTAAAGACTCTTTTAAAAATATAATTTATATACTTAAGGTGTTTAGAAAATTTGAATATATTGTTTATTTTCTTCTCCGAGATTTTTGAAATTATTAATTTATCTCTTTTTATTAATTCCATTAAGTTTAAGTTTTTAGAATAACTATTTTTTGCGTGTTTTTGAATAATTTTATAGGCTTTTTCCCGTGCAAGTCCTGATTTAGTTAACTCTAACATCAACTCTTGAGAGAAAATTACTCCTTTTGTCAGATTTAAATTTTTTAACATATTTTTTGGATAAACAATCATGTTATCTAAAAGGTTACCTAATCTTACCAATGCAAAATCTAAAGTGATGTTTGAATCTGGCCCAATATTTCTTTCAACACTTGAATGAGAGATATCTCTTTCATGCCAAAGTGCAATATTTTCTAATGCAGGGGTTACATGACTTCTAACAATTCTTGATAAGCCTGTTAAATTTTCACTTAAAATTGGATTTTTTTTGTGTGGCATCGCTGATGAACCTTTTTGATCTTTTGAAAAAAATTCTTGCAATTCATAAACTTCAGATCTTTGCAAATGTCTTATTTCAGTAGCTACTCTTTCAATGGACCCTGCAATTATACCTAAAACTGAAAAATAATAAGCATGCCTGTCTCTTGGGATTATTTGAGTTGATATTGGTTCTGGTCTTAACTTTAATTTCTTTGAAACATAAATTTCAACTCTTGGATCTATATTTGCAAATGTTCCAACTGCACCAGATATTGCACATGTAGAAACTTCATTTATTGCTCTTTCTAGTCTTATTTTATTTCTTTTAAACTCTTCATAAAAAGATGCTAATTTTAGTCCAAATGTGATCGGCTCTGCATGGATGCCATGACTTCTTCCAATGCAAGGAATAAATTTATACTTATTTGCTTTTTTTTTTAAGACACTTAAAATTCTATTAATGTCTTTTAGCAGTAGTGATCCTGATTGAACTAATTGAATATTAAAACTTGTATCTAAAACATCTGATGAAGTCATACCTTGGTGTAAGTATCTAGCTTTAATTCCAGCTTTTTCAGTTATAGATGTCAAAAAAGCAATAACATCATGTTTTACTTTATTTTCTATTTGATGAATTCTTTTTACGTTTATTCTTCCTTTTTTTCTTACTATTTTTGATACGCCTCTTGGTATTATTTTTAATTTCTCCATTGCTTCTGCCGCAGCAATTTCAACATCTAACCAAATCTTATATTTATTTTCCTCTGACCAAATTCTTACGAGCTCTTTTCTTGAATATCGAGATATCATTTAATACGGGGGCTTGGTATAACCTTTAACAGATTCTGTGAAAATTTCATAACCATTTTCTGTAATTCCAACTGTATGTTCAAATTGTGCAGAAAGAGATTTATCTTTTGTGACCGCTGTCCATCCATCATTTAACACTTTAGACTCAAATTTACCTGCATTTATCATTGGTTCTATTGTAAAAGTCATTCCAGGGATTAACTCTTTACCAGTATTTTTATTACCATAATGTAGAACGTTAGGCGGTTCATGAAATACATTGCTAATACCATGACCACAAAAATCTCTAACAACACTAAATCCTTTTTTTTCTACGTAAGTTTGTATCTCGTGTCCAATGTCTCCAAGTTTGACTCCAGGTTTTAGAATTTTAATTGAATTTATTAATGACTCATAAGTTGCATCAATTAAATTTTTTGCTTTAACAGAAACATCTGGCACAACAAACATTCGACTCGTATCGCCATAAAAATCATTTACAACTGCAGTAACATCAATATTTAATATATCACCTTCAACAAGTGTTCTATCTGATGGAATTCCATGGCAAATAACATGATTTAAAGATGTACAAACTGATTTTTTATATCCTCTATAAAATAAAGGCGCAGAATACCCACCATTGTCTCTAATATACTCAAAACATAAATTATCAATTTTTTCAGTACTTATTCCTGGTTTTATATGATCTGTAATCATATCCAATGTATTAGATGCAAGTTTTCCTGCAATCCTCATTTTTTCAAATTTCTCAGAATAATTACTCATCAATAATTTTAATTTTCTTTTCTATCTTAATTTCTTTGTTGTTTATATCACATCTGTAAGCGATAAATTTAACACCATGTTTTTTAGCTAAAAGATAATTTTCATAATATTTTTTATCTATATCCTTAGCGATTTTAAATTTTTTTATACCCTGAATTTGAGTTAAAAATAAGACATAGGGTTTATAGCCTTTTTTGATTGATTCTTTAAGATTAAGTAAATGTTTTGACCCTCTGCTTGTTATCGCATCTGGAAATTCACTTATTTCACTCTCACGATTTAAAGTAACATTTTTAACTTCTATTAAATTTTTATCACACAAGAAATCAAACCTTGTATCCTTTGAATATTTAAATTCTGGTCTTATATTTTTTATATTTTTAAACTCCTCCATTAATTTATTTTCAAGTGCATGTTTTACAATTTTATTAGCTTTATGAGTATTTACTCCCACCAAATTGTTTTTAACTTTTATAACTTCTAACGTGAACTTAAGTTTACGATTTGGATCATCATTTTTTGTTAACCAAACTTCGTTACCTTTATCTAGCAGTCCTTGCATTGAACCAGTATTTGGACAATGAGCAGTTATGACTGCATTTTTTACTTTTATATCTACAAAAAATCTTTTATATCTTTTGATTAATTTGCCTTTAATTAAACTATTGGTAAACTTCATTGAAATTTATTTATATTTGTAAATGACAAATAAAAAAGAAATAATTGCAGGGATAATAATCATAGGTAATGAAATATTATCTGGTAGAACCCAAGATATTAATACTAAAACTATATCCTTATGGTTGAATACTATTGGTATCAAGGTTACTGAGGTAACAATCATAGCAGATGTACAACAAACAATCATTGATACAGTAAATGAGTTTAAAAAAAGATTTAATTATGTCTTTACCTCGGGTGGTATTGGACCAACACATGATGATATTACTGCTCAATCTGTTTCAAAAGCTTTTAATATTGAATATGGGCCACATAAGGAAGCGATGAAAATTTTAGAAAATTATTATCAACCAGGAGAATTTTCTGAAGGAAGACAGAAAATGGCATGGATGCCTGTTTCAGCAAAATTAATTTATAATCCAAGTAGTGGCGCACCAGGTTTTAATGTTGAAAACGTTTATTGTTTGCCAGGTGTGCCATCTATACTCAAATCTATGATTGGAGGTTTAACAAACGAACTAGTTGGTGGAGATCCAATTATTAGTCACACACTCAGCTTAAGAACTGTAGAAAGTGAAATTGCAAAATCTTTATCGAACGTTCAAGATAATAATAAAGATGTTGACATAGGCAGTTATCCTTTTTTTAAAGCAGGAAAATTAGGAGTATCAATTGTTTTAAGATCACCAGAGCAAAAAAAAATTGATAAGTGTAATTCAGAGATACTTAAATTTGTAAAAGAAAAAAATATCGAACTAGTAGAAAATAGTTGATGCTTTATTTTGCTTACGGAAGTAATTTAAATCACTTTCAAATGAAGAGAAGGTGCAAAGATTCCATATTTTTAAAAAAATATAACCTTAAGGACTTTAAACTAACTTTTAGAAGCAAATATAAAGCCGCAGATATAGAAAGAAAAAAAAACTCAATTGTTCCAGGTGGTATTTTTGAAATTTCAAAAAGTGACGAGAAAAAATTAGATCTTTATGAGGATTTTCCAATTTTATACAAAAAAATCTATATCAATTATTATAATAAAAAAATGATGACCTATACTATGGTTGATAAAACTGAATTTAGGTATCCAACTGAAAGATATTTAAATGTAGTAAAAAGAGGTTATAAAGATTGTGATTTAGATATGAAATATTTAATTACTGCGTTAAAGAATACTAGATAAAAGAAACAAAATATTTATGTATTAAATAGCCGATTACTAATAACAGAATTCCTGATCCATAAATTAGATAAAAATTCATACCCAATGACTTTGAAAAGAAAAAAGGCAAAAAGAACAAATAACTTACTGGAATCGCAATTAAAATACTCTTGGTAAAAGTTACAGTTTTATCTACGTCTTTGTATTCGTAGTATGAAAATAAAATTGCTATTAATGAGACGATTGGTAATGCAATAATAAATCCTGCTAATTTTGGGTAAATACCAGATAACCAACTAGAAAAAGCTATTATTAATGCTGCTACAATTACTTTAAATGTAAAAAAAATCATTTTTTACTTTTTACATTTTTTACATAATCCAAAAAATTCTAAATTATACTTATTATATCTCATGCCAGTTTCATCCTGAAAATTAGCTAAATATTTAGAAAGTTTCGGATTGCTTATTTCTGTAACCATTTCACAGCTATCACATATTGAAAAAGCTGTTGCGTTAGATATGGTACAACTATCGTTTTTACATGCTACAAAAGCATTTTTACTTTCAATTTTGTGAATTTTTCCAAGTTTAATTAATCTATCAAGCGCTCTATATACTTGCGGGGGTGCTTTAATTCCTTTTTTTTGGACACTAAATAAAATTGAATAAGCTTTTAAAGGTTCTTTAGCTTTTTCAATAATTTCTAAAACTATTTGTTGGTTTTTTGAGAGGAAGTCAATTTTTTGAGTCATATTCTATTTTACCAAGTCCATATTATTTTTTCAATTGTCTTAACTTATTTATTTTTAAAAATGATAAAATAAATAAAAGTAATGCAGCTGTTATAATTGAGGGGCCGGATGCTGAATTAAATTGCATTGAAGAAAACAACCCAACTAGAACAGCTAATATGCCACCTATAATAGATAAAACTACCATTTGCTGAGGATTGTTTGCTAAATTTCTTGCCATTGCAGCTGGTATTATCAGCATGCCAGTAATTAATAATATCCCAACCATTTTGATTGATATAGCAATAATTGCAGCCATTAATATTGTAAAAATAATATTTACTTTTTCTGGTTGCATTCCCTCTGCTTCTGCTAGCTCGTAATTTACAGTCGATGCGAATAAAGGTTTCCAAATAATTTTAAGTATCAATAATATTATTGCTCCCCCGACCCATATAACTAACAAATCTTTTTTATTAACAGCTAGTATATCACCAAATAATAAGCCCATTATATCAAAACGAATGTAAGATAGAAATCCAATTACTACCAATCCAATTGCCAAAGATGAATGTGCTAATAGCCCCAACAAAGCATCACCGGGTAGTTTTGTAGTTTTCTGCAACCGTAATAGAATTAAAGCTATTGCAGATGAAACTAATAAAACAGAGAAAGAAATATTTATATCAAAAGAAAAAGCGAGTGTTACCCCTAACAATGCTGAGTGGGCTAATGTACCTGCAAAAAAAGATAATCTTCTCCAGATGACAAAGCAACCTAGGGGTCCTGTAACAAACGCTAAACCAAGACCGGCAGCAAGTGCTCTTATGAAAAAATCATCAAACATTTATTTTTTAGTTTCTATTGATCCATCTGTAGAATGGGTGTGATCATGGTCATGTTCATAAACTGACAATATTGTTGAAGCTCGATCACCAAATAACTCTTTATATTTACTATCATTAGCAACAGCTTGTGGAGTTCCTGAGCAACAAACATGACCATTTAAACATACTACATAGTCTGTAGCTGACATTACCACGTGTAAGTCATGTGAAATTAATAATATACCGCAACCTAATTTTTCAGAAATTTTTTTAATTAATTCATAAAGGGCGATTTCTCCTTTAAAATCTACTCCTTGAACAGGCTCGTCTAGTACTAGAAGATCAGGTTTTTTAGCTATTGCTCTTGCAATTAAAACTCTTTGAAATTCTCCACCAGACAAATTTCTTAAATCGTTATTTTTTAAGTGTTTGACACCAGTTAGGTCTAATGCAGTATCGATTTCATTATTTTTAAGATTTTCAGTTAGAAGCATAAAATCTGATACTCTGAGAGGTAAAGTCCAATCAATTGAAATTTTTTGTGGAACGTAACCGATCTTATCTGTAAATTTATATACTTTTCCCTCTATATTCTTAAGAATCCCTAGAGCAAGTTTAGCGGTAGTTGTTTTTCCAGAACCATTTGGACCTATTAAAGTTACAATTTTTCCTCTTTGAACCTCGAAAGAAACTCCTTTTACAAGCCATTTATTATCAACTTGTACGCCAGTATTTTCTAATTTGACGAGAGTGTTATTATTTTCTTTCATATCTCAAATTTAATAGTTGACTATTATAATTTGTTATAATATTACGCATTGTTATAATATAACAATTTTATAATTATGCGAATTAAATCAAAAATCTCTTTTATATTATCACTAGTTTCAATATTATTTTACTTTTCTTCATTAAAAGCTGAAATAAAGGTAGTTGTATCAATAAAACCAATACATTCTCTAGTAAGCTATATTATGGATGGAGTTGGAACACCAGATTTAATAGTTGATGGTTATAATTCTCCACATGGATTTAGTCTAAAACCATCTCACGCAAAAATGTTGCAAGAGGCAGATATGGTTGTTTACGTAGGAGAGGGAATTGAGGAATTTTTAGAAAAACCTTTAGAGTCTATATCAAAGAACTCTGTAAAATTTGAATTAATGGATCAAAGTGGAATAAAAAAATTGAAGTTTAGAGAAAGAAATATTTTTGGAGATCATGATGACCATGACGATCACGGCCATGGAAAAAAGAAAAAAGATGACCATGACGACCATGATGATCATGATAAGAAAGCTAAAAAAGAAGATCACGATGACCACGATGATCACGATCATGATAAAAAAGCTAAAAAAGATGATCATGATGATCACGGACATGACGACCATGGACACGGACATGGTGAGTTTGACCCTCACATCTGGTTAGATCCAATGAATGCAAAAACTATTGTTAAAAAAGTTACAAACCAATTATCAAAATTAGATAAAGAAAACAGTGCAATCTATAAAGCAAATTCCAAGAAAGCTTTAAAAGAGTTAGATCAAATGATTAAAGAAGTTAAATCAGATGTCAACAAAGATGCTAAAGTTGTAGTATTTCATGATGCATATCAATATTTCGAAAAAAGATTTAAAGTAAATATTATTGGTGCATTAACTGTAAATACAGACGTCTTACCAGGTGCAGAACAGCTTGCTGAAATCAGAGAAGTAATAGAACATGAAAAAGTAACATGTGTACTTTCAGAACCACAATTTAATCCAGACATTGTTGAAACAATTGCAAAAGATACAAATATAAATATGGGTGTTTTAGATCCTTTAGGCGCAACTTTGACTAAAGGAAAAACTTTATATTTTGATCTTATTAAAAATATTTCATTATCAATAAAGAATTGCTAGATTTTACTCACCTTTAAGTGGGCTATTTAGCACATAGAAAATTACCAAAATCATACTAATTCTTTATATATGAGTGATTTAAATACACATGTAGGACCAAAAAATTTTAGCGACAAATTTGCTTTAAATTTTACTAAGTTTTTGAGATTTCTTGCTGATACCTTCTTTAAAAAAAGATACGGACATAGAGCAGTTGTTTTGGAAACAGTTGCAGCTGTGCCTGGAATGGTTGCAGGTATGTTAATACACTTTAAATCTTTACGTAAGATGGAAGACGACAGAGGTTGGATCAAATTACTCTTAGATGAAGCAGAAAACGAAAGAATGCACTTAATGACTTTCATTCATATTGCAAAGCCCAATTTGCTTGAAAGAATTATTATTTTGATAGCCCAAGCAATATTTATAGTAACTTATTCATTAATTTACATAATTTCACAAAGAACTGCTCATAGAATTGTTGGGTATTTCGAAGAGGAAGCTGTAAGAAGTTATACCGAATATTTGCACGAGCTCGAAACTGGAAAAATAAAAGACCAACCCGCCCCAGAGATAGCGATTAATTATTGGAACTTGCCACTTAACTCTACTTTAAAAGATGTTGTAAGGGTAATTAGAGATGACGAAGCCGGACATAGAGACGTCAATCATAACTTTGCAAATCTAATCGATAGCAGAAACACATTTAAAAAAAGCGAATATACCAAAGAATACAAAACTGAGAACAAAAGTTCAAAACAACAAGTTAAAAAGTGAAAAAAATTTTTATAATTTCATTTGTATTAATTTTAATAAATTCTTTCTCATTAGCTGATAAAAATATGAAAATTGGATCTAAGGGGAAACTCTCAGATGTAACAAGAACAATTAAAGTGAAAATGTATGATAATTACTATGAGCCAAATTCATTTAATATAAAAAAAGGTGAAACAATCAAATTTGAAGTTAGTAATTTGGGTGAACTCGTACATGAATTTAATATAGCAAATGCAATGATGCATCTTAAACATCAGCCAGAAATGGAAAAAATGGTTGAGAACGAAATATTATTAGGTGATAAAATTGACAAGGATCAAATGCATAAAATGGCTGCAATGGATAAATCTATGGGTCATTCTCATAGTAATAGTGTATTGTTAGCTCCTAAAGAAAAAGGAATTATAATTTGGAAGTTTGAAAATGCTGTTGATATAGAGATTGCATGCAATGTTCCTGGTCATTATCAAGCTGGCATGATTGCAGCAGTTAATCTAGACTAAAGTTTTTTAACAATGAGTTCTGAAGTGATTAAATTTAATTGGAATTGCAAACATACTTGGAGAAGAAGCGCTAAAAATACCGCTTGGTGTTTACTTGGTTGTGGAATTGGAGACTTTGGAACAATTTTATTTTTTCAAATAACAAAAATACCATTTCCTGTTCTAGGAATAATGACACTTGCTATCATTAATGGATTGATAACAAGTATTATTTTAGAAACTATAATTTTGTTACAACAAAATTTTAAATTTTCTAATGCTTTAAAAACAGCTTTAGGAATGAGCTTTATCTCCATGATCAGCATGGAAATTGCAATGAATTTAACTGATTATCTACTTACTGGGGGCGCAATACTTACATGGTGGGTGGTGCCAATTATGCTTATGGCAGGATTCTTAACCCCTTGGCCTTATAATTATTGGAGATTAAAGAAGTTCAATATTAGTTGTCACTAATATTTAATTAGATAGCCAAATAGTTTGAAAAGGATCTAAAGTAATATTATTTTTACTAACTGTAGTACCGATTATTAATTCTTTATACTTTTTATTTGTTGGTTGAATTTTAATAGTTTGAGTTTTTGAACTTAAGTTTGAAATACACATAACAGTTTTTTTTTTATCTAAGCTTATCCTTTTAAATGCGAATATCTTTGGTCCAAGGTTCATGGTTTTTCTTAATGCATTAGGATGAAAAGCTTTATTTTTTCGCTTGATATTTAATAAATTAGTTATTTCTTCGTAAATTAAATAATGCTTTGAGTTCTTATTTTTTAATAATTTATTCAAACGTTCTGCACTCCATTTATATCTATTTAAATCTCTCTTATTATTTGAAATAATGTACTTATTAATGTCATTTGAAGTACCAAACATTGAATTAAAATAAACTGCTGGAATACCCTCAAAAGAGATCATTATTGCATGAGCACACAGATACCTTGCGTAATGATACTTTCCTTTAGGATCGGTATCAGTTTTTTGAAATGCATTAAATAAAGTAATATTAGCTTCATATACCTTTTTTGATTTTCCTTGGACTTTTCTAAACGAAAATTCTCCACCATTCTTTTTAAGCCTTTTAAACATTTTATTGATGGCATCTTTATTTAAAAGACCTTCAACTGGCCTCATACCAATCCCGTCATGTGATGCAATAAAGTTTAGATAACTATTACCTAATTTATTTTGTGGCAATTTTTTACTCCAAGAAGTTATTTTTCTACTATCTTCAAATAATAGTGAATTAACCAAAAGGGGAGGTAATGAAAAATTATAAATCCAGTTTGCCTCATCATTATTACCAAAGTAACTAATATTTTCTTTTTCAGGTAAGTTTGTTTCAGTTACAATTATTGCTGGTTTGTTTAAGCTATTACAAACAATTCTTAATATTTTAATGATTTCGTGAGTTTGTTTTAAATTAATGCATTTAGTTCCACTTTCTTTCCAAAGGTAAGCTATAGCATCCAATCTAAATATATTTACTCCATGATTAATCAAATTAATTATAATTTTGATAAATCTAATTAAAACTTTTGGATTCTTAAAATTTAAATCAATCTGATCGTTACTAAAGGTTCGCCAAAGATATCTTTTTTCACCGAAAATATTCACTTTCTTTAATAAACGATGTTCTCTTGGCCTAACTACATTTTTAGAATTAAATTTTTTATTAACAGTAAAAAAATAATTTTTTCCCGGTGAATTATTTCTTAAATAGTTTTTAAACCAAAGACCCCTAGATGATGAATGATTAATTACAACATCAGCCATAATAAAACTATTTTTTGAAAAACTCTTAATATCACTCCATTTACCTAATCTTGGATCAATTTTATAATGATCCTTAACAGCAAAACCACTATCGCTACTTGATGGATAAAAGGGTAGAAAGTGCACAGAATTGAAGGATTTACTCAAGTATTTTTTATGAAAGCTTTTAAACTCAATGATAGATTTATTTGTTTTTGTACCTAAAACACTATCTCCATAGCAAATTAAGAGTGATGTTCTTTCTGACAAATTAAAATTTTTCTTTGAATTTTTTATTTTATTAGACTTAGTAATGCTTTTAACTATGTCTTCAGTGAAACTTAGTAATTCTTTATTACTAAAGATTGGTTTATAAATTTTTCTTAATTTAAGATTAATTTTATTTCGGATTTCTGAGGAATTCATTATTTATGTTTTTTATTATCCTCATCAACTGCATGTTTTAATCTTTCTAGAAAATCTGGTATTGCGCTTTTAACTCTACTCCATGTTGGTATAAAGGGTGTATCCATTGGATTTTTAAAAAATGACTCTCCTGCCTTCATTATATTAAGAGCAAACAATTCAACTGCCTTTTCCTCAGTATGAGAGTCAAACTTTAAGCCGTTCATTTCAGCATCACTTCTGTATGTATCTATTAAATCTAATGCAGATCTATAGTAAGTTGCTTTTAAAGATCTAAAAGTTTCAAGACTGAATGAATTTCCTTGTGTCGCAAGTTTTCTAATCAATGTTTTAATAATATCTATCGACATTCTCGAAAGTCCTTTTTTATCATCACTAATTGAAAGTTCTTGGTGTTTGTGGTCATAAGTATCGGCTAGATCAACTTGACAAACATTATTTGGAGAAAAATTTCTCTGCATTTCAGATAAAACACCAACCTCAATACCCCAATCCGATGATATTCTTAACTCTGGCAATATATTTCTTCTAAAAGAAAATTCTCCAGCTAATGGATACTTAAATGATTTCATAAATTCTAAATAATCACTTCTACCAATTGTTTTTTCTAAAGCTGTTATTAATGGAAACACAAGTAATCTTGCAACCCTGCCATTCATTTTTCCTTGAGCTATCCTTGGGTAATATCCCTTGCAAAATTCAAAGTTAAATAGTGGATTAACCACAGGATAAAATAATTTAGCTAGCATCCTTCGATCATACGTTTTAATATCGCAATCATGTAGAGCAACTGATCTTGCCTCATCTCTTGCAATACACATTCCAAGGCAATACCAAACGTTTCTTCCCTTACCAAGTTCATTAGGCGCAAGGTCTTTTTTCTTTAATTCATTATGAAGTTTTTTTAGCTTAGGTCCGTCATTCCATAAAATTGAGAAAGGAGTTTTGAGCTTTTTAAAGAAATTATGGGCTTTATCCGCTTGTTTTTTATTTGCTCTATCTAGTCCAATAATTATGTGATTGAGATAATTTATTTTACTTATTTCACTGACAATTTTTGGTAATGCATTTCCTTCAAGTTCCGAATAAAGACTAGGAAGAATTAATTCCATTTTTCTTTCCTTAGAAAATTTTAATAAATCTTTTTCTATATCTTTAGTAGATTTAGTCCCAAAATCATGCAAACTTGAAATAATACCGTTTTGGGAAAAATCGCTCATAATAAATTTTAATCCGTTTGTTTAATTTTTTCTAGCGCAATTTTGACAACTTCTTCCCATCCAAATGGAGCAGATTGTTTTGAAACTATGCAATTATTTATATTTATTGGCTCCATGAGAAATTGATCGTTAAATACAAGACACGCAATATTACTATTTCTTAACATATCTAGATCATTATAATTGTCTCCAACACCAACTATTTTAACTTCATTTTCAATTTTTTTAATCATTTTAATAACTCTATTCATTGCTTTAACTTTACTTACATTATCGCAAATATTTATTACTCGACCACCCTCATGGAGAGACAAACCAATAGTTTTTACAATCTTAAATAAATCTTTTTTCTGTTCACCATTTCCCTTAAATAAAATAGGTGTAGAATAGCTTCTATTAAGAACATTTTTTAAGCTTTTATCCGATAATCCAAAAATTTCCTTTTGTATTTTTTTTTCCATTTTTGTTATTATTTTACATTTAGATCTTAAGTTTTCAGGTATTTTTTTTTGAAAAACTTTAAATGTAATTTCCTTTTCTCTACTTAAAACTATATTATTTGGAAAGTTTTTATTAATATTATCCAAGCCAAATATTGCTGAACCATTTTCAGAAATAAAGGGTAAATTTAAATCTAATTTTTTATTAAAATCTTCAATCTCGACTTGGGTTTTACTAGTATTAGGAATTATGATTATTCCCTTGCTTGTAAGATCTTTTACGTATTCTTTTATTCCATCAAATTCAAAAGTATCTCTATGCAAAAGAGTACCATCCAAATCAGTAAAAATAATTATTGGAGATTTTTTATTCATAATTTTCAATTTTGTGTTTTATTTTTTAATTTTATAAAATAAATTAGTAAAATTACATATATTAAAATTATTTAATTTAACAAAAATGAGTATCATCAAAACATTAATTGAACATCACAAAATGACACCTCATCCTGAGGGTGGATATTATGTCGAGGTATTTAAGAATAAAGATATAACTCACATTTATTTTTTATTAGAAGGGCATCAAAGATCTCATTGGCACAGAATAACTAAAAACGAAACGTTACATTTTTATTCTGGTAGTCCATTAAAAATATTTACGTCAAAAGACGGTAATGGATTTCAAACAAATGAGATTGGTTCCAAAAATAATTTCATATTTAATGTAGAAAAAAACACATGGTTTTCTATGAAACCTACAGGTTCATACAGCCTTATTGGGTGTACAGTTGCTCCTGCTTTTGAATTTAGTGATCTTGAAATAGCTCCTGAAGATTGGAAACCAACTAAATTTTAAATTCTCTATTGCCTTATCCTTTTTTTATTTTTGTCAAACAAATATAATTTATCTTTAGGAAAAGATATATTTAAAGTATCTATCTGAATATTTTCAGATGTTTTAATTCTTATTTCATTGTTCAATGATGATGAATATATAATTCTCTCAAATCCTAGATTTTCTATAAGATCAACTTTTACTTCAAATTTAATATCATGTTCATCTTTGACACTAATGTCTTCTGGTCTTATGCCTAAATATATTTCGTCATTAAAATTAAAATTTTCAAACACAATCTGATTATTTAAAAAATTAATCGTATTATTATTAATCATATTTTCTTTGTTAATTTTAATTAAATTCATCTTTGGTGATCCAATAAATTCTGCAACAAATACGTTATTTGGATCAGCATAAATTTCATTAGGTGTACCAAACTGTTCTATATTTCCATTATTTAAAATCACTATTCTGTCAGCCAGTGTCATTGCTTCAACCTGGTCATGTGTGACATAAATAATATTTGAATTCATTTTCTTATGAAGTTTTGAAATTTCTACTCTCATCTCGGACCTTAATGCTGCATCTAAATTGGATAGTGGTTCATCAAATAAAAAAAGTTTAGGATTTCTTGTTATTGCTCTACCAATAGCAACCCTTTGTCTTTGGCCTCCGGAAAGTTCTTTTGGTTTCCTATCAAGCAAATCTTGGATCTGAAGTGTTTTAGCAGCCTCGTTCACTTTTTTTTCAATTTCACTTTTAGAATATTTTTCCATTTTAAGACCGAAAGACATATTTTCATAAACATTCATGTGTGGATATAAAGCATATGATTGAAAGACCATAGCTATTCCTCGTTTAGACGGAATTAAATTATTAATTAAATTGTTGTCTAAAAAAATTTCTCCCTTATCGACTGTTTCAAGACCTGAAATCATTCTTAATAAAGTTGATTTTCCACAACCAGATGGACCTACTAACACAATAAATTCACCATCAGTAATTTTTATATTAAAATTATTAATAACTTTGTTATTGCCATAAGATTTGTTGAGATTTTTAATTGTAATTTCTGACATTTGCTAAATTTATAGCGCTTTTAAAAAACCATTAAGTATTGTTAAAAATTTATTACACTGATAGATTTATGCAATAAAAATTTCATAGGGAAAATATAAGGGGGAAACTATGATAAAAAAAATAATAATCAAATTCGCTGTTCTCGCATTTTTAATGTCAAATACTAGTTTTGCTGACATTAAATTTTGGACGACTGAAGTCCAACCAGCAAGAATGGCTAAACAACAGGAAATGGCAAAAGCTTTTGAAGCTCAATCTGGTATTAAGGTTGAGGTTATTCCTGTAGAGGAAAAAGATCTTGGAACAAGAGCAACGGCAGCTGCAGCTGCTGGTGATCTACCAGATGTAATTTATCATACATTACAATATGTATTGCCTTGGGCAGAAGCTGGCATTTTAGATGTAGATGCAAATAATACAGTAGTAAAAGATTTAGGTAAAAACACTTTTGCTCCTGGAGCGTTAAACATGGCTAAGTCTGGATCAAAGATTGCAGCTGTTCCAGTTGATGGTTGGACGCAAATGGTTGTTTACAGAAAAGACTTATTTCAAAAAGCAGGTCTCGAACCACCAACAAATTATGCAAATATTGTTAAGGCAATTAATGCACTATCAAATGACAACATGTATGGCTTTGTTGCAGCAACAAAAACTGATGAAAATTTTATGAGTCAGGTTTTAGAGCATGTACTTTTAGCAAATGGAGTAAATTTTGTTAAAAAAGGTGGAACAAAGAAACAAGGTAAAGCTTTAAAAAATTCTTTAGAGTTTTACAAAGTTTTAGCTAAGGCTAGTCCTAAAGGTGAATTATTTTGGAAGCAATCAAGAGCTTTATATTTTGCTGGAAGAACACCAATGATAATTTGGTCACCATTTATAATGGATGAGTTAGCTGGTTTAAGAGACTCAGCACCACCAACATTTAACGTTGATCCAACTTCTAATGAGTTAGCTCAAAAAACTGGTTTCATCACTAATTTCAGTGGTCCTAATAATAAAAAAGGGGCAGCTTGGGCTGATATTAGATACTTTGGTATAACTGCAGATGCAGATACGGATGAAGCTAAAAAATTCATTATGTATTCAATGAACGAAGGTTATACAGCAACATTAGGTATTGCTCCTGAAGGAAAATTCCCTGTAAGAAGAGGAAACTCAAGCGATCCAAATGCTTACACTAAAGCTTGGAGTAAACTTCCAGTTGGTGTAGATAGAAAAGCTCCTTTAACAGATCTTTATTCTTCTGATGTTATTAACAACATAGTTGCAGGATTAGATACTGCAAGCAGATGGGGAGTTAAAGAAGGTGAGCTATCAAGAGCATCAAAAATAATTAATTCTCAATTCTTAAATAGAATCACAAGAGAATTTATTGATGATCAAATTTCAGTTGATGAGGCAGTTAAGAAAATTAACGCTGAATTAGCTAAGTTTTAATCAATAAGATTTAAAAAAAGCGGGTAATATATTATTATCCGCTTTTTTATATGAGTGATACTTTATCTAAAATAGAAAAAAGAACTGCGTATACATTACTTTTACCAGCAGTTTTTTTAGTTTTTTCTATAATATTATTTCCTATTTTTGCAAATATTTGGATTAGCTTTAAAGAAGTAAGTTTAAAAGACATTAGAATTCCGGAACCAAGAGCAAAAAAAATTGTTAAAAGCATATCAGATAATAAATCAGAATTAAAAATTATTTATAAATTAAGAAATAGCTCTTTAATTCAAAAAATATCAGATGTGGAGTTTAAGGATAAGCTTCCGAGCAATGTAATACCTGTAGATCTTGATTCTAGATGTGAATTTGAGTCAAAGACAATTAAATGTCAGTTTGGTGAATGGGAAGCAAAATATAGAGAAAATTTTGAGGTATTAATTAAAAATGAAAATAATAATGAAATAGATAAAAAAGTAATCAAATCTCAAAAACCATCCTTAAGCGGAAAAGCTGATAACATCCTTCTAACGACAAATTTTACATTAAAGAACTTTAAGAAAGTTTTTTATGAAGATGATTTTGTTGATTTACTTCTAACTACATTTTACTTCACTTTTTTTGGTACAATTGGAGCAATATTCTTTGGAATTTTAGCTGCGCAGCTAGTTAATCAAAATTTTTACGGCAGATCATTTATGAGAAGTATTTTGCTTTTTCCATATGTTGGACCTGTGGTAGCTTTAGCCTACACTTGGACTTTGTTACTAGATCCAAATAGCGGAACCTTCAATGCTTTGATGGTGAATTTTAATATTTTTGATGAACCTATTAATTTACTGGGTCAAAAATATATGGTGATGAATGTTTTTGGCTTTGAATTAAAATTAAGATTAGCTTTAACTACAGTCATATTTTTTGAGATTTGGCGATATTTTCCTTTAGCTTTTTTATTTATTATTGCAAGATTGCAAGCTGTACCTAAAGATTTATATGAAGCTGCTGAAGTTGATGGGGCGGGGCCACTTAAAAAGTTTATTCATATTACTCTTCCACAAATAACCGCAATCATATCTATTTTATTTATGATTAGGTTTATTTGGAATTTTAATAAATTTGAGGATATTTTTTTATTAACTGGTGGCGCGTCTGGGACTAGGACGTTACCAATAAATGTTTACCAACAAGGTTTTGCTATATCAGATATAGGCATGGGATCTGCTGTCTCAATAGTAATAGTTTTATTACTTATAATTTTTATGTTTATTTATTTTAAATTAATTGGAAGAAAGGCAAATGAAATTTAAGTCATTATCTATATATTTATTAACATCATCTATATTTTTATTATGTTTGTTGTCTATATTAAAAATAATGTCTACCTTACAAGGTATAGATTTTACAAATTTAAACATTAGTCAAAATTTTATTCTTGGAATATGTTTATCTCTTGGGTTGTTAGTTGTTGGGAATAAATTAAATCATTTTATAAAGATTTTTTCTTTGACATCAGTTTTTACAATTTTTTATCTATATATTAATGAGAGTGCTCCAATTTGGTATTATATTAGTGTATTTATAGTTATCTTATTTTTTTCACACAAAGTTAAGAATTATAATTTAAATTATTTAAAAGAAGATTTCGTATCAGAAAAAATAATTTTTGATTTTATAACTCTATTTGGAATTATATTTTTTGCTTTTGTGATTTTGTTTCCATTTTATATAATGCTTGTGACCAGTTTTAAAACCCAAATAGCCTTATTAGTTAATCCTCTAGATTTCAGCTTAGATTTTAAAAAAGATTTATCTGATTTATTCAAATCATATTTCGTTATCTTTGATACCTATAATTTTGGAAGATATATTCTTATCAGCTCACTTGTTTCTATTGGAACAGTAATAATTACCTTAATGTTTGCAATACCTGCAGCTTATGCCGTAGCTAGGTTAAACTTTTTTGGTAAAACTTTTCTGTCATCGTCAATATTAATTATTTATATGTTTCCAGCTATCGTTCTTGTAATTCCTTTGTATACAGTCTTTAGCCAACTTGGTTTGAGAAACTCAGTTGTAGGTCTTTTGATTGTTTACACAGCAACCACCTTACCTGTAGCAATTTATATGTTACAAGGTTATTTCAAAAGTATTCCCAAAGAGATCGAAGACGCTGGAATTATGGATGGTCATAGTTGGTTTGGCATCATTTTAAAAATTATAATTCCATTGAGTCTTCCTGCGATTGCATCTGTTGCGTTATATGTGTTTATGATAGCTTGGAACGAATTTTTGTTTTCGTTAATGTTTTTAGATAATCCAAAATCCTTTACACTTTCAAGGGCTATACAATATTTAACTGGAGATGCTGAAACACCAAGGCAGTACTTAATGGCAGGATCAGTAATAGTTACATTACCTGTGCTTATAATATTTATTTATTTTGAAAAATATTTAGTAAGTGGTTTAACAGCTGGAAGCGTAAAAGGTTAACGCTTTTATTTTCTAAATTTATTTTTCCCAATCAAATCTGGGAAAAGAATCAAAAATTTTAAAAATACCATCTGACCACTGATTACATACTTTTGAGTATTCATCATCGTTAATATTCAAGCATTTTTTCGAAGCAATTTTAAATTCATCCTTTTTATAAACTGCAAAATCTATCGGAGGTCCAACGGTCAAGTCACTTTTTAAAGTTGAGTCCATGGAAATCATTGCACATCGAGACGCATCACCTACAGATACATCAGGTTTAATTACTCTATCTAAAATTGGCTTACCATACTTTACTTCACCTATTACCAAATATGGCTTGCTATCTGCGGGCTTAATATAATTTCCTTGAGGGTAGATTAAATATAATTCTAAGGATTGACCTTTAATCTGTCCTCCAACTATAAATGTTGAACCTAAAAGAACAGTATCCGTATTAATTCCCTTTGGCGAAGAGTGTTCAGTATTTAAAGATCCAATGTAAGAAGCTATTTGGTCAAAACTTTTACATGTATTTAAATTCATTACTCCAGATGTATCTTTTAAGTCATTTTCAATAGATTTATATACAGCTTGTGATGTTCCAAGATTACCGGATGTTACTATAATTATTGATCTATCGCCTACGTCGTAAGTAAACATTTTTGAATATATGTTTACATTGTCTAAACCTGCATTTGTCCTTGAGTCTGACGCAAATACAATGCCATCATTAGCTTTAATTCCTATACAATAAGTCATAATTACTAATATTTAATTTATCATTTATCATACAATTTAAAAATAACATACCTGATATATCTATTATGCAATTGATTGTTATTGGGAATTATTAAACATTTGATAATGGTCTCTAAATTATGGAAGAATTATAATTCAAGTAAAGCTTACGATGGATACTTTACTGAAGATAACAAGCTAAGAAAGCATGCTATTATCATTTCTAGTATTCTAGAGAGACATGGAAAGAAAAAACTTCAAGAAATTGAGAAAAATTGTCAAAGTACGATTAATGCACGTGGAATAAATTTTAGAGTTTACGCTGCAAATAATAGAGCTGAAGAAAAGAGATGGCCTTTGGATATTATTCCAAGAATAATTCCAAAGAAACAATGGAACAAAGTTTCGAAAGGTTTGAAGCAAAGAGCAAAAGCCTTAAATTTATTTATTGATGATGTTTACAATCAAAAGAAAATTTTTAAAGATAATATAGTTCCAAAAGATATAATTTATAAATCACCATATTACGTTAAGGAGTGTGAGGGTTTTTCTCCAAAGTTTAAAGCTTGGTCTAATATCTCTGGTATAGACTTAATTAGAAATAAATCTGGGGATTATTTAGTTCTAGAAGATAATCTAAGAGTTCCATCTGGTGTTTCCTATATGTTGGAAAACAGAATGGTAATGCGAGATGTTTTTCCTGAATTATTTACTAGATATAAAGTTGCATCTATACATCAATATACAAATAAACTTTATAATTGTATGGTTGAGTGTATTCCAAAAAAAACTTCTAATCCACATATGGTGCTCTTAACTCCAGGAGTTTATAACTCAGCCTATTTTGAACATGAATTTTTAGCAGACCAGATGGGTATCGCTTTGGTAGAGGGTAAAGATCTTTTTGTTGAAAATGATAATGTTTATATGAAAACAGTAAAAGGTCCGTTAAGAGTAGACTGTATATATAGAAGATTGGATGATAATTTCTTAGATCCAAAAGCTTTTAATAAAGACTCTTTGATTGGTGTTCCTGGTTTATTTAAATGTTGGTTAAAAAAAAATGTTGGAATACTTAATGCCATTGGAACTGGTGTGGCTGATGACAAAGTTGTTTATTCTTACGTTAACAAAATGATAACATATTATTTAGGCGAACAACCGATTTTAGATCAAGTGGAAACTTATTTATGTCATGACGAAACACACAAAAAATATGTAATAAAAAATATATCAAAATTAGTTGTAAAACCTGCTAATGCATCTGGAGGCTATGGTATAATGATTGGACCTAAGGCCCCTAAAAAAGAAATAGAGGAGACAATCTCCAAGATAAAACAAAATCCTAGAGAATATATTGCTCAACCATTAGAAATTTTATCTACCGCACCAACAATTACAGAACATGATATTGAGCCACGTCATTTAGATCTAAGACCATTTATTTTAACTGGAAAAACAAATTATGTTACTACAGGTGGATTAACTAGAGTTGCTTTGAGGAAAGGCAGTACCATTGTTAATAGTTCTCAAGGTGGCGGATCAAAAGATACTCTTATCGTTGATTAAAGTTTGGATTTATTTTAATTAATAAATAAAATACAATAAAAAATCATGAATCCTACTGACATATTACTTAGCATAGCAATTGTTGGAATATATACACTAATTTATATTTATTTAAGACATAACTATAAAAGTTATAAAAAAATATTTAAACTTTTTAGTGAAGGTTTTGTTTATGCAACAGTGATTACTGGCATTCTATATTATCTAATTAAGTATATAGTTTCGTAGATTTACCATAGTAAAAATTTAACTTTTTTTTTAGCAAAAGCCCAATTTTTGTGGTTTAATTTCATATAAATAAAATTATTATGCCTTATAAAAAAACTATAATTTTTATATTATTTTTTATTCTGTCTGCTTGCGGTGATAGTGGAGACGAAAGAGTTTCAAAAGGTCATAGAGATGCAATTAAAATTCAATGCGAGGATGCTTCAAATGTTAAAGCTTGCGGTCTAGAGGTAAGAGAAAATTTTATTGAAGATGGAAATGATTACGCTGATTTCAGCGAATTAAATGCTGATCAAATAAATGCAGTGAAGTTTGAATGTATAAGATCCAAAAAATTTGGACTAATTGCATATAACAATTGTTTGGAAAAACATATAGATAAAGCTCTTGGAGGAACTTTATTCGCTGATAAGAAAAAAAAACCGGAGAACAACATAGAGAAACTTGAGGAGTCAACTGTCTTCATTGCTCGAGCGGCAGTTAACTTATCGAAAGATCCTCCTGAAGAATATGATTTCACCTCAGGTTCTGGAATAATTATTAGTAAAACCGAAATAGCAACTAACTGTCACGTTGCAATGGCTGAACCAGATTCAAAATTTCTCAATTTATTAAAAGAAGAGGGAAAATGGAATTTAAATGATAATATTAAAATTGTAACTTGGATTAGATTAATAAGTGGAAAAGATTGGGCTTTAGCAGAATTAATAAAACAAAACGTCAAAAAGGATGTTTGTATAATTAGATATACTCCAAAAGAGGCATTTAAAGTATCAATGAAACCTATAAGTAGATTTGTACCTTTTGATAAACTCAAAAAAGGAGACTTTGTTAGAGCCATGGGTTCACCTAGTGGGTTAATTGGCTATACCTCAACTGGGGATATACAATGGCTCGGTACAACAGAGGGTCTTCGGAATACATTGAGCAATATAGATGAATTTGATAAAGATACCAAATTCATTGTTCATGGCGCAAATATAGATGGTGGAAGTTCTGGTGGACCATTATTTGATGCGGACGGAAATTTAATTGGATTAAATACTCTCATATCAAATACTGCTGCAGAAAATATTGCAGTGTCTGCAGACCATGTAAAGGATTTATTATATAGCAATTAATTATGGGAAATAAAATTTTATCACTTGTATTTACATTAGTATTATTATCTTCTTCAATTATAATCATTAATAAAGTAAACGCTCATAGTCCTGGAGGTAAGGAACATGATCCAATTAAGTGTATTCCACCTGAAAAAAGAACTATGATTGAAAGAGAATATTGTAAAATTCTATTAAAGTCCCACCGTTTGTGTAAGTTAGAAGAACATTGTGCAATTTTAAAACTTGAGGAACAACAAAAAAAAATTGGAGATTTAGAGGACAAATTGGGAGGTGTTGGTGAATGTGGAGATTTACCTTTTAATCATAAATCTAATAGTAAAGCTAATATTCACCAAAAAGCTAACTCAAATTCTGAAGTAATAATTAATATTGATAAAGGTGATGACTTATTATTTTATGCTCCTTCCACAAAAGATGAGAACTGGTATTATGTTAAAGTAAAAAAAATTAATTCAACATGTGCAGATGGTTATATAAAAGCAAAATATGTTGTTAAAAAAGAGGAAGCTACAGATGATGTTGTAGTTGAAGTTAAAAAAGCAGAGTTAATTAAAATACTTAAACCTAAATTACAAAAAAATGGCAAACTAATGGTTATTGATGCTGAAGGAACTTTGTCAATAACAGGTGCTGTTACAGAGGATAAAATAGATGAAATTTTAGTTAATGAGGAAGAAGAAGTAATAAATGATGATAATACATTTACATATTTGCTTTTTGTTCCAAGTGAAGGTGCTGAAATTAGAATAATTGGTAAAAACAATGGGGAAGTCGTAAAAGAATTATCTTTTAAAATTAAGGTTGGTAAATAAAAATGAAAAAATTTATTGCGAATTCTTTCATCATTTTGATTTTAATTTCATTTACAAATTTACAAAGTAAAGAATTTTGTAGTCCTGATGAATTATCAGTAAATATTACTGAAACATCAAGCGCAAAGAATTCTAATGGAGAAAAAGGAAATGTATTTGTCTATTTTGATCAAAGTTTAAGTATGAAAGGATATGTAAATGATCAACCTGGTTTAAAGAACGTATATGTTAATGTAATTGATGATCTACAACAAATTGCTGAAAATGTTGGTTCCTCAACGTATTATCATGCCTTCGGCAAGGATATAATACCAATAAAAGGATCAAAAATTGCAAAAGTTATAAAACCCTCTTTTTATGAGTGTAAAGGCGCAGCGTCAGAGTGCAATAATCAAGAATCTAAAATTGAACTACCTTTTAAAATTGCAAAAGCAAATCCAGATGGGACTTATATAATAGTAACTGATTTATTCCTTTCAGATAAGCAGTTAGTAGGTGGGACACTTAAACAATTAACCAAACCTCTAAAGTCAATTCTAAAAAAAGGAAAATCAATTGGAATTATTGGGGTTATGAGTTCGTTTAATGGAACTGTATATGACATACCAATAAAAGATGGTGGATCAATGAATTATACAGATGCAAAAATGCGACCTTATTATATCATTGTCATAGGTGACCAAAAGCATATCAATAGAATTAAATCTAATTTAGAAGAACAGCACTTTACCGATCCAGAAGATGAATATAAATTTGCATTAATAACAAGTTCACCTATTTTACAGAATCTTAATAAAAATCAAATAATTTCTGAAAAAAATATTCCTAAAATAGATAAAGCAGAAGGTTTTAAATTTAAATATGTTGATGATGTTTTGCCAATCTATCAATTTAACACTGGAAAAAAATTTAATAAAAAATTTAGAATTAAAAAAGATGACCTTATTGTTAAAGGCTCATCAGGAGTATCTGAATACACTTTAAAAGAGAGCTTATGGTCTAGCCCAGAAGTAAAATGCAAAAAAATTGACTGGAGAAAGTCAAAGTTTGACTCAATAAGCACTGTAACTTCCAATGAGGATGGATTAACTTTGAACTTATTTAAAAACATATCAGATAGAAAGAAATTAAAACTTTTTTTAGGTATGAGATATTTTTATTTTGTTGATGTATACGCTGAAAAACCTGGAACTGCTTCAGAGAAAGATTTTGCAGAATGGTCTGTAAGAAGTTCTGATGCTGAGGGTTTTACACAGTCTAATCCAGTAAAGTTTAAAACTTTAAATTTAACAAAAATTATTAAAATTTTAAATGCTGTATCAAATGATACATTTGAAAAAACTCTTGTTGCAACTTTTGTAATGGACTTTAACTTATTAAAATAATTATGATAAATGTTTTTAGATCTATATTTTATTCATTAATTGGACTTACATTAATTGGCTGGGTAAGTGTTTTATTAATATCAGTAATGTGGGTTGGACCTGGTCCAGATTCTGCATTAACTCAATACTTCGCTAACTCAATAATTGTTTCAGAAAGACTGGAAGCATTAGGCTTCGAGTTTTATGAAATTTCTAATAATACCTTTGAAATGGTTGCCCATATGCTGACAGCAATGTTGTCTGCAACAATATTATTTTCAATTGTTTGGTCAGCGGGTTCACATTATTTAAATATCGATGCACCAGGTAAAGCTAAAATATATTTTATTCATTGGATAATATTTACAGGGATTTTTGTAGCTATTTTATTTATTATTTCATATTTCTTTTTAAGACAAGCATCACCTTATGATGCAGCTGATCTTATGAAGACATCAGGTCGTTCAATATTAGTTTTGTTATCACTTATTTATTTTTTTTTAATGTATTATTTAAGTGTACTTGTTGGAACAGCTAGATTTGCTAGATCATCTGTTTTATTTGCAAACAAATTACCGGGGAATTTATGAAGAATTTTATTATTGGAATAGGTGGAACTGGAGCTAAATGTCTTGAACATTTGTTACACTGCTGTTCGTCTGGATTAGGCCCTGAAGATTTATGGGTTGGAATGGTTGATCAAGACGAAGCTAACGGCAATGTTAGTAGAACTAAAATTTTATTAAACAAATATATTAATTTAAGAACTAGCCTTCGCGATGAAGCAAAACACGATTTAACAAATAATAGTAATCTTTTTAAAACAAATATTAGAACTAATAACGATTCAGTTTGGTTGCCTTTGAAAGGTGCAGACCCAACATTAAAAGAAGTAGTTCATTATGATCTATTGAAACCAGAAGTTAAGGGATTAATGGATTGTTTATATGATCCTACAGAAAAACTACAAAATTTATCAGAAGGTTTTAGAGCAAGACCAAATATTGGTGCTGCTGCAATGTTAGCAACAACCGCTAACGAAAATGATCCTTTTTGGTCACAAATTTATAAAGCTATAGATGCAGCTAGAGGTGGAGAAGAAGTAAGAGTATTTATCATAAGCTCTATTTTTGGAGGAACTGGAGCATCAGGTTTTCCAAATATAGCCAGAAGAATAAAAACAATTCAGCAAGAAAAAAACGTAACTACAAACTTTCATTTAGGTGGAGCTTTAATGCTTCCATATTTTAATTATGAAGTACCAGAAGAAAATATGGAAGGAGAATTATTTGCAAAACCAGAGGAATTTTTAGATCAAACTAAAGGTGCCTTAGAATACTATTCAAAACTGTTTGAGCATAATAAAATATTTGACCAAGTATATATTACAGGTTGGGACCCACTTTCAAAACTTTCTAATTTCAAAATGGGTGGAAATTTACAAAATAACCCACCATTATTCCCTGAAATATATGCAGCCCTTGGAGCACTTAAATTTTTTAGCAGTGAAAATAAAATTAGCGAAAATCAAGAAATTTTTCATATAGGAAAGAATGATAGTGATGAAATATTATGGTCAGATATTCCAAATGTTTCTAACAGTTTAAACTCAAAAGAAAATATTGCTAAACTTATAAGATTTGCTTTTAGTTATAACTGGATGTATGGACCAGCTCTTGTTGGTAGCTGGAGTAAAATAAAAAAATATTCCAATGAAAATTGGTTTAAGCGTTTAATTTATAAATATACATACAATTCTGAAACTAAGAACTGTGAAGTAGGTCATGAACACAATCAAGAAGTTATTTTAGCTATGAAGGAATATTGTGAAGATATTTTAATCTGGATTACAGATATGCATTATTCAACAATACTTAATACAGATCAAAAAATGAATTTGGTTGTGTCTGAATTCTTTTCTGAATTTAAAGCAAAAAATGTTTCTAATCGTGTAACAATTAAGGAAAAACTTAATTATTCTGAAAAAAATCAATTCAAAGATTTTGTTTCTGATGGAAAGAATTTAAAATTGTTAAATATCATGAGCAATATTTGTTACAAAAAAATTTATAGAGATCAAAAAGGGCTTGGAGTTTTTATGGATATCCTTTTTAGATCGTGTGAGCAATAATTATGGTTAAAAAAGTACTACCACCGCTAAATGAACAAAACCAAGTTTCAAATATAGCTACTTCTGGAGAATGGAAATCTGAAGATGCTTCATTTTTAGAAAAACTAGCCAAAGGGTTAAAAATGGGTGGTGAAGAAATAGTTTCTGCCACAGACATAGTTTCAGTCCCAGATGTTTGGGCAAGAGTTCTAATAGTAAGAAATGGTCTTTTAGATAACAACCAATCAATAGTAAATGAGTGGAGAGGAACTTTGGCTCTGTTAGGTTTAGCTCCTTATTACAAACATATATACGATTTATCTTCAAGTATAGTTAACATTCAAGACATAAAAAATAATCCATATTCAGGAGGAAGTCCTGCAAACGACGGATTGGCACATATTGGGAAAATATTATTTGATGTTAAACCTTTAGATACGATGGCTCAAGGCCAAGATTGGAATGCTGTAGGGGTTTTGAATTTTAACAAATCAGCTATAGCAGTAGTTAATCCTTATACAATGTTAGCGGCAGCTAAAGATTATACAGGTATCAATAATATTTCTAAATTACCTTGGTATGAAGATGGTTATTTAATAGATCCTTGTAACGCAAGAGATATGAGAAATGAACAATTTGCTATTTTATCTCATTACATACAAGAATTAATAAACGGAATCCAAGGTCTTACCTATTCAAATATGGAAGTATTCAATGCAGTAATGGCAAGACTTCAAGAATTTAAAACATCATGTGATGCAAAAAGTAGTGGAGCTAGTTTTTCAAGTTGGAACCCAACAAAAGTTAATTTAAACTTACCTGCACAACCTGTCTACGATAAACTTTCAACAATATATATAGGTGCTTCTGATCAAAACGCAAAATTTGATTGTGGTCTTGAGGTTAGACCAGAGTTTAAGGATCAAATTAAAGGTGGTATTTTTGCTGATTTTAGAGTCGCGCAATCAAAAGGAAAAACATTATCAGATGTTCGTGTTTGGAATAACTATTCTTTAAATTCTTTAAGACAAGATGAAAATTTATATAAAATATTGAAATCTGAATGTGAAGAGCAAGGTTACTTATATTTAACTCCAGAAACTATTTTTACAGAAAAATTAGTTGTTCTACCAGGAGGTGATAGAAAGCTTAAAGAGCACTCTCGAGATGGAGAACAATTTGCATATCCAATAAACTCTTCCATGTTAATGTTTATGGATCCAAAAGCGATTTCTACAAATTGTATAATTAGTCCTGATGGCGATAACTATAAAGCTGTTTTATATTTAAATTTAGTAAGTGAGAGTGGTGGTTCTATGAGTTATACTCTTGAAAAAATTTTTAAAGCTAAAGATGTTGTTAAAAATAGATCCGTCCCATTAGGTTTTAGTATTTGGCCAGATATTAAAACAGAAGACTGGGATCAATATTATTTCTTCTACGACGGAAATACACAAGTAAATATTTTACCTAAAAATATTTTTTCAGTGAAGGATATTAATAGTAAATTAGAAAGTCAAACAGGTAGTGATAAAATCAAATTCTTAGACTCAATGATTAAATCGCATGAAGTTATTGGAGAAGAAATTCCAATTCAGCAAACTTCTGCAGTAACAGAGTTAAGAACTTTAAAATCCTCACCTGAAGCAGTTATGTGCAATGTTGCTACCCAAACCGGTGGAAGATCATTTGTAGATCATAATCAAAGAGTAGATGTTGGGCTAATTCTTTTTCCTGATCCACAAGAGGTCAAAGATACGAATAATATATGGTCAATTGGTATTGATTTTGGAACAACTAACTCATGTGTTTTTTATAAAGAAAACAAAGATGAACCTAAGGAATTAGGTTTTAAAAACAGAATTAATCTTCCATACGAACCAGGTAATGAAGAAGAAGAATTAGAAGAAGTAATGCAAGCTCATAAAGAATTTGTTCCTAGTAGATTTGTTAGCGTTCCTTTTATGACAATTTTAAGAGAAAGATCATATAAAGAAACATCATCAGAAAATTTACCGTTTAGAAGTAATTTTATTTATTATGTTGACCAAGTTCTTTACGCAATTCAAGATCTACCTGACGATAAAAGACCTTTAAAATTTAATTTGAAATGGGATGAAGCTGAGCAAAGTAGAATTAAGTCTCAGTACTTTATTTCACAAATCGTTTTACAAGCAGCGGTAGAAGCAGCTGCTCAAGGAATAAAAAGAGAAAATTTACAATTTAATTTTTCTTATCCAGAAGCATATTCCCAAGATTTATTGAGATCTTTTAGACGAATAACTAAGAGAGCAATAAACATCGGATTGAATGATGAAAGTTATAAATCAGAGGAAAAAACTAAATTTGAAACAGAAAGTATATCAAGCGCTTTGTACTTCGCCCAAGGTCAAAAAATAGCTTTCGCAAATAATGTTGTCACAATAGATATAGGTGGTGGAACTTCAGATTTATCTCTTTGGCAAGATAACAAATTAATTTGGAGAAACTCATTCAGACTAGCAGGTAAAGATGTGCTGATAGATTATTTGACTAATAATTTACCTTTAATTAAAGAAATAAGTGGTAATGATGAATTGTTGCTTGCTACGTATGATGACCTGCAAAAAATTAAATCTAATAAATCTAAATTAGCAAATGGTGTTGAATTATTAGTAAACAGCACAACATTTGGTAAAGCATTTTCAAATAGATTCGACATAGTCAGTGGAAAAGAAAGAGGAAAAGAACTTAAAAACTTAACCGAATTAACTTTATCTGGAATTCTTTATTATGTAAGTCTAGTGACAAATCATCTTATAGAACAAGGTCATTTCAAAAAAGGACTAACAAAATCTTTAAGAATTTGTTTGGGTGGTAAGGCAAGCACATTATATAAAATTGTTTTTGATGATAGCGTAGAGCAAGAAAGACTAGCTAAAATGATTGAAAAAGTAACTGATGGTGCTTTTGAATCTATAGCACTTGAATTTACCCATACACCCAAACACGAGGTCTCTTATGGGCTTTTAGTTGATAAATTTGGCGCCACGGATTTAAACGTAAAAGAAAAATCTCACGAAACTGTTCTTGGTGAAGATATTATGTCAGGAAAAAATAAAGTCGGTGTTATTTCTGATCTTGATCCAAATAAACCTTGGAGAATTAAAGATGTATCTAAATTAAAGACTTTTTTAAAATATTTGCAATCCTTTTCAAAAATTCCAGTAAAACTTACAAAAAAACTAGAGGGTGATCTTGAAGGAAAAATTAATGCTGAATTAAAAAATGGTCAGGCTAAAGCAATAGAGGCTCAAAAAAATCAACAATCAGTCGAAGGAGACGATAGTATGAAAGAATTACAAAAAACTTCTTCCATATTAGAACCTGTATTTATATTGGAATTAAAACAAGTCATTAAAGAAATTGCAAGCGGCAAACTCAAGCTAAAGTAAAATGTTTAAAAAAAAAATTAAGCTATTACTAATTATCTTTTTCTCGTTATTTTTATTTAACACAAGCTCCTTTTCTTTTCATAAAACGAACGCTAAAAAAGGAGGTAAACCAATATTTGAAGATCCAGATATTAATAAAGATCAAATTAGACAAAAGTATTGTGCTATGAAAGTTGTAAAAAAAGGATCATCGGAACAAGAAGAGAATGATCTAGGACAACTAGGATGGATGATCTATGGATATCACGAATTAAATCCACTTCCTGCTGGTAAAAAATTAATTTTATCTAGAGAATTAAAATCTCAATTAAATTTTAAAATTGATCCTAAAACAACTAGTTTAGAAAAAATTTTAAAAATTCATTGTTTACAATATGGCGATCAAGACAGACCTATTAAATATAGAAATTCTTCAATGTTAGATTTATATAAAATAATTGCTGAAAAAAATGGCTTATTTAATGATGAAGAAAAACCAGATTATAAATTACCAATCGGAGAAGAGATTTATAAAAATGGAATAATAATAGATATACCTAATGTTGTTTATTATATGCCTGATTACTTAATTGCTAAACACAATAAACTTCTAGAAAAAGAAAAAAAGAAAAGAGATAAGCAAAAAAAGCGTGAAGAGCAAGCTGCTAAAGATAAAATATGGGTAAAAGATAACTATAAGCCAATTTTAGATAAAGCCAAAGAAAAGAAACAAAAATTTGATGAAACTAAAATCGAGCTTATCTCAAATTTAAAAAAACTAGAAAATAAAAGCAGAAAATTTGAAGAAAGATATGATCAAGTATTAGTTGATATAAATGACGTAATAGATTTTGATATTGTTAATACAAAGAACAAAAAAGTAATTTCAAAACTCAAAGAATTAAGACGATTAAAAACAGAAAAGATTGAACCTATTGAATTAAAAGTATCAGTTTTAGACGGTGATATTGAACTTGAGAGAAAAATAATAGAAAATTTATTTGATAAAGATCCGAAAAATTACAAAAAATTACGAAAAAAAATATCCACTACTTATGGAAACCTTGAATTAATAATATCGAGAACAAAAGAGTCAATGAAAAGAAAGACTTTGGAAAAGTATAAAAAAAGTATAGATGAAATTGATTTCAAAAATCTTGAATCAGTTAAAGATTTAATAAATCAAAAAATTTTAGACAAAGAAGGTTTTATTGATAAGAACAATAAAATGATAGATGAGGTTTACTCTTTAATTAATGAGACAATAGAACTAGATTCGGAATTAAGTGAAAAAACATCATTTACTAAATACATTGTTTATATTGGTATAGCATTTTTGGTAATTTTTGGAATTGGTCTAGTTGTTTATATTTTACTTCAGCGAAAAGAACTAACAAATCTTAAATCAGAAACTAAAAAAAGTGAAAGTAGATTTTCTGAATTACAAGGACAAATTAAAAGCACTTCAGAACAAATTAAGAAAACTTCAAGATCTTCTCCTTCCCAAATAGAAGATAAAGGAGCTCCTGTTGTTGAAAAACCAAAATCAGCAGCAGAGATACTTGCAGCTAAATTTGATGAAATGTTATCTGATTACAGAGATAGTTTAGACGATTTTTCAAAAGTTGCTGCTTTTAAACAAAAATGGAACGGATTAGCATTAAGTCGAAAAGAAAGACAAGATGGAACAAAAACAATATTAATTAATTCAACAAGAGCGTTTGAAAAAGCAGAAATATGGTGTGTAAATTTCAGCGATAAATATTTTGCATTTCCTGGCTCTACTGTGAAATCTAATATGGCAACATATATGAATTTAGATTTTGAAAAAGCAAGTAGAGATTTTAAAGGAGTTTTTGCAATATCTTCAGGATCTAGTTACATAAGCGATCCTGCGCTTTTGAGAAGAGGTGGCGCAGGGTTTGTAGTTGAAAAACCAGGTAAATTAACTTTCCCAACATAAAATGATATATAAATTTATAGATAATAATGGATCAGAAATAACTGTAAATTCCTTATCAAGTCTTCAATCACTTGTCGATAGCGAAACTATAAAAAAAAATACTAAAGTAAAAGCTGGATTAAGAGGAAAATGGACAATAGCATCAAACATAGAAGGCCTAAACTTTATTGCAGAGGAGGAAATTCAAAATATTTCAGAAACAGGGGAGGATATCAAATCTTTTATAACACGAACTGAAAATTTCAAAACTCAAGAGGAAACTAAAGAAGAAGCTTATACGAAAACTGAAGAAGATAATACGAAAGTTGAAAATGGAGATAAAAATGTTGAAGAAATTAAAAAAGAAGAAGTTGAAGTGTATGATGAAACTAAAGAGGATGTTGTTGATAATTCAGATTATTACACAGAAAAATTTAGTAAACAAAATGATCAGTCAGATTATTACACAGAAAAATTTAATAAACAAAATGAACAGGAGGAAAGTATGGGGATGAATTTACCTGAAGCTGTAAAGAAATGTTTTAAAAAATATTTTGATTTTAAAGGAAGGGCTAGTAGATCTGAGTACTGGTATTTTGTCCTTTTTATAATTCTTGGTTATATAGTTGGTTTTTTATTAATCTTGATTACACCACTTTTTGCCTGGTTGTTTGGAGGCTTCATCATAGGAATAATTATACCAGCAATATCAGTTACTGCTAGAAGATTACATGACATAAATAAAAGTGGATGGTTTCAAGCTATACCAATACCTGCTGGTATTTTAGAAACTGGATTTGCAATGAATAGAAATGAGACTGGTGAGTTAATTTTTTTATTTATAGGTCTAGCTCTTTATATTTATTTAATTGTTTTATATTGCACAGCTGGTGATAGTAAACAGAATAGATTTGGAAAAAACCCTTTAAAACAAAAAAAATAATAAATGAAACAAACATTAATCGTGCTAATATTAGGTTTGTTATTAAGTAGCTGTTCGGATTATCTTTCAGAAAAAAAACGTTTGAAATTACAAAAAGATAAAGAAATTTTAGAAAAACAAAGAAATGAAGATAAAGCTACTTGTAAATATTATGGATTTAAGGCTGATACAGCAGAATTTTCTGATTGTTTAATGAATTTAGATATTGCAAGAAAACAAGAATTACTAACTAGAAAAATGCTTGAATGCGAGGCCGTCAGGAAGAGCAATAGTGAAAGTGGAGTTACCGGTTTTTGGGGAGGTGTCTTAATGGGTGCCAGAGAAAATCTAGCATGTGATTAATTTAATAACTCATGCCCTCGTGGAGACATCAGTATTTATCAAATTAAATGAAAAAAATTTATCTACTATTTTTCTTAATTTTATCATCTAGTCTTAGAGCAGAGATATTTCCAATTGACCCAAATATTAAATATGGAAAGTTAGAAAATGGCTTTACCTACTATATTAGAGAAAATCAAACTCCAAAAGACAAGGTAAGTATCAAACTTTTGATTAATACAGGTTCGATCATGGAAGAGGATAGACAACAAGGTCTAGCTCATTTGTTAGAGCATATGGCTTTTAATGGTTCTGAAAATTTTCCTAAGAAAAAAATTGATGAATATTTAACATCAATTGGTCTTAATCTTGGCTCAGATTACAATGCATCAGCTGGCCATTTAACAACCAATTATAGATTTACAGTTCCTACAAAAAATCCTGAACATGTTGAAACGATAATAAAAATTATTTCAGACATAACCCATAAGCTGACTTTAGAGCCTGAGGCATTTGAAAGAGAACGTAAAATTGTAGAGGAAGAGTGGAGAATAAAATATGGAAACTCCAAAAGATATTATGAAGAGATAAAGCAATATTTGTTTAAAAATTCAATTTTCCTCAACCGTGATCCGATAGGTAAAATTGATGTAATTCAAAATTTTGATTATCAGGATGTAATCGATTATTATCAGAAATGGTACCAGCCTGAGTTAATGAGTGTATTTGTTATTGGTGATATAGATACTGATAATATTGAAAATTTAATTAAAAAGTACTTTAAAGAAATTAAGAATACACCAGTCAAACTTCCTGATTATAAAATTCCAAATTATACTGAAAACCAGTTTTATACTTTTCAAGATGATGAGCAAACAAACATCAGCTTTTCGATATTTGAAAAAAATAAATTTAATAAAATTGATACTCTTGAAAGCTACAAAGAGGCAATAATTAACAACCTTATTGTAGACATTTTCAAAAGACGAATAAATGAAAGTATAGAAAAAAAAGAGGTTAAATTTTTAGATGCCTATATTACTGATTTTAATATTTCTGATTTAGATGAATTTAGAATTATTTCTGCCGATCTAAAAGAAGATCAAATTTATGAGGGAATTGAAAATATATTATTTTTAGTTGAACAAATTAAACAACATGGTTTCTTAAACACAGAGCTAGATCTTGCTAAGAAAAATATGATCAATACATCACGAAAAAGCCTAGAAGAAGAAACGACGCGATCATCTGCAAGTTTTATCAACGAGTATGAAAGACACTTTTTATATAATGAAATGATTACTGGTATTAAAAAAGAGTTGGAAATAAAAAGACAAATTTTACCAGAAATTACAGTTCAGGATTTAAGTAATTATTTTTTAAAATATATAAGAGCAGAAAATCAAATATTAATCATTAAAGCGCCTGAGTATATCCAAAATATTCCAACAAAGGATGAAATTGATCAAATAGCTGCTCAAATAAGTCAACAAGAAATTAAACCGTATTTTTTTGAGTTAAAGCAAGTCGAGTTAATTAAAAAAGATTTGTTAGGCTCTAAAATTATTAAGAGAAAAAAATATCCTAAATCAAACGTTATTAAGCTGACTCTAGGAAATGGTGCAAATATATACTTAAAAAAATCAACATTAAAGAAAGATAGAATTTCTCTGAGAGCTCTAAGTGATGGCGGTTATTCAACCGTTGAAATTGAAAAGCTTCCTTCTGCTAAATACACAGAAAATATTTTAAACAAAGCAGACATTGGGGAACTTAGTATTTCCGAAAAAGATAATTTGTTTGATGATCAAATTGTTGATGTTTCACCAAGAATAAGTGAGGGAAAAGAACAAATAATTGGTTACTCAAATAACGAAAATCTTGAAACTATGTTTAAGTTTTTATATGTGAATTTTACTGATTTAAGAATTAAACAAACACATATTGATCGGTTAAAGGAGCAAAAAATTAATGAATATAGAGCTGAGAAGGAAAGCCCAAAACACCAACTTAATTTGGAATTTAGAGAAAAACTCTATCAAAACCACCCAAGAACCTTTTATCCAACCGAGGAAGTATTTAAAAAAATAAATTTATCCACTGTCAAAGAATTTTATAAAGATCGCTTTAAAGATGGTGCTAATTTTCATTTTATCATTGTTGGTGATTTCGAATTAAAGGTTATTGAACCTTTAATCGAGAAATATATTGGAAGTCTTGAAAGCTCTAAAAGACATAAAGAATTTGTTGATCATGGTATAAGAGTGACCCAGCAAAGAGAAGAATTATCTTTTATTGAAGATAACCCAAAAAAAGCAACCGTAACAAGAATATACAACAAACCGTTTAAATACTCTTACAAAGAAAAATTAAAATACAACTTAATGCTTTCTATATTAGACAAGATATTATTCGATGAAGTAAGAGAAAAAGATAATTTAGTTTATTCGATTAATGCTGCAAAATATTATGATCAAAAATCACCAATACCATTAATGAGTTTCTATATTGTATACGGCTCAGAACCAAATAATGTTGAAAAAATTGATCAAAAGATAAATGAGATATTAACTAGAATTAAAAATGGAGATTTTGATACCAAGCTTTTTAAAGATCAAAAATTAGTACTAAAAAATCAATATAAAACCGCAAGAGAGTCTAATAATTTCTGGATAGCATCAATAGCTGACGCTATAAGTAATAATTTAAATTTTGAGCAAATAAATAATGTTGATACAATGATTGATAGCATCACTTTAAGAGATATATTAAGATTAGCTAAGAAAAATTTTGATCAAAATTATATCAACGAATTAATTAAAGAATCAGACTAAGATTAAAAATTTTACTTATTCCTCTTGTTCAATTATAAATATTAGCATAAATACTCATGAAAATAACTCATGCCCTCGTGGTGAAATTGGTAGACACAAAGGACTTAAAAGCCGAGGGATTCACAGACGAGTCAGTCCGTGGTAGTCCAAGGTAGTCTAAATATCTTTTAAAATCCCATAACTTTGATTTAGCTTTAAATTTATATAAGGTAATCAAGCTCATTGAATTTCTCCAAACCAGTACAAGACCAGTACACAGAGAGATGAATTTATAGTACTGTTATTTAATGAAAAAGCTCTTTGCAATATTTGTAATATTTCTTTGTTCAATTAATCCAACTCTAGCAGATATGAATTTAAGCTGTGTTATGACAAATTGGAATACAAATGAAGATTATGACAAAGATCCATATAATATTGAGTATAAAGAATTATCACCTAGTCGTTTTTCTGTAATTATAGAAGTTACAAGTCCAGGCAAAGTTATTGGTAGGTTAATAGGTACCTCAGAAACTGGAAATATGAGAAGTCCATATGTAGGAACAATGGATGATAATAAAATAAAAATGAATCATAAAGCTTTTGAGATAAATGAAAGAGGTAGTGATTTTATCTTAGATTTAATTTCAGGAATGTTCGAAAATGAGACTTATATTGGACAACATAAATATTGGTATGTACAAAGAACTGGAACATGCAGATTAGTAAAATAATAAAAATATTAATAACATTGTTTGTAATATTTTTCATGCACACAAACTTACAAGCAGAAATAATAAAATTTTCTAGCTGTAAATTTACAAAAGACTCATTATCAAAAACAATTCATGATGTCTTAAATGATCAAAAAAAGGAAAAAGGGGAAAAAACTACTCCATATAATATAAAAAAAGCGATGGCAGAAAAAAATGCCAAATATGAATTTATCGACAGAACTTTCGACACTGAGAGTGGAATAATGGTCAAAACGCAAAAAAAAATAGAAAAAGAAAAAGAAGAAGTTCAGTCTAATTTTGAAATAAGAGATGATAATACGTTTATAATTGTAGATATTAGAGAAGTGGGTGCTGATCCTGTTTATAACAGTGAGACAAAGAAATTTGATTTTAAAAGCACAAGGGTTCAATACAACGTATATTTTTACTATTTGTCTGAGGGTATAGTTGAAAAATATAATTATGGAGGAAGACATAAGGAGTTAAATTATCAACAAAAATGTAAAACTAATTATTCTTTACCAGGCTCATCTGACTCAGAGAATATTGCTAGTGGATCAGGTTTTTTTATAAATAGAAATGGATATTTTGTAACAAATAATCATGTAATTTCAGAATGTAGATCAAAGTCAAAAATTACATTTAATAAAAAAGAAGTAGAAGCTGATCTAATTGCATCTGATGCAACATTAGACATTGCATTATTAAAAGCTGATATAAGACCAAAAAATTTCTTAAAATTCTCAAATGACAGACCTGAAAAACTTCAAAAAGTAATTGTTGCAGGTTATCCTTTTGGTAAAGGACTTAGTGATGATCTTAAATTTACCCAAGGTATAATTAGTTCTTTAAAAGGATATGCAGATAATTCTAATGAACTTCAAATTGATGCAGCTATTAACCCAGGTAATAGTGGAGGACCGATTGTAAATGAAGACGGTGATTTACTTGCTGTAGCAGTATCAGGCCTTTCAAAAGATATAGCTGAGGGTATAAACTTTGGGATCAAAGGATCATCTGTGATGAATTTTTTAGATGTTAATTCTATTAACTACACATATTCAAAAACTTCTACATTTAGTTTTGGAAAAAAAAAATTAAATAAGCTTTTAGAGGAGAGTACTGTTTATACTTATTGTAATTAAATAGGATTTTATAGGATAACCAGTACAAGACCAGTACACAGAGAGATAAAATAAAAAAAATTTACTTATTCATCTTGTTCAATTATAAATATTAGCATAAACATTCATGAAATTCATTAATGCCCTCGTGGTGAAATTGGTAGACACAAAGGACTTAAAATCCTTGCCCTTTTGGGAGTGCCAGTTCGAGTCTGGCCGAGGGCACCACTAAATGTCAAAACCTCAAATAATTTCAGATACGAATAAAAAATCTTTAAAAATTAAATCTTTAATTAAAAACAAGTTATCTAAATTTAAATTGAAAAATATAAATATTGTAATTGGAGGAGATGGTTTCATGCTCAAAACACTTAAAAAATTTAAAAATTCTTCAAAATATTTTTATGGAATAAATTCTGGAGATTATGGATTTTTGATGAATAAATTTTCATCAAAAACAATTGTAACTAATCTTAATAAAGCGAACCTAATAATAATCTCACCATTAGAGATGAAGGTAACAAATAAACAAGGGTCCACAAAAAAATATTTAGCAATTAATGAAGTTTCAATTTTAAGACAAAGTAGACAGGCTGCCTCGGTTTTAATTAAAGTAGGATCAAAGATAATAATGAAAAAATTAATTTCGGATGGTGTATTAGTTTCAACACCCGCTGGCAGTACTGCCTACAATTTATCTGTTAGAGGTCCGATATTAAGTCTTAATTCAAAAAAATTATCTATAGCTCCTATAAGTCCATTTAGACCAAGAAGATGGAAAGGAAAAATAATAAACGATAAGCTTTTGGTTTCTATAAGAAATCTAAACACTGTTAAAAGACCCATCAGTGCTGTTGCAGATAATATAGAAGTTAGAAATGCGAAGAATATAGTAGTGAAAATTAACAAAAAAATAAAGTTTAAACTTCTGTATGATAGAAATAGGGGACTACAAAAAAAAATAAAGTTAGAGCAATTAAGAAAAGAAACAAATTAGAATGCAATTTGTTGTTTTTATTTTAACCTACTTTATATTAGCTTTTAATGTAATTGGTTATGGATATTTTTTCGCAAAAAATTTAACAGCATATAATAAAAGTCCTAACGTTGGATACATAGGACTTTATGGAATTACATTTTTAACTTTAATCTCATATTTAACCAACCTGATATTGAAACATGATTACTCTCATAACTTTATTATTCACATAATTGGAATATTTTTATTTTTTTATTACTCTTCTTCAATAAAAAATTTTAAACAAAATAAAGAAGTTAGATATCTACTTTTTTTTTTAATATTGTCCATAACCTCAATTTTGTACTTCAAAAGCCATGATGATTTTTTATATTATCATTTAAGTTTTATTGATAACTTAACAATTAATAAGCTTGAATTCGGACTAGGAAATTTTGATTTAGCATTTAATCATGTTTCATCTTTATTTTTTTTTCATTCCCTATTTAAATTACCATTTACTGAAAATTATTTTTATTTTATTGGACCAGCCTTAATAATGGTTTTCACTAATGTTATTCTTGTAAAAAGTATTTTTGAACGTAGAGCTAAACTAAATTTTAACTTTTTTTTAAAGTTATTTATTTTTATATTTATAAATATCTTTTTTTATAGACTAGCTGAACATGGAACAGATAGATCTGCAATAATACTAATTTTACTCAGCATATTATTAATTTTTAATATACTTGAGAAAAAAAAACTCAATCATCAAGTTTTTGAAAATTTTATTATTTTATTAACGTTTATTGTGAGTTTGAAGTCTTTTTATTCAATTTATGGCTTATTATTTTTAGTAATTTTCTTTAAATATTTTAAAATCTCAAATTTAAGAATTTTTTATAAAAATTTTAAAATTATTAATTTTTCAATAATTTTTGCTTTATTAATAATATTTTACAACATAGCCTATACAGGATGTTTAATTTATCCTTTGTCATATACTTGTTTTGAAAGTTTTTATTGGGGTCTCGATGTCTCAAGAGTTGAATGGGCTGCCAGTTTCTATGAACTATGGTCTAAAGCAGGAGCAACACCCACTTACAGAGTTGATAATCCAGAAAATTATATTTCAGGCTTTAACTGGCTAACTGTTTGGATAGAAAATTATTTTTTCAATAAAGTTTCAGATACTATAGGTGGTTTATTTGTAGCAGTTTTAATATTTTTTGTTATTTTCAAACCAAAAAAAATTAAGTTTGAAGTTATTCGAGAGCATAAAACAATTTATTTTATTCTATTGCTATACGCTTTCGAGTGGTTTTTTTATCATCCATCACTAAGATATGGTGGCTATCATTTACTTGCTTTAATTTTCTTTATACCTGCTTCAATTCTTTTAAGTAGCCAGGGATACAATTACACGAAAAATTTTAAAAAAATTCAATTAATTTTACTAATAGGCATTGTTATATTTTCTTATCGCAATATAGATAGAATTGTAAATGAAAATGTAGTTTATAATTATAATCCTTTAATTTCACCGAGGTATAAAATCGATCAAGGAGATTATTATCTTAAAAATAAAAAGAAAATTATTTTTAAAAATACTAAAAATTGTAATAGAGAATTTAAAAAAGAACAAAACTGTAAAATGGTTAATTCCTATAGAATTTTCTATTAATTTAAAATAAAGTGAAAATTTAGAATAAATATGGGACTGTAGCTCAATAGTAGAGTACCTCGTTGACATCGAGGGGGTAGTAGGAGCGTAACCTACCAGTCCCACCACAAATCAAATAATTTTTAATTAATATTTTTTAAAAAAATGGATATGTTCTTTGTACCAATTGTAAGTTTTTTGCAAACCATCATCTAAATTCACTTTCTGTTTCCATCCTAATTCTTTAGAAATTTTTTTATAATTAAGTTTTTGGCTAGTTATTTCTTTTTTGGAAGTGTTCAATACTTTAATTTTAATTTTTTTATTCTTATTTAATTTTGATATTTTTTTTATCATACCAAAAACATTCATATTATATTTTGAACCTACGTTATAAATTCTTAGTTTTCTATTGCTATTAATCAATGATAACATAGTTAGGTAATATGCTTGTACTGCGTCATCTACGAATAAATAATCTCTTACTAACTTACCACTTGATCTGATTTTAAATATTTTATCTTTCAAAATTGATATTATAAAACCGTTAATTAATCTATTTCTATTAAAATCTCCAGGCCCATAAAGGTTTCCACATCTTAAAATTCCAACTTTCAGATTAAAGGTTTTAGAATAAGATTGACATATTAAATCAGAACATGATTTTGAAACATCGTAAGGAAAAACTGAATTAAGACAAGTATTTTCAGTATAACTTTTTTTACCTACTTCTCCATAAGCTTTATCAGAGGAACTATAAATAAAAATAATTTTTTTATTTATTTTTCTTATAATTTCCAGAAAATTTAATGTACCAAAAATATTATTTGTATAGGTATATTCAGGACTATCTATTGCATCCAAAACTTGAGTTACTGCACCTGTGTGAAAAATGACTTTTATTTTTTTTTTAACAATTATTTTTTTTATTAAATCTTTATCTAAATAATCACCAAGAAATACATTTTTTTTATCGAGTCTTTGATAATTTTTCTTTAAGAAATTTTTTTTTTTATCTAGGATGAATACATTGTAATTTTTTTGTTTTAAAAATTTATACAAATTGCTTCCTAGTAAACCAAATCCTCCAGTGATAAGTATATTTTGCTTCATAATTTTGAGAAAAAATATTTATCATTTTTATAAATCTTTTTAACTTCAGCTAAATCTTTCTGAGTATTTACTGTAAAATGATAACCTTTATGCATATGAAGAACAATTTTTTTTAATTTGCTTAATTTTGGCAGAAAATGTGTTTCTAAATCTTCGTGTTGCTTAAATTTCATGTTTTCAAAAATTTGTTTTTTAAAAAAATAAAAACCAATATTGATAGGATCTTTAAGTACTGGTTTTTCCTTAAAACCTATAATTAATTTTTTTTTTGCATTTAAATGGCCATAAGGCGAACGTTCGTTGAAACCTGATAATACAGCCTGTATCTTTTTATTTTTAAGTAAAGATATTTGTTTTTTAAAAGAAATATTTGCGAATATATCACCATAGCAAACACCAAACAGCTCTTTATAAGATTTTATATATTTTAATGATTTATATATTCTATTTAATTTATTAGACTTAACTCCACTGTTAAAAAATAAAATATTAATTTTATTTTTATATAATTTTGAATTTTCATTATTCAAGATATTAAGTTTATATTTAGTAATATTTTTTTTATTAAGAAAAAAATTTATAAAAAATTTTTTTTTATATCCAAGAGGTAGGACAAAAAAATTAAATCCATTTTTAAAATAGTATAATAAAATTTCTATAATAATAGGATGATTTGATACTTTTGCTAATTGCTTTGGCAAATTTTCTTCACTTACAAATCTTTCACCCTTACCACCAGCTAGAATGATAATTGGAATTTTATCATTATGAATTGTCATAAAAAAGTCTGGTTTAATAAATATTTTATTATAAAAGTTAAAAGTAAATGATTTTTTCTATAATAGTTAATACACACAATCAATATAAAACTATTAATCGATGTATTAAATCATGTCTTTCGCAAAATTTTCAAAAAAAATATGAAATAATAATAATAGATACGTCTGATAAAAAATTAAATAAAGTACAATTTAAATCAAAAAAAGTACGTTATTTTCACTACAAAGTTTTTTCTAAATTTCCAGAATTAAATCAATTAAAAAAAGTTTATTTAGGTTTCAAAAAATCAAAAGGAAAATGGATTTGTTTTATGGATGGAGATGATTTTTTTAAAAAAAATAAGTTAAAATATATTTATGAAAATTATAATCTAAATAATCAAGGAGTAATCCAAGATGTAAGTTCTAATTTTATTGAGTTTAATAAAACAGAAAAAATTCCAAAAAGAAAAAAATATAAAAAGAACTTATTGTATACTAAAGCTGTAAGTTTTTGGCCAGAAATATTTGGTACAAGCTCATTATCTGCAAATAAAAATTTTGTAAAATCTTTTTTTAAATCTATATCTCTCGAGAAATGGAATTTCTTAGCAATAGATGCTTTATTAATATTATATGCAATTAATAGAAAAAAATATTATTTCAATGAAAAAATTTTAACAATCAAAAGTATTAGTGAAAATAATTTAGGTTCTAAATATATTTTGTTAAGCAAAAAATTTTGGCTTAGGCGGAATCAGCAAATAATGTATTGGGAAAAAATATCGAATAAAAAAATTTATAATTTTGATAAAATAATATCAACAATAATTAATATTTTTATTTAATGAAAAAAAAAAATTTAATAATTTTTATGCCATCAATTGAGGGTGGTGGTGTTGAGAAAAATTTATTTATTATTTCTAATTATTTATCTTCCAAAATTAAAAATATTTCTATAATAACAACAGGTATAAAATATAGGAATAATTTTAAAAAAATAAATTTTATAACACCAAAATCATTATTTTGGGAAAATACCTCAAGAAGAATAAAATATTTTATATGTTTATTAATTCTTTCATTGATACTTTTAAAAAATAAAAACTATGTTGTTTTTGCTTTTCAAGCAAACTTATATTGTACTTTAGTTTGTAAGTTTTTTGGTATTAAAATAATTGTAAGATCTAACTCTTCACCTAGTGGTTGGTCTAAAAATTTTATTAAAAAGTATCTATATAAAAAAATTTTAGGCTACACAGATAAAATAATTGTAAATAGCATTGATTTTAAAAAACAATTCAAAGATTTCTTTTCAGTTAATGCATATTGTATTTATAATCCACTTAACAAAAAAGAGATAATTAGAAAATCAAGAGCTAAGATTAAATTAAACTTTTTTAAAAAAACAGATAATTCCTTAAAAATAATTAATGTAGCGAGATTTACAGATCAAAAAGATCAATTAACATTACTGAAAGGATTAAATTTATTAAAAAAAAAAATTAATTTTAAAGCTCTAATTATTGGCAAAGGTATAAACGAAAAAAAATTAATTAATTACATCAAAGAAAAAGGTCTAAATAAAAAAATAAAATTATTAAAATTTCAATCAAATCCTTATAAATTTATCAACTCTTCAGATTTGTTTATTCTCTCCTCTAAATTTGAAGGTTTGCCAAATGTTCTATTAGAAGCAATGGTATTAAAAAAATTTATAATTTCAACCAATTGTCCAACAGGACCAAAAGAAATTCTATTTAATGGAAAGGGTGGGGAACTTGTTCCAGTAGGTGATTATAAAGCAATTTCTAAAAAAATACTTTTTTTTAAAAAAAATCAAAATAAGTTAAATAAAAAAATAATTTTTTCCTATAAATCTTTGTATCGCTTTGATTATAAAAGCAACTTAAATAAATATTTAAATATAATCGAAAGCTTGTTGTAATTTCTTTCCCCAGCTTGGACTTGAACCGCGGACCTATTGATTACAAATCAATTATAAAACTTTAAATTGATATTTGTTTTCAACGAAAATTAATTATTAACTTTGATCTAGTCACACTGATGTCACAGTGATAAGATTTTATGATGGATATTAGATCTGTATTTGAAAAAATTGCAAAAGAATACCCTGAAGCAAAAAAACAGAAATTAAAAAATCATCCTTTAGCTAAATTTATAAGATTAGAAGTTCCAAAATCTTTTAAAGAAGACTTAGGTCAAACAATTTCAAAGTACAAAGTGCTTGTTGCAAAACACGCTGGAAATTGGAGTAGCGTTGCCTGGATAGTCTTGCTAGATCCAAGAGTCTCAGAAACTGCTACCAGAGGATATTATCCAGTTTATTCTTTTTTTGAAAATGGAAAAAAAATTATGCTTTCATTAGGTCAAGGTTATAGAGATATAAAATCAGAATATAAAAATGAAGCAGATGACATTTTAATATCAAGAGGAATAATTCTAAAGAACAAAGCAGGTGACTATAAAAAGTTTGGTTTTAAAAATGTACACGGAACTAAAATCACAATTGAAAGTGATAAAATGAGAGAAGTTTGGGTTAAGTCTTGTGCTTTTGGAAAAGTCTATGATGTTAAAAATTTGCCGTCCAATAATGAATTAATTAATGATGCTAAAAATATTCTTAATATTTATGAAAATATTATTCAAAGAGGTGGCACTAGTGAATTAATCGAAAATATTGATCCAGAAGAAGTAGAAATTATAAAAGATTTAAGTGGATCAGAAAAAAAAGCTTTAAAGAAACATAGAGAACACGAAAAATATTATATTAAAACAGACCCAAAGTTTATCAAAAGTTTAAAGAAAAAATTTGATTATACTTGCCAGGCTTGCAATCTAAAATTTGAGAGGATTTATGGGAAGTATAACGATAAATTGGATTATGTGGAAGCACATCACATAGTACCTAAGTCAGAAATATTGAAGAAGATTGATTTAAATGAAGAGCTAGGTAGAGATGAAAAAGATTTTGCTATACTATGTGCCAACTGTCATAGAATGATACACAAGTATGGATGTCCTAGTTTGGAAGAATTTAAAGAAAAAATACAAGTTGATTATAGAAACTTTTTAAAACAAAAATGAAAAAACTTTTAGTGATCGTGGTTCTTGGTTTGTTATTAGTTTCTTGTTCTGATTATAAAACTAAAAAATTATTAGAAAATTGCGCTGATTTTAAATGGGAAGAAAGTACAGGATTAGATATTAATAATGCATTTCCGAAACTAAAAAATAAACTTAAAAATTCTGGTTATGAACAAGATTTTAAAGCTTGTGAATTAGAAATGAAGTTATCTCCAATAACATTTAAAGAAAAATATAAATAAAAAATATAGAGCCAAAATCTATTAAATCTTAAACGACCACTTGATTGATACACAATCTATTCACACTATAGTCACAATCAACATAGAAATTTAATAAAAAATAAAATTTTTGAAAAAAAATAACGTTGATTTTATTGAGTGATGGTGCCCCCGCACGGACTCGAACCGCGGACCTATTGATTACAAATCAATTGCTCTACCAGCTGAGCTACAAGGGCATATACAGTTTTTTAATATTATTTATGGGATTATCAAGTTTTTTTTTTTAAATTTATGTAATGGAAAGCCACTGAAGCGCTATTTGAAACATTTAGACTTTCAACGTTATGATCAATTTTTATTTTAACTAAAAAATCAGTATATTTTTTAGTGTGCATTTTTATCCCATAACCCTCAGATCCAAATAATAGTATGTTATTTCCTGCCCACTCAATATCTGTAAAATCTTTTTCAGCTTTTGAATCAAATCCATAAACCCAAAAATTTTTTTCTCTAAGATATTTCAAAGTTGTATTAATGTTAGGTACCTCAAAAATTTGTATATTTTCAATTGTACCACTCGCAGACTTATACATAAGTTTACTTTCAGACGGAAAAGATCTTTCTTTTATAATTATGCCGTTAATACCAAAAGAAACTGCACTTCTAATTATAGATCCAATATTTCTTGGATCGGTGATTTCATCTAAACATGCAATTGTCAAATTTTTTTTATCTTTAATAAAATCTTTTAATTGTATTTTTTCTAAATGCTCTATCTCTGCAACAAATCCCTGATGCTGTATGCCCTCATTTCTAGTGTACTTATCTAATTCTTTTTTGGTTTTAAAAAAAACCTTATGATTTTTTAAAAGGTTTTTTCTTGGGCTATTTCTATGTATTGTTTTTTTACTTTCTTCAGTCAAGAAAAGCTTTAAAACCTTTCTTTTTGGATTTTTAAGTGCTTCAAGTACAGCATGCTTTCCAATTATAAAAAATGACGATTTTGACATAAAATTATGCCTTTTATATCTAATTTTTTGCTAATTTCCCTTAATTTCTGTTATTGCATTTATGAGATAAAAATATATAAAACGCTTGTTGTTTAAAGCTTTATTGAACAAGGGGACGCTTCCCCTACTGAAAAGGAGGGGTACCAAAGCGGTCAAATGGGGCGGGCTGTAAACCCGTTGACTTCGGTCTTCGAAGGTTCGAATCCTTCCCCCTCCACCATTCAATAGCTTTAAAGACTTGGAGTGTTACTTGGTTATGCGGGTGTAGTTCAATGGTAGAACGCTAGCCTTCCAAGCTGGATGTAAGGGTTCGATTCCCTTTACCCGCTCCAAAAACTAAAAATTATTAAGAGGTAAAAAAAGTAATGTCGAAAGAAAAATTTAATAGAAGTAAACCACATTGCAACATTGGAACAATTGGACATGTGGATCACGGAAAAACAACTCTCACTGCAGCAATTACAAAAGTTCTTGCTGAAGCAGGTGGAGCTCAATTTGTAGCTTATGATCAAATTGATAAAGCTCCAGAGGAAAAAGAGAGAGGAATAACTATTTCTACAGCGCATGTAGAATATGAAACTGAAAAAAGACATTACGCTCACGTAGATTGCCCAGGGCATGCTGACTATGTAAAAAATATGATAACTGGAGCAGCACAAATGGATGGAGCTATATTAGTTGTTAACGCTGCTGATGGACCTATGCCTCAAACAAGAGAACATATACTACTAGCTAGACAAGTTGGAGTACCTGCGATAGTAGTTTTCTTAAATAAAGTTGATCAAGTTAAAGATAAAGAGTTGATTGAACTTGTTGAGGAAGAAATAAAAGAACTTTTAACTTCATACAAATTTCCAGGAGACAAAACTCCTATCGTTAAAGGCTCAGCATTAGCTGCTGTAGAAGGTAAAGACGAGGAAATCGGAAAAAAAGCGATTATGGATTTAATGAAAGCTGTTGATGAACATATTCCTCAACCAGACAGACCAAAAGATAAACCTTTCTTGATGCCAGTTGAGGACGTATTTTCTATTTCTGGAAGAGGAACTGTTGTGACTGGTAGAGTTGAACAAGGTGTAGTCAAAACTGGAGAAGAAATTGAAATAGTTGGAATTAGAGATACAAAGAAAACGGTATGTACAGGTGTTGAGATGTTTAGGAAAATATTAGATACAGGTGAAGCTGGAGATAATATTGGAGCTTTACTGAGAGGTGTTGAAAGAACAGATGTAGAAAGAGGTCAAGTTTTAGCTAAACCAGGTTCTGTTACACCACATACTGAATTTGAGGCACAAGCATATGTTCTTAAAAAAGAAGAAGGTGGCAGACATACCCCATTCTTTACAAAATATAGACCACAATTTTATTTTAGAACTACAGATGTAACTGGAGAAGTGGAGCTACCATCTGGTACAGAAATGGTTATGCCTGGAGATGATGCTAAATTTAAAGTGAAACTAATTACACCTATTGCAATGAGTGAAAAATTAAATTTTGCTATTAGAGAAGGTGGTAGAACAGTAGGAGCTGGAGTAGTAACAAAAATTATTAAGTAAGCTACCAATAGGAGTGTAGCTCAATTGGTAGAGCGCCGGTCTCCAAAACCGGAGGTTGGGGGTTCGATTCCCTCCGCTCCTGCCAAAAAAAAATTATGAAAAATCCTTTTAAATTTATCCAGGAAGTTAAACAAGAGGCATTTAAAGTTACTTGGCCTACAGGAAAAGAGACAGTTCAAGGTAGTCTTATGGTGGTGGCTATGGCTATTATTGCAGCAATTTTTTTTCTTTTAGTTGATCAAATTTTCAAATCTCTACTTGATGTAGTGCTAAAGGTGAGTTTTTAATGAAAAACTGGTACATAGTACAATCACACTCAAGTTTTGAAAATAAGGTTGCTCAAAATATTAAAGATGAGGCAGAAAAAGCAAAAATATCTGAAAAATTCGAGGAAATTGTGGTACCAACTCAGGATGTTACAGAAGTAAAAAGAGGAAAAAGAGTTCAAAGAAAAAAAAAATATTTTCCAGGTTATATTTTAATTAAAAGTGAAATGGATAATAATATATACCATATGATCAAAGGTATAAAAAAAGTAAGCGGATTTTTAGGTACAAAGGGAATGCCATCTCCCGTATCAGATAAAGAAATTGAAAAAATTTTAGGACAAATAAAAGATGGAGTTGCGCAAGCACAAACAGGCATTGAATATTCGGTTGGAGAAAAAGTTCAAGTTATAGACGGACCTTTTGCGTCATTCAATGGCTTGGTTGAGGACGTGGATGAGGAAAAATCTAAATTAAAAGTTTCGGTGCTGATATTTGGAAGACCTACACCAGTAGAATTAGAATATAATCAAGTTGAAAAGGTAAGCTAATGGCAAAAAAAGAAATAAGTGGTTTTGTAAAATTGCAGATTAAAGGTGGTCAAGCAAACCCAGCACCACCAGTGGGTCCAGCTTTAGGTCAAAGGGGAATTAATATAATGGAATTCTGTAAGGCTTTTAATGAAAAAACGAAAGACTTCATGGGAAAACCCGTACCAGTAGTAATTACTGTTTATAAAGATAAGAAATTTGATTTTATTATTAAATCACCACCTGCATCACATTTTATTAAAGAAGCTGCAAAACTTAAAGGTGGATCACAAGAACCAGGAAGAAATATTGTAGCATCAATCACAAAAAAACAGGCCGAAGAAATTGCGAAAAAAAAAATGAAAGATTTGAATGCACATGATTTGGACCAAGCAACTAAAATAATTATGGGCTCAGCAAGATCAATGGGCATTGAGGTCAAAGAATAATGCCTTCTAAAAGATATAAAAAATTATTAGATAATTTAAATGAAAATAATCCAGAAACTATCGATAAATTATTACCTATAATAAAAAAAAACTGCACTTCTAAATTTGATGAAGCTATCGATTTAAGTTTTCAAATAAATAATAAACAAAAAAAAAGTGAAATTAACATAAGAACCGTAATTAATATGCCTGGTGGGACAGGTAAAAAAGTAAAAATAGCTGTTGTTTGTGATGAAGCCAAAAGCAAAGATGCTAAAGATGCTGGTGCAGATACTATAGGAGGGGATGATTTAATTGAAAAAATTAAAGGTGGATATTTAGATTTTGAAAAATTAATTTGTACTCCTTCTATGATGGTTAAATTATCTAAGTTGGGTAAAGTTTTAGGCCCTAAAGGCTTAATGCCAAATCCAAAATTGGGAACTGTGACTGATGATGTCAAAAAAGCTGTCAAAGATGCAAAATCTGGTCAAATAGAAATAAGAAATGATAAAGATGGAAATATTGGTGCAACATTAGGAAAAAAATCATTCTCTGAAGAAAACTTAATTAAAAATTTTAACGCTATTATCGATACTTTAGAAAAAGAAAAATCAAATATAACTATAAAAGGTGATTTAATAAAAAGTTCATTTATCACTTCAACTATGGGTATTTCTTATAAACTTAAATTAAACAAGAATATATAATCATGATGGATAAAGTTAAAAAACAAGAATATATCGAGAAAATGAGCTCACAGTTTGATAAATCTCAAGCTGTAATTGTTACTCATTATCAAGGTTTGACAATGAAACAACTTGATGACCTAAGAAATAGAATGAGGGAGCACGGTATACAATTTAAAATAACTAAAAATAGAATTACTAAACTTGCACTTCAAAAAACTAGATGCAAAGATTTATCTAATTTATTTACTGGACCTACTGCCGTTGCATTATCAGAAGATGCCATCACTTCAGCAAAAATATTAACAAAATTTTCTAAAGAGAATTCCAAGCTAAAGATTCTCGGTGGGATAATGGGAACTGACATTTTGGACGTTGCAGGTGTGCAAAATGTAGCAACTTTACCAACATTAGATGAAGCAAGAGCTAAAATTGTGGGAATCTTGAGGTCTCCAGCCCAAAAAATAGCAAGTATTTTACTTGCACCTGCTTCAAAAATCGCTATTTTAGCGCTCGAAAAATCAAAAAAATAATCGGAAAAAAATATGGCTGACTTAAATAAAATCATAGAGGATCTCTCAAGTTTGACAGTTGTTGAGGCTGCAGAACTCTCAAAACAACTTGAGGAAAAATGGGGCGTAACAGCAGCAGCTGCAGTAGCTGCAGCACCTGCAGCAGGCGGTGCAGGAGCAGCACCAGTTGAGGAAAAAAGTGAATTTACTATTGTTCTAGCATCTGCTGGAGATAAAAAGATTAATGTAATTAAAGAGATTAGAGGAGTTACATCTCTTGGTCTAAAAGAGGCAAAAGATTTAGTTGAGGGTGCACCAAAAGAAGTAAAAGCAGGTGTCAATAAAAAAGAAGCTGAGGAAATTAAAGCTAAATTAGAAGCTGCTGGAGCTAAGGTAGAACTTAAATAATTAACAAAATTTAAATTGCTGGTTAAAAAAATAACTAGCGATAACAACATAAATGCAATTATCTTTTACTGAGAAAAAGAATATAAGAAAAAATTTTGGAAAATTAAAAGAAGGCCTTTCAATACCAAATTTAATTGAGGTCCAAAAAAATTCTTATAAAGAATTAACTGACTTAAAAGATAATATTGATAACAATCTAATAAAAGGTTTTGATCGTGTTTTTAAGGGTATATTTCCAATAGAAGACCTAAACGATAAAGCAACCCTTGAATATGTTTCATACAGATTAGAAAAACCAAAGTTTGATGTAGAAGAGTGCATTCAACGAGGATTAACTTATTCCTCTGCGCTTAAATGTACTCTAAGACTAGTAGTTTACGAAATTGATCAGGAAAATAATTCAAAGGAAATACTTTCTGCTAAAGAGCAAGAAGTTTATATGGGTGAAGTTCCAATGATGACAAATAGTGGAACCTTTATTACCAATGGTGTTCAAAGAGTAGTTGTGAACCAAATGCACAGGAGTCCAGGTGTATTTTTTGATCATGACAGAGGCAAAAGTCATGCTAGCGGTAAGTTGCTGTTCAATTGTAGAGTTATTCCAAATAGAGGTTCATGGCTTGATTTTGAATATGATGTTAAGGATTTACTTTATTTTAGAATTGATAGAAAAAAGAAAATTTATGTATCTACGTTACTTTTAGCGTTAGGTTATTCAAAAAATGATATTGTAAACGAATTTTACGATAAAGAAGTATATACATTTGATAAAAAAATAAATAAATGGAAAACTAAATTTAATCCTGAAAACTATAAATCTAAAAATTTTTCTGAGGAAATAGTCGATGCAAAAACTCAAAAAATTGTTGTTAAAATAGGTGAAAAAATTAATTTTCTAACAGCAAAAAAATTATTTAATGATGGTTTAAAAGAAATTTTTGTATCTAGCAATTCATTAAATGGCAAATATCTTCATAAGGACTATGAAATAAAAGATGATAAGTTTAAAATAGGAACAGAATTAAATGAGACCATAATTGAGAAATTTTTAACAAATGATATAAACGAAATATCTGTTTCATCAACAAACTCTATAAGTAAAGGTCCTTATCTTATCCAAACAATATTTAATGATAAAAATGAAACAAAAAATGACGCAATAAATGAGATATATAAAGTATTAAGACCTGGGGAACCACCAACAATTGAAATTGCTTCTCAAATTTTTAATAATCTTTTTTTTAGCTCAGATAGGTATGATTTATCAGATGTCGGTAGAGTTAAAATGAATTCTAGACTAAATTTAAACTGTTCAGATAAAATAACTATTTTAAGAAATGATGATATTTTAGCCATTATTCAAAAAATGTTAGATTTAAGAGATGGTAAAGATGAAATCGACGATATCGATCATTTAGCAAATAGAAGAGTTAGATCTGTAGGGGAATTAGTAGAAAACCAGGCAAGAATTGGTGTTTATAGAATGGAAAGAGCTATTAAAGAAAAAATGACGACATTAGATGTTGAATCAGCAATGCCTCAAGATCTAATAAATGCCAAACCTTTGACAGTTTCATTAAAAGATTTTTTTGCAACTTCGCAACTATCGCAGTTCATGGACCAAACAAATCCATTATCAGAAATTACTCATAAGAGAAGGGTTTCAGCATTAGGCCCAGGAGGTTTAACACGTGAAAGAGCTGGATTTGAAGTTAGAGACGTACATCCTACTCATTATGGAAGGATTTGCCCTATAGAGACCCCAGAAGGTCCTAATATTGGATTAATAAATAGTTTATCTACTTATTCAAAAATAAATAAATATGGCTTTATTGAAAGTCCTTATAAAAAAGTTAAAGACGGAAAAGTCGAAGATAATATTGAATATCTATCAGCAATGGAAGAAACTAAATTCACAATTGCTCAAGCTAATTCTAAAATTGATAAGAATGGAAAGTTTACAGAAGAGTTGGTTTCATGCAGACAGAATTTAAATTTTATTTTATCTAAACCAGAAAATATTGATTATATTGATGTTTCACCAAAGCAACTTGTATCTGTAGCTGCATCATTAATACCTTTCCTAGAAAATGATGATGCTAATCGAGCTTTAATGGGATCTAATATGATGAGACAAGCAGTGCCGTTATTAAAACCAGAGTCACCATTAGTCGGTACTGGTATAGAAAGCGATGTTGCACTAGACTCAGGAGTAACAATTGTTGCTAAAAGAGAAGGTGTTGTAGATAAGATTGACGGTAAAAGGATTGTTATTAAAGCAACATCCGAAAGTGATTTTACCAAATCAGGTGTTGATATTTATAACTTGCAAAAATTTAAAAGATCAAATCAAAACACATGTATAAATCAAAAACCTCTTGTTAGAGTTGGCGATAAAGTAAAATCGGGGGATATAATTGCTGATGGACCTTCTACAAAACTTGGTGAACTAGCTTTAGGCAAAAATGTAACGGTAGCCTTTATGCCGTGGCAAGGTTATAATTTTGAGGATTCCATTCTTATTTCAGAAAGATGTGTTACAGATGATGTATTTACATCGGTTCACATTGAAGAATACGAAATAATGGCGAGAGATACTAAATTAGGTGAAGAGGATATAACAAGAGACATACCAAACGTAAATGAAGATGCATTAAAAAACCTAGATGAATCTGGAATAGTTTATATTGGTGCAGAAGTAAAACCTGGTGACATTCTTGTTGGAAAAGTTACACCTAAGGGTGATTCCGCATCTGGACCAGAGGAAAAATTACTCAGATCTATTTTTGGAGAAAAAGCAATTGATGTTACAGACACTTCTTTAAAAATGCCAAGTGGTAGTGGAGGTACTGTTGTAGATGTAAGAGTATTCAATAGACATGGTATAGAGAAAGATGAAAGATCAATAACAATTGAAAGAGCAGAAATTGACTCGGTTCAACAAGATAAAATAGTTGAAGAAGAAATTTTAGAGAGAAGCATTAAACAACGAGCTTTTCAAATACTAGAGGGAATTTCTATAACAAAAAAAATAAAAGATATAGAAGCAGGAACTAAGCTCTCAAGTGACATAATAGAAAAATTTAGTGTTTCAGATATTTTAAAAATTGCACTTTCAGATGATAAAAAAACAGCTGCCTTAGATCAGCTTAAGGATCAGTACAATAAAGCTAAACAAGATATTCAAGATAGATTTGAGGATAAAGTTTTAAAAATCAGACAAGGAGATGAACTTCTTCCAAGTGTAATGAAAATGGTAAAAGTATTTGTCGCTATTAAAAGAAGATTGAGACCTGGTGATAAAATGTCTGGTAGACACGGTAATAAAGGAGTAGTGAGTAAAATTGTTCCTGTGGAGGATATGCCATACAGGGAAAATGGCAAACCGGTCGATATTGTTTTAAATCCCCTTGGTGTACCAAGTAGGATGAATGTAGGGCAAATATTAGAAACACATCTAGGTTGGGCATGTTCTGAGCTAGGTGAAAATATGAAAAAATTAGTTAACGAAAATCAAAAAAGAGTTGAAAAAAACGAGAAAATTTCCAATTTTTTAAAATCTGTGTATGGGAAGGAAGTTTTCTCTGAAAATTTAGATAAACTTACAAAAACAGAATTCAAAGACCTTTGTGAAAATTTGCAAAATGGCGTTCCAATTTCAACTCCAGTTTTTGATGGAGCTAAAGAAAAAGATGTTACGAATATGTTAGATTTAGCAACCTTGCCAAAATCGGGGCAAACAATGCTTTGGGATGGAAGAACTGGTGAAAAATTTGATAGAGAAGTTACTGTAGGAACAATTTATATGCTTAAGTTACATCATTTAGTAGAAGATAAAATACATGCTCGATCAACAGGCCCTTACAGCCTTGTAACCCAACAACCATTAGGAGGTAAAGCTCAATTAGGTGGACAACGTTTTGGAGAAATGGAAGTTTGGGCATTAGAGGCTTACGGTGCATCCTACACTTTGCAAGAAATTTTAACTGTAAAATCTGATGATGTTGCAGGAAGAGTAAAAGTTTACGAGACAATAGTAAAAGGTGAGGAGAATTTTGAGTCTGGTATCCCAGAATCATTTAATGTTTTAGTCAAAGAAATTAAAGCTTTAGCACTTAATGTTGAATTAAATTAATATGAAAAAAGAATTAAAAGACTTATTTAAAGATACCAATATTTCAGAAGCACAGAATTTTAATAGTATTAAAATCACTTTAGCAAGTCCTGAGAAAATTAAATCCTGGACATACGGAGAAATAAAAAAACCAGAAACTATTAATTATAGAACCTTTAGACCTGAAAAGGATGGATTATTTTGCGCAAGAATATTTGGGCCAATTAAAGATTATGAATGTTTATGTGGAAAATATAAAAGAATGAAGTTTAGAGGAATAATTTGCGAAAAATGTGGAGTAGAGGTTACAAAATCAAATGTAAGAAGAGAAAGAATGGGCCATATTAATCTGGCAACTCCTGTCGCTCATATATGGTTTTTAAAGTCTCTGCCTAGTAGAATTTCACTAGCAATTGATATGAAATTGAAAGAAGTTGAAAGAGTATTGTATTTTGAAAGCTTTATAGTAATCGAACCTGGACTAACAAGTCTGAAAAAAAACCAACTTTTAAATGAAGATGAGCTTAACAAATATCAAGAAGAGTTCGGAGATGAGTCTTTTACAGCAGGTATTGGGGCTGAGGCAATATTAGAGATTTTGAGATCAATAGATTTGAAAAAAGAAAAAGAAATTCTCCTTAAAAATATAAATGAAACAAAATCAAAAGTTGCAGAAGAGAGGTCTATTAAAAGATTAAAACTAATCGACTCGTTTATAGAAACCGGAAACAAACCAGAGTGGATGATATTAACAACAATCCCAGTAATTCCTCCAGAGCTTAGACCTTTGGTTCCTCTTGACGGAGGTAGGTTTGCAACATCCGATCTTAATGATCTTTATAGAAGAGTAATTAATAGAAATAACAGACTTAAAAGATTAATGGATCTTAAAGCCCCTGATATTATTGTAAGAAATGAGAAACGTATGTTGCAAGAGTCCGTTGATGCATTATTTGATAATGGTAGAAGAGGAAGAGTTATTACAGGCACTGGTAAGAGGCCATTAAAATCTCTTGCTGAAATGTTAAAGGGTAAGCAAGGAAGGTTTAGACAAAATTTATTAGGTAAAAGGGTAGACTATTCAGGTAGATCTGTAATTGTTGTTGGACCTGATTTGAAATTGCACGAATGTGGTTTGCCAAAAAAAATGGCTTTAGAATTATTTAAACCTTTTTTATATGCGAGATTAAATAAATTAGGATTGGCCTCAACAATCAAACAAGCAAAAAAATTAGTTGAAAAAGAGACTAATGCTGTCTGGGATGCGCTTGAGTTGATTGTAAGAGAACATCCAATACTTTTAAATAGAGCTCCAACACTTCATAGATTAGGAGTTCAGGCGTTTGAGCCAAAATTGATTGAGGGAGACGCAATAGAATTGCACCCATTAACATGCGCAGCTTTTAATGCAGATTTTGATGGTGATCAAATGGCAGTTCATATTCCATTAAGTTTAGAGGCTCAACTAGAAGCAAGAGTATTAATGATGTCTACAAATAATATTTTAAGTCCATCAAATGGTAAACCAATAATAGTACCAAGTCAGGACATGATATTAGGAATTTACTATTTGTCCCAACCGCCATATCAAACAGAAAAAATTGAAGGATATTTTGTAAATAACTCTGAAATAGAACAGGGTTTAGAATCTGGTAGTATAAATGTTCATTCAAGAATTATATCAAGGTTCGAAACTGTAGATAAATCTGGCAATACTATTAATCAAAAATTTACAAGTACTGCAGGAAGATTTCTACTTGCTAATCTTCTTCCTAAACACAAAGATATCAAATTTTCTTTGATCGATAGACTTTTACCAAAAAGGACAGTATCTGAGGTTATCGATATTGTGTTTAGGTTTACTGGTCAAAAAAGTACAGTAATTTTTTGTGATAAATTAAAAGACCTAGGTTTCAAGCATGCTTTTAAAGCCGGTATTTCATTTGGTAAGGATGACTTGATTATTCCTGAAAATAAATCTCAATTAATTGATGAAACAAAAAAATTGATAGCTGATTATGAAAATCAATATTCCGAAGGTCTGATAACTAGAGGTGAAAAGTATAACAAAGTTGTTGATGCATGGTCAAAATGTACTGATCGTGTAGCTGGTGAAATGATGAAAAGAATTTCAGCAACCGAGACAACAAAAGACGGTTTAAAAATAAATTCAGTTTTCATGATGGCAGACTCTGGCGCAAGAGGTTCAGCTGCACAAATGAAACAGCTAGCTGGAATGAGAGGGCTTATAGCTAAACCATCTGGTGAGATTATAGAGTCTCCAATTACATCAAATTTTAAAGAGGGATTAACAGCTTTAGAATATTTTAATTCTACTCACGGTGCGAGAAAAGGTCTTGCAGACACTGCTTTGAAAACTGCTAATTCTGGCTATTTAACTCGAAGATTGTGCGATGTTGCACAGGATTTAACGATAACCAAAAAAGATTGTGACTGTAAAAGCCGAGGAAGCATAGCTCTATCAGAGATTATCGAGGGAGGAAATGTAATAGTAGCCTTATCAGAGCGAGCCTTAGGAAGAATAGCTGCTAGTGATATAAAAAATCCAATTTCAGGTGAAACCATAATTAAAAAAGGTGAAATGATTGATGAGGCTGGTTGCGAAAAAATTGATGCAGCAGGTGTTAAATCGATACGAGTTTATTCAGTTATTACATGTGGATCAAAAGAAGGTGTCTGCGCAATGTGTTACGGAAGAGATTTGTCTAGAGGAAAAATGGTACATGTTGGTGAGGCAATTGGAATGATTTCTGCTCAATCAATTGGTGAACCAGGAACACAGCTCACTATGAGAACATTTCACGTTGGAGGAACAGCTTCGATAAAACAAGATTCTCAAATTGTAAGTAAAAATGAAGGAACATTAAAAATAATAAATACAAATCTTATTGAAGATTCTAAGAAAAATTTAATTGTAATGGGAAGAAATACTCAGCTTTCACTAGAGGATGATAAAGGTCTTCAAATAGCTATATATAAAGTACCTTATGGCTCAAAGTTATTTTTTAAAAACGGAGAAAAGATAAAGAAAAATTCTAAAATTTGTGAATGGGATCCTTATACTACGCCTGTTATTGCCGAAAAAAGTGGAATAGCCAACTTTGTCGATTTAATAGATGGCGTGTCATTATCTGAAACTGTAGATGATGCTACCGGAATTTCATCTAAATCTGTATTAGATTGGAGATCGCAATCTAAAAACACAGATCTTAAACCGAGAATTACTCTGAGAGATCAAAAAGGAAATGTAATTAAAAAAGCCGACGATAATGAGGCTAGATATTACTTAGTACCTGACTCAATATTATCGGTTAAAGATGGTCAAAAAATTTCAGCAGGTGATGTCATTGCCCGTTTGCCAAAAGAAACTTCAAAAACGAAAGACATCACTGGAGGTTTACCACGAGTTGCTGAATTATTTGAAGCTCGTAAGGCGAAAGATAGTGCAATAATTGCAGAAAATGATGGAAAAGTTTTATTTGGAAAAGAAGTTAGAGGCAAACAAAGAGTTTCAATAGTTTCTGACGGTGGAGAGAGCTCAAATTACTTAATTCCTAAAGGGAAACATATTAATTTTAATGAGGGTGAAAAAATTAAAAAAGGCGAATATCTTTTAGATGGTCAACCTTTACCACATGATATACTAAGAATTTTAGGTATAGAAGAATTAACGGAGTATTTTGTTAACCAAGTTCAAGAGGTTTATAGACTTCAAGGAGTGGTAATAAACGACAAACATATTGAAACAATTTTACGTCAAATGCTTAAAAAAGTTGAGATCAAAAACTCTGGAGATTCAAATTTATTACCTGGTGAAGTAATTGATAGAATTAAATTTGATAACATGAACGAAGAATTACAGAAAAATAATAAAAAACCAGCTGTTGGAGAAAGAGTTCTTATGGGTATTACCAAAGCTTCATTGCAAACTGAGTCATTCATATCAGCTGCATCTTTCCAAGAAACCACAAGAGTATTGACAGATGCAGCTATAAAAGGAAAAGTTGATGTGCTACAAGGACTTAAAGAAAATGTCATAGTTGGACGTCTAGTCCCTGCTGGAACCGGAAGCATTAAGAACGATTGGAATAGAAAAGCTTTGAAAGATGATGAGAAATTTTTATCTGAGCAGCAACCAACGGAAACGTCAGAAACCCAAGTAAATCAATAAAAATAGCCGTTCCAGACTAGTATTAAGAATTGACAAATATAAATTCTATAGTAATTTGTCGATAATTTTTGGTTGGAATGTAATACCATTGGGGTATTAAACGCTGCCACAACATATTCGGTCGCTTTTCTTTCAATCAATAAATATTAATAAAAAAATTATGCCAACTATAAATCAGTTGCTTAGAAAAAGAAGACAAAAACCAGCCTCAAGGGATAAAGTTCCAGCCCTTGAAAAATCTCCTCAAAAAAGAGGTGTATGCGTTAAAGTTTATACAACTACACCTAAAAAACCTAATTCAGCTTTACGAAAAGTTGCAAGAGTTAGACTGTCCAATGGACATGAGGTAACATCTTATATACCTGGTGAAGGTCATAATTTGCAGGAACATTCAGTCGTATTAATAAGGGGTGGCCGGGTAAAAGATTTACCTGGCGTAAGATATCACATCTTAAGAGGTAACCTTGATACTCAAGGAGTTACTGCCAGAAAACAACAACGTTCTAAATATGGGGCAAAAAAAGGTAAGTAAAAATGTCAAGGAAAAAAAAAGCTCCAAAAAAAATTCCGATAGTTGACCCCAAGTTTAAGTCAACAGTTATCCCTAAATTGATAAATTCAATAATGTATGACGGAAAAAAAACAGTTGCTGAAAAAATTATTTATGATGCTATTGACAAAATTAAATCTAAAACAAAAGATGAACCTATTAATATTTTTAATCAAGCTATAAATAACATCAAACCAACAGTCGAGGTAAGATCTAGAAGAGTGGGTGGCGCAACTTACCAGGTTCCAGTTGAAGTAAAAGCTAAAAGATCCCAAGCTCTTGCACTTAGATGGTTAATTGATGCTTCAAGAAAAAGAAAAGACAAGAACATGTCAGACAAAATTTTTAATGAAATTTTTGATGCTTACCAGAACAGAGGGTCAGCAATTAAAAAGAAAGAAGACACACATAAAATGGCAGAATCTAATAAAGCCTTTGCACATTTTAGATGGTAAAAATATATGAGCAGAACACATAAATTAGATAAATATAGAAACATAGGCATCATGGCTCACATAGATGCTGGTAAGACGACAACTACAGAAAGAATTTTATATTATACAGGAAAGAGTCATAAAATTGGTGAAGTTCATGATGGTGCTGCAACCATGGATTGGATGGAACAAGAACAAGAAAGAGGAATAACTATCACCTCCGCAGCCACAACATGTTTTTGGAGGGATTATAGAATTAATATTATTGATACACCAGGACACGTTGATTTTACAATTGAGGTAGAAAGATCTTTGAAAGTCCTTGATGGTGCTGTTGCTGTATTTGATGGTGTAGCTGGTGTTGAGCCACAATCAGAAACTGTTTGGAGACAAGCTGATAAATATAAGGTCCCAAGAATATGTTTTGTAAATAAACTTGATAGAACTGGTGCTGATTTTTTTAGATGTGTTAGTATGATAAAAGAGAGACTTGGTGCTAAACCTTTAGTTATGCAAATTCCAATTGGTATTGAAGCCTCATTACAAGGTGTTGTTGATCTTATTAAAATGAAAGCAATAGTTTGGAAAAATGAGGATCTTGGTGCAGAGTGGGAGGAAAAAGATATACCCACAGATCTTAAAGAGATTTGCGAAAAATATAGACAAGAATTAGTTGAAACTGCTGTCGAACAAGATGAGAAACTCATGGAAAGTTATTTGAATGGAGACGTTATTTCAAGCGAAGATCTAATAAAATGTGTAAGAAAAGGTTGTTTAAGTTTTGATTTTGTCCCAGTTCTTACTGGTTCTGCTTTTAAAAATAAAGGAGTACAACCTTTATTGGATGCGGTTGTTGATTATTTACCTAGCCCTCAAGATATAGGAACAATTAAAGGAACAAAACCTAATTCTGAGGAAGAACTGGTTATGAAATTTGATGATAATGCACCTTTTTCTGCTTTAGCTTTTAAAGTAGCAAATGATCCTTTTGTGGGGTCTTTAACATTTATTAGGGTTTACTCAGGAACTGTCAAAACAGGAACAGCTATCTACAATACTTCAAAAGATAAAGAGGAAAGAGTTGGTAGAATGCTTCTTATGCATGCTAATTCAAGAGAGGATATAAAAGAAGCTAACTCAGGCGACATTGTTGCGTTAGCAGGTCTTAAAAACACAATCACTGGTCACACATTATCCGACGAAGATAACCCTGTTTTGCTAGAGCCCATGGAATTCCCTGATCCTGTAATAGAAATTGCTGTAGAACCCAAAACCAAGGGAGATCAAGAAAAAATGGGTGAAGCATTAGGAAGATTAGCTAAAGAAGATCCTTCTTTTAGAGTTACTTCTGATGAAGAATCGGGGCAAACAATTATCAAAGGTATGGGTGAATTACATCTAGATATAATTGTAGATCGTATGAAAAGAGAATTTAAAGTTGAAGCTAACGTTGGTGCACCTCAAGTAGCTTACAGAGAAACAATTGAAAAAAATACAGAATTTGATTACACGCATAAAAAACAAAGTGGAGGCGCTGGACAATTTGCTAGAGTTAAACTTTCTGTAGAGCCGTTAGAACCAGGCAAAGGAAGAGAAATTGAAAGTAAAATTAAAGGGGGTGCTATACCAAAAGAATTTATTCCTGGAGTAGAAAAAGGTGTAGAGACAGTGGCAGATAATGGAATCCTAGCTGGTTTTCCTTTAATAGATTACAAAGTTACTATTTTAGATGGACTGCATCACGATGTAGATTCAAGCGTATTAGCATTCGAATTAGCATCAAGACAATGTTTCAAAGAAGCTTGTACAAGAGCTACTTTAAAATTATTAGAGCCAGTAATGAGAGTGGAGGTTGTGACACCAGAAGACTACATGGGAGATGTTATAGGTGATTTAAATAGTAGAAGAGGTCAAATTAATACTCAGGAACAAAGAGGTAATGCAACAGTTATAACAGCTATGGTACCACTGGCTAATATGTTTGGTTATATAAATAATTTAAGATCTATGTCACAAGGAAGAGCACAATATTCAATGTTTTTTGATCATTATGCAAAAGTTCCTCAAAATGTTCAAGATGAAGTAACAAAGAAAACAGGTTAAATATTATGCAAAAACAAAATATAAGAATAAAATTAAGAGCATATGACAACAAGGTATTGGATCAATCTACTGAAGAGATTGTAAACACAGTAAAAAGAACTGGTGCCAATATTAAAGGACCAATTCCTCTACCCACAAAAATAGAAAGATATACAGTTTTAAGATCACCTCATATTGATAAAAAAAGTAGAGAACAATTTGAAACCAGAACACATAAAAGGCTTATTGATATAATCGAACCTACTCCACAAACAGTCGAGGCGTTAATGAAGTTAGATTTAGCATCAGGAGTAGATGTAGAAATCAAAATTTAAAAACTATGAGTGAAATTGGACTAATAGCAAAAAAAATTGGTATGACAAGGGAATTTTATAGAACGGGTCAATCTATTCCCGTAACTGTTTTAAAAATTGAAAAGGGCAGAGTAATCAATGTAATTGGGGAAAATGAGAGAGGATACAAAGCAGTTCAATTAGGGTTTGGAAAAATTAAAAACTCAAAATTATCTAAGGCAATGAAAGGCTACTTTTCAAAAAGAAATACAGAGCCAAAAAAAAGACTAAAAGAATTTAGGGTCAAAGATACAGAGGCTTATAAAATAGGAAATGAATTTGGTTTAGAAGTTTTCAAAGATATAAAATTTGTGGATATTAAATCAAGAACTATAGGAAAAGGTTTCGCTGGTGGGATGAAGAGACATAATTTTAGCGGGCTAAGAGCAACACATGGTGTATCCGTATCCCATAGGTCGCACGGTTCAACTGGACAAAGGCAGGATCCTGGTAAAGTTTTTAAGGGAAAAAAAATGGCAGGGCATATGGGAGATAAAATACGAACAATGCAAAACATAGAAATTATAAAATCTGACTTAGAAAATGAGCTGTTGTTTATAAAAGGTTCCATACCAGGAGCAAAAAATACCGAAGTTTTAGTAAAAAAATCAATAAAAAATATTGCTAAACTAACAACTAAAGAGAAAGTTGAAGCATTGGAGAAATTAAAAAAAGTACCAGAGAAAAAAAAGAAATAAAATGAAGATAGATAAAATTAATTTAAACGGTAAAACTGATAAGATTGAAATATTGGACAATATTATTTCTGCAAAAATAAATAAGAAGTTAGTGAGTTCATTGCTATATAAGGTAAATGCAAACTATAAAGGTAGAAAAGCTAAAACAAAACAAAAAAATGAGATTATTGGATCAACTTCAAAAATTTATGCCCAAAAGGGAACAGGTAATGCAAGACATGCTAGCAGAAAAGCACCAATATTTGTTGGTGGTGGTATAGCTCATGGTCCAAAAGGTGAAAATAATTATAAAATAAGAAAAATTAATAAAAGTGAAAAAAAGAAAAGTATATCTTCACTGATTACTGAAAAAAATAACGAAAAAAATCTTATGATTTTTTCAGACTTTACAAGTGAAATTACTAAGACAAAGGAAATGAACAAAATTCTAGAGAAATTTAAGGCTAAAAATTCCCTTATTATATTAGATAAACTCTCAAAAGAAAAAATATTTAGATCTGTTAAAAATATTCCAAACGTAAAGGTTACTGATGTAAATCATTTTAGCAGTTATGATGTCGTTAAGTTTAAAAAAATCATATTTACCGAAACATCTTTAAGAGAATTGGAGAAGAAATATGCATAATTTTCATCCATACGATAAAATTTTATCACCAATTGTAACTGAAAAATCAACAAATTTATCTGAGCAAAATAAAATTGTCTTTAAAGTTCCAAATTCTTCAAATAAAGAAATTATAAAAAAAAATGTAGAAAAAATATTCAAAGTAAATGTAATTAAGGTAAATATTATAAATAAGCATCCAAGAAATAAAATTACAAGAGGTAGAAAAGTGAAGGTTAAAGGATTTAAAAAAGCAATCATAACATTAAAGAAAGGTCAGACAATTGATCTTACAACTGGTATCTAACAATGGCATTAAAATCATTTAAACCATATACAAAGTCAACAAGAGGAACAGTGTTAATTGATAGATCAAAATTATGGAAAGGTAAGCCTTTCAAACCGCTAACATCTGTGAATAATTCATCTAAAGGAAGAAATAATCTGGGAAGAATAACTTCAAGAAATCATGGTGGTGGTCACAAACAAAAATATAGAAAGATTGATTTTTATAGAAGAAAATTTGATTCTGCTGGTGCAGTAGAGAGAATAGAATATGATCCTAATAGATCTTGTCATATAATGTTAGTAAAATTCGAAGATGGTCAAAATTTCTATTACTTAGCACCGCAAAAAATAAAAGTTGGAGATAAAATAAATAATGGATCTAATATAGAAATAAAAATTGGGAATTGCTTGCCATTACAAGAAATACCAGCTGGAATAGAGATACATAATGTTGAATTGCAACCAGGTGCTGGTGGTAAAATTGCAAGATCAGCCGGAACGTCTGTTACCATAACTGGAGTTGACGGAAACTATTCCCTAATAAGAATGGCCTCGGGCGAAGTCAGGAAAATCAATTCAAGATGTATGGCCACTATAGGTGTATTATCTAATCCTGATCAAAAAAATATAAAGATTGGTAAAGCTGGCAGATCACGATGGCTTGGAATAAGACCGCATACAAGAGGAGTTGTTAAAAATCCTGTTGATCATCCACATGGGGGTGGAGAAGGAAAATCTGCTGGCGGAAGACATCCGGTTTCGCCAAAAGGACAATCTGCAAAGGGTTTAAAAACTAGAGATAACAAAAGAACAGATAAATTTATTATTACAAGAAGAAAGGTAAAAAAAAATAGATAAAAATGGCAAGATCAGTTTGGAAAGGACCGTTTGTAGAGGAAAGTGTAATCAAAAAAGTTGATAAACAAAAAAACGAAACAAATAAGAAGCCAATTAAAATTTGGTCAAGAAAATCAACAATTATTCCTGATTTTGTTGGGGTAAGTTTTTTAATTTATAATGGAAAAAAATTTATTCCTATTACAGTATCGGAAGATATGGTTGGTCACAAATTTGGAGAATTTGCGCCTACAAGACAATTTTTTGGACATACCCCTGCTGATAAAAAAGCCAAAGAGGGTGTTAGCGATAAACCTGTGGAGAAAAAATAACAATGGTAACAGTAGATAAAGATAAACAAAAAATTGCAAAATCAATAAATAAAAATGTTAGATCTAGTACAAGAAAATTGAAACCGCTTCTTAGATCTATAATTGGAAAAAAAGTTGATATAGCTGTAAGAGATCTTACATTTTCTGATAAAAGAATATCAAAAGACATAAAAAAAACGCTATCTTCAGCAATTGCGAATGCAGAGAATAATTTTCAATATGATATTGATAAGTTATTTATAAAAGAAGCTTACTGTGGGAAGCAAGTTGTGATGAAGAGATTTAGAGCACGAGCTAAAGGAAGAGCAGCTCCAATTAAAAAACCATATTCAAATTTAACTATAGTGCTGGAAGAAAATAACAAAATAGAGAGAAAACATGGGACAAAAAGTTAATCCAGTTGGATTAAGATTAGGTATTAATAGAGGCTGGGACTCAGTCTGGTATGCCAAAAAAAAAGATTTTGGAAATTTTTTAATTGAGGATTTTAAAATAAGAGAATACATAAAAAAAAATGTAATTAATTCTGGTGTATCAAAAGTAATGATAGAAAGAACATCAAAAAAATGTTTTGTAACAATATACACCTCGAGACCTGGCTTCGTTATAGGTAAAAAAGGTAGTGATATAGAAAAAATTAAAAATAAGTTATCTGCTTTAACAGCTAATGAAGTAAATCTAAATATTAAGGAAGTTAAAAAACCTGAGACAAATAGTTATTTAGTTGCAGAGAATATCGCTCAACAACTAGTAAAAAGAGTTTCTTACAGAAGAGCTATGAAAAGATCTATGCAATCAGCGTTAAGACTTGGGGCAAAGGGTATTAAAGTTTCTGTAAGTGGCAGATTGGGTGGAAATGAAATAGCAAGAACAGAATGGCTTAGAGATGGAAGTATACCCTCACATACTTTAAGAGCAGACATTGATTATGCCGAAGCAGAAGCCCTTACTACTTATGGTATTATTGGGATAAAAGTTTGGATTTATAAGGGAGAAATTTTTACTAGAGAATTTAGCCAGGAGACAAATAAAAAATAAATATGTTACAGCCAACAAGAACAAAATTTAGAAAAGCACACAAAGGGCGTATTCACGGAAATGCTTCAAGGTGTAATTTTATGAACTATGGTTCATATGGCTTAAAAGCTATGTCTCCTGATAGAGTAATATCTAAACAGATTGAGGCCGCGAGAGTCGCTTTAACAAGACATATGAAGAGACAGGGCAGGGTATGGACTAGAGTATTTCCAAATATACCTGTATCTAAAAAGCCAACAGAAGTAAGAATGGGTAAAGGAAAAGGCTCACCAGAATTTTGGGCATGCAGAGTAAAACCTGGCAGAATTTTATTTGAAGTTGATGGAGTTTCTGAACAAATCGCGAGAGAAGCTCTTTATAAAGCTTCTGCAAAATTACCAATTAAGACAAAATTTATAAAAAGATTTACATGATGAAAAAAAAAGATACTAAAAAAATTACAAGGGACCAAGCTATGAAAGATTTAGATAAATTAAAAAAAGATTTGTTTAATTTTAGATTTCAAAAAGTAAATGGACAGTTAACTAATCCATCTAAAATTAACATTACAAAAAAAAGTATTGCTAGATTAAAAACAATAATCGAAAGGAAGTCAGATGCCTAAAAAAATTTTACATGGAATTGTTGTGGGAGATAAAGAAAATAAAACTATCAAAGTTATGGTCGAAAGAAAATACCAGCATCCGTTATTTAAAAAAGTGGTTAAAAGTAAAAAAAAATATAGTGCACACGATGAAAAAAATAAATTTAAAGTTGGAGAAAAAGTTTCAATTGTTGAATGTAAACCATATTCAAAAAACAAGAAATTTGAAGTTCTGGAGGATAATAAATGATACAAATACAAACAGAATTACTTGTAGCTGATAATACGGGAGCAAAAAGAATTGAGTGTATAAAAGTTCTTGGAGGGTCAAAAAGAAGATATGCAAGTATTGGCGACACAATTGTAATTGCTGTTAAAGAGGCAATACCTAAAGGAAAAGTGAAAAAAGGTTCTGTCCATAAAGCTGTTGTAGTGAGAGTTAAAAAAGGAATTCATAGAGAAGACGGTTCAAAAGTTAAATTCGATAATAATGCAGCAGTTTTGGTAGATGATAAAGGTGAACCTGTTGGAACAAGAATTTTTGGTCCTGTAACAAGAGAGTTGAGAAATAGAGGTCAAATGAAAATAATTTCATTAGCTCCAGAGGTCCTATGATGAATATTAAAAAAGGAAGTAAAGTAAAAATTTTAATTGGTAAAGATAAAAACAAAGAGGGCGAAGTGATTGAAATCAATAGATCAGACTTTAGAGCTAAAGTTAAAGGTTTAAATATGATTAAAAAACATGTTAAGACCACAAAAGAAAAAAAAGGTGGAATTTTTGAGAAAGAAAATTTTATCGATCTTTCCAATTTGAGTGTAATCGAAAATGATAAAAGTAAAAAAAAGGAAAAAGCTAAAAAATGACACCAAGATTGAAAGATTTATATAATAAACAAATTCAAGTTGATTTACAAAAACAGTTTGGAATGAAAAATTTATTAATGGTTCCAAAGATACAAAAAGTGGTAGTTAATATGGGACTTGGTATTGATGGGAATGATAATAAAATTTTGAAATCATGCGAAGATGACTTAAGCAAATTATCAGGTCAAAAACCTGTAATTACAAAATTCAAAAAATCAATTTCAAATTTTAAAACTAGAAAAAATAGTAACGCTGGGCTTAAAGTGACGCTTAGAAAAGACAAGATGTATGAATTTATTGACAGACTAGTGAATATTGCGCTTCCAAGAATCAAAGATTTTAGAGGATTATCCTTAAAGGGCTTTGATAAATTTGGAAATTATTCTTTTGGTGTCAAAGAGCATATAATTTTCCCTGAGGTGAACTTTGATAAAGTTGATAAAATAAGAGGTTTAGATATTTCAATAATAATACTGTCAATGAGTAAGGATCATAGTTTAGAATTATTAAAAAAATTTAATTTCCCATTTAAAAGTGAAAGGAGCAATTAAAAATGGCTAAACTTAGCGCAATAAACAAAAATAACAGAAGAATTAAACTTTCAAATAAATTTTATAATAAAAGGAAAAAATTAAAAAATATTGTTATGAATAAAAAAATTTCACTTGAGGAAAGATTTAAAGCACAACAAAAACTTTCAAAACTACCTAGAAATTCCGCAAAAACGAGAGTCATGAACAGGTGTCAAATAACTGGCAGACCCCATGGAGTTTATAGGAAATTGAAAATTTCAAGAATAGCTCTGAGAAAGCTTGGTCTTGAAGGTAAAATACCAGGAATGGTAAAATCAAGTTGGTAGAAAGGAGAAATTATGACAATGAGTGATCCTATAGGAGATATGTTAGCAAGGATTAAAAATTCTCAAATGAGAAGTCAAAAACAAGTAAATATGCCGTCATCTAAATTCAAAACAAAGATTGCTGAGGTACTTAAGGAAGAAGGTTTTATAATAGACTTTGAAGAAAAGGAAAATGAAAATAAAGTTATATTAACAATTATGTTGAAGTACAATTCAGGCAATCCAGTTATTAATACTATTGAAAGAGTATCTAAACCAGGAAGAAGGATATTTTCAAGCGCTGAAAGTTTACCAAAAATAAACAACGGGCTCGGGATTGCAATTATATCGACTCCAAAGGGTGTTATGACAGATGTAAATGCGAGAAAACAAAAAATCGGTGGAGAAATTATTTGTAAGGTATTTTAATGTCAAAAATTGGAAAGATAAATATAAATATTCCTGAAAAAGTTAAAGTAGCGTTGTCTGGAAATCTTGTAAATGTAGAGGGACCATTCGGTAAAAAAACAGTTTCAATAGATACAAATAATTTTGATTTAAAAATTAATGAGGGAAAGGATATTTCAATTAAGCCAAAAAAAAATGATCAAAATGTAAAAAGATTGTGGGGAATGAATAGAAGTTTGTTAAATAATGCGATAATAGGTGCTGAAAAGGGATATGAAAAAATACTTGAACTTGTTGGCGTAGGTTACAGAGCAGCTTTAAAGGGAAATCAATTAAATCTGCAATTAGGTTTTAGCCATGATATAAATTTTGATATTCCTAAAAATATTAAAATTTTGGTAGAAAAACAAACAATAATTAAAATTAGCGGCATAGACAAACAAGAAGTTGGAATGATTGCTTCAAAAATAAAATCTTTAAGACCACCTGAACCATATAAAGGTAAAGGCATTAAAGAAAAAGGTCAATATATTTTAAGAAAAGAAGGTAAAAAGAAATAATGAAAATTACAGCAACAGTAAGAAGAAAATTTAGAGTTAGAAACAAATTGAAAAAAATTTCAAAAGGTGACAGGTTGAGATTATCCATCACTAGATCATTAAAAAATATTTCAGCCCAGATAATTGATGACAGTAATCAATCAACTATTTTGTCCGCATCATCTAATGAAAAAGATATGAGGTCGATTAAGAAAAATAAAATTGATCTTTCAATCCTTGTTGCGGAAAAACTAGCAAAAAAAGCAATAGAAAAAAATATAACAAATATTTATTTTGATAGAGGGATATATAAATATCATGGTAGAATAAAAATTTTTGCTGAAACTTTAAGAAAAAATGGGATGAAATTTTAAATATGGAAAAAAATATTGAGTTCATTGAGAAACTAGTTCATATAAACAGAATTACAAAAGTAGTTAAAGGTGGAAGAAGATTTGGATTCTCTGCTTTAGTAGTTGTTGGAAACCAAAATGGCAAAATCGGGGTAGCTCATGCAAAAGCTAAGCAAGTTCCAGATGCAATAAAAAAAGCTAATGAATTAGCAAGAAGAAATTTAATACAAATACCTCTTAGAGAAGGCCGAACAATACATCACGATATATTTGGAAAAGATGGAGCTGGAAAAATAAAATTAAGATCTGCACCTAAGGGTACTGGTATAATTGCTGGTGGACCAGTTCGTGCTGTATGTGAAGTTTTAGGAATAAAAGATATAGTTGCAAAGTCGTTAGGAACTGCAAACCCTCATAATGTAATTAGAGCTTGTATGAAAGCACTTTTAAAGCAAACATCACCTAAACATATATCAAATATTAGAAATAAAAAAATTTCTGAAATTATTGAGAAGAGAGGGTAAAATGAACTTAAATTTTACAAGTAAGATCAAAAAAAAAAAAATTAGACCAGGAAGAGGTATTGGTTCAGGCAAAGGTAAAACTTCTGGCAGAGGACATAAGGGGCAAAAATCGAGAAGAGGTGTTGCAATAAAAAGTTTTGAGGGTGGTCAAATGCCTCTTTATAGAAGATTACCAAAGAGAGGTTTTAATCCTATTAAAAAAAATCCCGTAGCAATATTTAATATTGAAAAGATCCAGAAATTTATTGACGCAAAAAAAATAAAAAATTCAGATAAAATTGACATTTTATTACTAAAAAAACTAAAGTTAGTAGGTAAAAAAACCAAAAAAATTAAGATTTTAGGAAATGGTGAATTAAAAGACAAAATTAATCTTGAGGTTGATTTTATTTCAAAATCAGTAAAAGATAAATTATCTAAAAACGGAAGTACCATTAAGATCAAAAATATCTAATGAGTTCAACCACACCTTCAAATGATTTAAGAAATAGAATTTTATTCACGATCTTCGTGCTATCAATTTACAGGTTGGGTACTTTTGTTCCACTTCCAGGTATTGATCCCGAACAACTACAGATAATGATGGAAGGTAATCAAAAAGGTTTACTTGGAATGTTTAATGTATTTGCTGGAGGTGCGGTTAGTAGAATGGCAATTTTCGCATTAGGTATAATGCCATATATATCTTCATCAATCATAGTACAACTTCTTACAGGGGTTTCTGATTATTTTAAAAATTTAAAAAACCAAGGAGAAATTGGTAGGAAAAAAATTACTCAAATAACCAGATATGGCACAGTATTGCTTGGCACTGTTCAAGGATATGGACTAGCTGTCGGACTCGAGTCATCAGCAAATCTTGTCATCAATCCTGGAGTATTTTTTAAATTATCAACAGTGACTACAATTGTTGGAGGTACAATTTTTTTAATGTGGCTTGGTGAACAAATTACACAAAGAGGCATTGGCAACGGTATATCTTTGATTATTTTTGCAGGTATCGTCGCTGAAATACCTAGAGCCCTTGTTACTACCTTTGAACTTGGAAAAACAGGAGCCATCTCAGGATTTATGATTTTTATGATACTTGTTCTACTAATAGCAACAATTATGTTTATTGTATTTATGGAAAGAGCATTAAGAAAAATTCTTATTAATTATCCAAAAAGACAAATGGGTAATAAAATGTATGGTGGTGACTCGTCTCATTTACCTCTAAAAATTAACGCTGCAGGGGTAATACCTGCCATATTTGCATCTGCTTTATTATTATTACCAGTTACATTTTCTAACTTCAGTATTTCAGAAAATGAAACATTCTTAAATATATCATCTTTTTTTTCACAAGGGCAACCTCTTTACATGATTCTTTATGCATCAGGAATAATATTTTTTACTTTTTTTTATACATCAATAGTTTTTAACCCAAATGAAACCGCAGAAAATTTAAGAAAGTATGGTGGTTTCATACCTGGTATAAGACCAGGAGAAAGTACTGCAAATTATATAGATAATATTTTGACAAAATTGACAACTATTGGTGCACTTTATTTAACACTAGTGTGTCTTATGCCTGAATTTTTAATTGCCAACTATCCTATTCCATTTTATCTAGGCGGTACTTCAATCCTAATTGTTGTTGTTGTAGCAATAGATACTGTAACACAAATACAAACAAGAATGATGAGTTCACAGTATGAACAACTAATTAAAAAAACTAAATTCGGAAAATAATTAAGTGAATATAATAATTTTTGGTCCCCCAGGAGCAGGAAAAGGGACCCAAGCTAAATATTTAGTAAATAAATTACAAAATTTTCAAGTATCTACAGGAGATATGTTAAGAGATGAAATAGAAAAACATAGTGAAATTGGTAAGAAAATTATTAAAAATATGAATGATGGGAAATTTGTTGACGATACAATAGTAAATAAACTTCTTGAAAAAATTATATTTGACCCAAATAAATCAAGCAAATTAATCTTTGATGGTTATCCTAGAACAATTAATCAAGCAAAAAATTTAAATTATTTATTAAAAAAATCTAATCAAAAAATAGATTATATTTTTTTTCTAAATGTAAAAAAAGATTCTATAATAAAAAGAATTGAAAAAAGAAAAATCTTAGAGAAAAGATCTGATGATGATGCAGATACAATTCTTAAAAGGTTCGATACATACATGAAAATAACAAAACCTGTGCTAGATTTTTACTCCAAAAATGAAAATTTTCATGAAATCGATGGATCCTTAAAAATAGATGAAATTTCGCAAAAAATTGAGGAAATACTTAAGGTTTAAAATATTGACTTTATAACTTCTTCTTATATAAAAGGCTAAATTTTAATCACAATATATGGCTCGTATAGCAGGTGTTAACATACCACAAAACAAGATTGTTCAAGTTGGATTAACTTACATCCATGGTATCGGTGATAAATTTTCTAAGAAAATTTGCAAGGATTTAGAAATACCTAAAGCGAAAAGAGTCAACGAATTATCCGATGACCAGATCTTAAAAATACGGGAATATATTGATAAACATTATACAGTTGAAGGAGATTTAAGAAGAGAAACTTCATTGAGTATAAAAAGACTTATTGATTTAGCTTGTTACAGAGGATCTAGGCACAAAAAAAAATTACCTGTTAGGGGACAAAGAACAAGATGCAACGCCAGAACAAGAAAAGGCAAGGCTATCGCGATAGCAGGTAAAAAACTTACACCATTAAAAAAATAAATAATATGGAATCAGAAAAAAAAAAACAAAAAGAAAATGAAATTAAAACAGTTAAAAAAAGTACGTACTCCAAAAAAAAAAAAGTAAAAAAAAATATACTTAATGGTAAAGCTTTTGTGTTATCGACATTTAATAATACAATAATTTCAATCTCAGATACTAATGGTAACGTTGTATCTTGGTCGTCTGCTGGACAAAAGGGTTTTAAGGGATCAAGAAAATCGACACCATACGCGGCACAAGTTGCAGCTGACTCTGCCGCTGCAAAAGCATTGGAATACGGAATGAAAACCTTAACAGTTGAAATCAAAGGCCCTGGTTCTGGAAGAGAAACTGCGTTGAGAGCATTACAAGCTCGAGGTTTTAAAATTTTATCAATTAAAGATACAACACCATTGCCACACAATGGTACAAGGCCACCAAAAAAAAGGAGAGTATAAATGGAAAGTGTAGATGTAAATATAAAAAATTGGAAATCATTAATAAAACCACCTAAACTAGATATAAAACTGAGTGATGACAAATCATTTGCTAAAATAACTGCTGAACCTTTAGAAAAAGGCTACGGTCTAACACTCGGAAATTCACTCAGAAGAATACTATTATCATCAATAAGAGGTGCAGCTGTTACATCAATTCAGATAGATGGTGTTTTGCATGAATTTAGTTCAATTAAAGGTGTGAGAGAAGATGTAACTGATATTGTTCTTAATATTAAGTCATTAGCTTTAAAAAGTCATTCAGAAGGATCAAAAAAACTAATTCTGGATGCAAAAGGTCCTGGTGAAATCAAAGCATCAAATATATCAAAAGTTGCAGATATTGAAATATTGAATCCAGATTTAGTAATTTGTAATTTAGATGAGAATACTAATTTCCATATGGAGATGAATGTAGGCACAGGTAAAGGTTATGTTTCTGCTGATATGAATAAACCAGAAGATCCTCCATTAGGATTAATCCCAATTGACTCATTGTACAGCCCCGTCAAAAGAGTCTCTTATTCAGTAAGTACAGCTCGAGAGGGAAAAGCTTTAGATTATGACAAATTAACCATGGAAGTAGAAACTAATGGATCAATATCAGCTGAAGATGCAGTAGCATATGCTGCTAGAATATTTCAAGATCAATTGGGAATGTTTGTAAATTTTGATGAACCACAAGAAGTTATTGTTAGAGAACAGCCTACTGAACCTGAATTTAATAAGAATCTATTAAGAAAAGTTGATGAACTAGAACTTTCTGTAAGATCAATGAATTGTCTGAAGAACGATAATATTGTTTATATAGGTGATTTAGTTCAAAAATCTGAGGGAGAAATGTTAAGGACACCTAATTTTGGGAGAAAATCTCTAAATGAAATTAAAGAAGTTTTAACTGGTATGTCATTATATTTAGGAATGGAGATACCTAATTGGCCTCCAGACAATATTGCAGAATTATCTAAAAAACTTGAGGAATCAATATAATGCGCCATAAATTTGGTTATAAAAAATTAAATAGAACATCAGAGCATAGAAAAGCATTAATTAAAAATATGCTTAACTCTTTAATCAAATATGAACAAATTAAAACAACCCTTCCAAAAGCAAAGGTTTTAAAACCACAAGCTGAAAAAATCATTACGCTAGGAAAAAAAGAGAGTTTAAAAAATAAAAAAATATTAATTTCCAAGCTACAAGATAAAAAATCTGCTTCAAAGGTAGTAAAAACTTTATCTAAAAGATACGAAAAAAGAAATGGTGGCTATACTAGAATTATTAAGGCTGGATTCAGATATGGTGATAAAGCACCGATTGCAATAATAGAATTTGTAGATAGAGATGTTGAAGCAAAAAAAGCTGATAAAAAGAAAGCTGATGCTTTAAAAAAAACAGAAATACAAAAAAAAGAAGATAAAAAAGAAGCCACAGCGTAATTAAGTCTTATCATTTTAATGATAAAAATCTTTAAAGTAGAAGAACAATTCTCCGACATGAGAATAGATAGATTTATTAAAAAGGCTATTAGCAATATACCGCAAGGTTTAATTGAAAAAAATTTAAGAACTGGCAAAATTAAACTAAATGGAAAAAAAATAAAAAGTTCTCATAGATTAAAAAAAAATGACGTATTAAATTTTTTTAATATTAATTTTAATGAAAATATTCAAAATAAAAAACCCTTATACAAGCCATCTAAAAAAATAATTAAATCAAATGAGAAATTGATAATTGAAAATAATGAAGATTTTGTTGTTATAAACAAAGATGCGGGTATCTCTGTACAAGGTGGAACGAAATCAATTAAAAATCTGATAGATATATTTAGAGGAAGTAGTATTTTTGAAAATACTAAACCTTATTCGGTTCATAGAATAGATAAAGATACTTCTGGAATATTTTTAATTGCAAAAAATAGGAAAACCGCACAACTATTAACTTCATTGTTTAGACTACGAAGAGTTCATAAAACATATGTAGCTATATGTCACGGATCAATAAATAGTAAAAAAGGAACATTAAAAAATATTCTTGTTCGTTACGATAATAATAAAAAAATAAGTGAAAAAGCGGAGACATTATTTAAAGTTATAGATAAAAATACATACTGCTCTCTTGTAGAAATGAAACCTATTACAGGGCGCAAGCATCAATTAAGAAAACAAATGTTATTATTAGGACATCCTATAATTGGAGATGCTAAGTATAACCTGGAGAATCAAAGTAGTTTGAGTAAAAATAAACAACTAATGCTTCACTCAAATCAAATAAAATTTATGATTAATAATGAAAAATACACTTTTAATGCTCCGCTTCCAGCATATTTTGAAAAATATCTCAAAATTAAAAGATTAAGATTTTAGATTTTTCAAAAAATTTTTAATTAGCGTTTTTTCAAAATTTTTATAATTCTGTTTCTTAATATTTATCAGATTTGTTACACTGTGTTTTTTAATTCCACACGGAACAATTTTTTCGTATTTTGTTAAATCATTATTAATATTTATTGCACAGCCATGATAAGCAATCCACCTTCTAACTTTGATACCGATAGCAGCAACTTTTTCTTTTTTTTTATTTTTTTTCACCCAAATTCCAACATTTTTTCTGTCGGCAAAAGATTTTATTTTATATTCTTTGAGAGTGTCTATAATTATCTTTTCAATAATATTAACAAACTTTCTTATATCTTTTTCTCGCTTTGATAGATTTATTACAAAATAAAAAATCATTTGTCCTGGCCCATGCCATGTAATTTTTCCTCCACGATTTGTTTTAATAACACTTATTTTTTTGTCTAATATCTCATCACTTTTGGTTGATATACCAGCTGTATAAATACTAGGATGGCTTAATATCCATAATAATTCATCTGTTTGCTTAAAATGCAAAGATCTAACCTTTTTTTCCAGATAACTAATAGCTTTATCATAATCTATCGGTTTTTTTGATATTTTGATCTTAATACTCATTAAATATTTGTATTATATAAATTATGCATTATTAAGGCTTATAATTTAATTATATAATTTTATGACTTTAGAAAAAAAAATTAAAGATAAAAAAGTAAATTTTGAATTTAACAAAGAATTTATAAAAGTCGTAACTGAAAAAATTTCAAATAACGACGCTATTTTTATTACAAACTCATTTAAAGAAATGCATCCATCAGATGCTGCTGATATTATAGAACATTTAAGTGACAATAATAGAGAGAATTTAATAAAACTAAATAATTTTAAACTCGACCCACAAGTATTTGTTGAATTGAACGAATCTATTCAAACAGAAATAATTAAATATTTATCTAAAGAAACAATAGTAGATATTCTAAAAAATTTAGAGTCGGATGACGCTATTAAAATATTAGAAAATTTAGAAGAGAAAAATAAAAATGATATTTTAGGATCTTTACCACCTAAGGATAGATTTGTGCTATTAGAAAGCTTAAGTTACCCAGAGGATTCAGCTGCTAGAATAATGCAAAGAGAATTTACCGCTATACCAAGTAATTGGTCAGTAGGGCAGACCATTGATTATTTGAGAGAAAATAAAGACTTGCCCGAGGAATTTTTAGAAATATTTATTGTTGATAATGAATTTAAACCAATTGGAACTGTTCCATCTTCTAAAGTCCTCAGAACAGCTAGAGACACAAAAATGATCTCTATAATGAATGAGTCACAACTTTTAATACCAGTAGATATGGACAGGGAAGAGGTTGGTCATTTATTTGAAAACTATAATTTAAATTCAGCATGTGTAGTTGATAAAAGTAACAAACTTGTAGGAATGATAACAAGTGATGATGTTTTAACAGTTCTTAAAGAAGAAGCTGAAGAAGATGCATTAAGACTTGCCGGAGTTGGTGATGAAGAAATAACTGATGGAATTTTAAAAAAAACAAAGAGAAGATTTAATTGGCTTTTATTAAATCTATTTACAGCAATAATTGCTTCAGTAGTAATAGGTTTTTTTCAGGAAGATATTGAAAAAGTAGTGGCACTAGCCGTTCTAATGCCAATCGTTGCATCAATGGGTGGGAATGCTGGTATGCAAACATTAGCTGTAACTATTAGAAGTATTGCAACTAATGAATTAACTAAAAATAATTTTAGCCAAAATGTAATAAAAGAATTTTCTATTGGAATTTTAAATGGAATTATTTTTGCAATAATAAGCGCTGTTGTTGTTCATATTTGGTTCAATGACCTTACTCTATCTCTTATTATTTCTATATCTATGGTTTTAAATATGATTGTAGCGGGTCTATTTGGAATTTTAGTACCAATAACTTTAAAAAAATTTAATATTGATCCAGCTATTGCATCCAGTGTATTTGTAACAACCATAACTGATGTTATTGGATTTTTGTCTTTTTTAGGCGTTGGTGCCTTCTTTTTTTATAATTAAAAGTTGTCAATTAATCTTACATTTCCAAAATAATAAGCTACAAAAATTTTAAAATTATTTTTATTTATATTTTTTTTTAAATTATTCTTATTTCGTATTTCTAAATATTCAACTCGAGAACAAATACCAGAAATTTTATTTTTAATATTTTCAATATCTTTTATTTTGGAAAAATCCTTAGATATTTGATAATGAAATTTTTTAATTATTTTTGATATCAAAATTCCATATTTTATATTTTTCTTTGAAAGTAGATTATTTCTTGAAGAATAGGCTAATAAATTTTTAAGTCTAATTGTTTTGCAATCAATTATTTTAGTAATAAATTTATTACCTAAATATTTTTTAATAAGAAATATTTGTTGAAAATCTTTGTTACCTAAAAACATATATTTTGCTTTTATATTCTCCAAAAAAACTGAAATTACCCCCAAAACACCCTCAAAATGACCAGGTCTATACTTAGAACAAAGAATTTTATCTTCATTATTAATCTTAATTCTCATCTGTTTTTTTGTTTTATACACTTCCTTTATTGATGGAATTAATACGTAATCTACTTTTAATTTTTTTAAGATTTTAAGATCTTTATTTAGGTTTCTAGGATATTTTCTGAAGTCTGTACTTTTATTAAATTGGGATGGATTTACAAAAATACTAACAAGAGTTTTAGTGCATTTTTTTTTAGAGCTTTGTATTAAGGAAATATGTCCTTTATGAAGAGATCCCATTGTCGGTACAAAACCAACATTTGCCTTAATATTAACCTTTTTTTTTAATTTATTAATACTTTTAAAAATTATCATTTATGATAGCCATTTAATATTACAAAAAGCAATGATTAAACAAGCTATAATACCATTAGCAGGACTAGGCACAAGGCTTTTGCCTCTTACAAGCATTTTTGCAAAAGAGCTTTTACCTATGAATGGTAAACCAGGTATTCAGTATATTCTAGATGAGTGCATAGAAGCTGGTATTAAAGAAGTAATATTTATTATTTCAAACAAAAAAAAAATTATAAAAAAATATTTCTATAATGACAGTTTTTTTAAAAAAATCATAAAAAAAAAAAAAGATAAAAGATTAATAGAAGAATATAAAAAAATTAAAAAATATAAAAAAATGATTAAATTTGTATATCAAAATAAACCATTAGGTACTGGGGATGCTGTATACAAAACAAAAAGTAAGATAAAAAATGATTTTTTTTTAATGTTATTACCAGATGACCTCATAATTAAAAAAAATTGTTCAAAAGCCATGATATCAATTCATAAAAAAAAAAAGTGTTCTGTCATGGCAAGTATGAATGTTCCAAGAAAAACTGTAAATAGATGGGGTATTTATATGAAAGAAAAAAATATAAATAAAAAAAACTTTTATATTAAAGATGTTGTAGAAAAACCTAATGTAAATGATGCTCCATCAAATTATGCGGTAATCGGAAGATACATTTTGCCAAAAAAAATATTTTATATTTTGAAAAATCAAAAAAAAGGAAAAGGCGGAGAAATTCATATTACAGATGCTATTAGAACTTTAATTCAACAAAATAATAAATTTATTGGCCATAATTTTGAAGGAAAATATTTAGATTGTGGAACAATGCATGGATATATTAAATCTTCATTAGAGATTGCTAAATCATGAAACTTTGTATGGTAGGTACTGGATATGTAGGTCTTGTAAGTGGAGTTTGTTTTGCCGATTTGGGAAACAACGTAATCTGCGTTGATAAAGACCAACGAAAAATTAATTCTCTTAAAAAAGGTAAAATTCCTATTTATGAGCCAGGTTTAGAGGAATTAGTTTTAAAAAATTATAAAAATAAGAGACTTGATTTTTCAACGGACCTGAATGACTCAGTTAAAAAATCTGATATAATTTTTATATGCGTTGGTACTCCGACAAAAAAAGGTGGCAGCAACGCTGACTTAAGTCAAGTTTATAATGTTGCAAAAGATATTAGTAAATCAATTAATAAATTTAAAATTATTATTACTAAATCAACGGTCCCAGTTACGACTGGTGATGAAATTGAAAAAATTATTAGAAAAAAAAATAAAAAAAAAAATTTTTCAATAGTTTCAAATCCTGAATTTTTGAGGGAAGGGGAAGCAATTAGGGATTTCATTTATCCAGATAGAGTTATAGTTGGTACAAATGAAGTTAAATCAAATAAAATTCTTAAAACACTTTACTCACCATTAATTTCTAAAGGGGCTCAATATCTAAATACATCAAGAAGAGCAGCTGAACTAATCAAATATGCTTCAAATGCATTTTTAGCAACAAAAATAACTTTTATAAATGAGTTGGCTAACTTATGTGAAAAAACCAATATTAATATTGAGGATATATCAATAGGCATGGGTCTTGATAAACGTATTGGTGGTCGTTTTTTGCGAGCAGGACCAGCATATGGTGGATCTTGCTTCCCAAAAGATACAAAAGCAATAATGAATACTGCTGAACGTTTTAAAATAAATCTTTCTGTTATCAAAAGTGTAATTAAATCAAATGAGAATAGATCAAAACTGTTATTAAATCGTATTAAGAAGTTATTAAAAAATAGAATTAAAAATAAAAATATTTGTTTCTTAGGAGTTACATTTAAAGCTAATACTGATGATATGAGAGATTCATCAAGTTTATCTATGATACCTGCGTTGAGCAAAAAAGGTGCAAAAGTTTGTTATTATGATCCTACAGGATTAAAAAGCGAATTTAACAAATATAAAAATGTTACCTTTAAACAAAATATTAAAGATGCAATAATGAAATCAGATCTAATAATTATTCACACAGAATGGAATGATTTTAAGTCAATTAATTTCAAATCTTTCATAAAAGGAAGGAAACCAATAATATTTGACATGAGAAATATTTATTCTCCTACAAAAATGAAACATCAAGGTTTTAAATATTTTGGTGTGGGAAGATAAATAAATAGATTAGTTTAACTCAAATATAGCGTCAACTTCAACTGCAACACCTAAAGGTAAACTATTTACACTTACAGCGGCTCTTGTGTGCATTCCTGCATCGCCAAATATTTTTGATATTGTGTCAGAAGCACCATTAATAACTTTAGGTTGATCTGTAAATGTATCAATAGAATTCACAAATCCAGTTAATTTTACGCATGTTTTGATTTTTGATAGATCACCGTCAGTTGCTTTTTTTGACTGCGCAACTATACTTAATGCACATCTAATTGCAGCTTGATAACCTTGTTCTAAGGTTAAATCTTTTCCAACCTTCCCCTTAATGAGTTTACCATCAGTGTCAATCGAAATTTGTCCTGAAATATAAAGTAACTTACCCACTACTTTAGTTGCAACATAAGAACCAACAGGATCAGCAGCATTAGGTAGTTTTAAATTATTTTTTTCAATATTTTCTTCAAAGTTCATTTTTTTTTCTTTTTCTTATTTCTATCGTATTCTCTTCTTTTCTCAATCAATATTAATGCTTCTTCCATAGTTAGTTCAGTAGGATCTTTTTCTTCAGGTATAGTTGCATTTAAAGATTTATATTTAATATACGGTCCATACTGACCTTTCATAATTCTTACTGGTTTTTTATCCTCGGGATGTTCACCTAGATCCTTAATCAATGATGAGGAGATTCTTCCTGGTTTTGCATCAGCTATTAATGTTATAGCTCTATTTAATCCTATTGTAAAAATATCTTCGACATTTTCTAGTCTTGCAGATTTATTTTCACATTTTAAGTATGGACCAAATCTTCCAGAATTTAAAAAAATTTCTTTTTGATTTTCAGGATTTAAACCAAGATCTCTTGGTAGAGAGCATAAATATTTTGCTTTATCTAAGTCTATTGAGTCAATATCAATACCTTTAGGTATAGATACATTTTTAAAATTATCATCTTTTTGTTTTTTAAGTTTTTTCTTTTTTTTGGGTTTTTCTTCTATTTCCTCTTTATCAATTTCGTATTGTAGATATGGACCAAACCTTCCATTTTTTAAATATATATCTTTCCCGTTTTCGTGCTTTCCTATTAATTTCGGCTCAGCCAAATTTAATTGTTCAGCTGCTTTAGCTTTTGAAAGTGGTCTTGTGAATTTACATTCTGGATAATTGGAACAACCTATAAATGCACCTCCTCTAAAGCTATTTTTTAAGCTTAAAACACCATCAGAACATAACTTACATTTTCGATCAACTTTTCCCTCTACGTTTGTCTCGAAAATAAGACTACCTAAACTTTCATTGAGTAAATCTAGTACCTCTCTAGTTCTTTTTTCCCTAACGGTTGTAACGTTTTTATTGAAATCTGCCCAAAATTGTTCAAGAACTTTAATCCAATCCTCTTTACCAGATGTAATGTCATCTAGTTGATCTTCAAGTTTAGCTGTAAACCCATAATCAACATATTTAGTGAAGAGTTTTTCTAAAAATGCCGATATTAACTTACCTCTATCTGTGGGAAAAAATCTCTTATTAACAATATCTGCATATCCTCTATTAGCAATTACAGAGATAATACTTGCATATGTTGATGGCCGTCCAATACCTAATTCTTCAAGTTTCTTAACTAAACTGGCTTCAGAATATCGTGGAGGTGGTTGTGTAAAATGCTGTTCATCAACAAAACTCTCAATATTTATTGGACCTTTATTTACCTCTGGAAGTATTTTTTCATCACTCTGATCATCCTCAATTTTGTAAAGTTTTAAAAAGCCATCAAATTTAATAACAGACCCACTTGATCTTAAAATATTCTTAGAGTCATCTGACTGTATAGTTATAGTTTTTCTGTCAAACTTTGCAGACTCCATTTGTGAAGATAAAGCTCTCGACCAAATTAAGTTATAAAGTTTATTTTGATCAGAGCTTAAATATTTTTTCATTTTTTCAGGTGAATTTTCTATATTTGTTGGTCTTATTGCTTCATGGGCCTCTTGAGCGTTTTTAGCTTTCTTACCGGAATAATTTAGTGGTTGTTCAGGCAAATAATCTTTACCAAAATTATCATCTATATATGATCTAAACTCACTTACAGCTTCTTTAGATATGTTTGTTCCATCTGTTCTCATATAGGTTATCAAACCTTTTGTATCACCATCAATATCAATACCTTGATACAATCTCTGAGCTATTTGCATAGTTCGTGATGCACCAAAACCTAATTTACTCGACGCTGTTTGTTGCAAAGTAGAGGTCGTAAATGGTCCAACAGGATTTCTAGTAAATATTTTAGATGTAATATCTGTAATTTTATAATTTTTACTTTTAATTTTTTTGATTGCTAAATTTATATCCTCTTTATTCTTAAAACTAAATTTCTCAATTTTATTTCCATCTAGCTGTAAAATTGTAGAATTAATTTTTGAATTATCAGAGGTATTAAAATTTACGTTAAGTGTCCAAAACTCATCTGGTTTGAATATTTCTATCTCATGCTCTCTTTCCGTAAGTAATTTTAAAGCTACTGACTGAACTCTACCTGCTGATTTTGAACCTGGAAGTTTTGTCCAAAGTATTGGTGAAATATTAAAACCAACTAAATAATCCAAGGCTCTTCTTGCCATATATGCATCTACCAATTGATCCTCAATTTTTCTTGGATTTTCAATACCTTTTGTAACCGCATTTTTAGTTATCTCATTAAAAACTACTCTTTCTATTTTTTTATCTTTTAAAAGTTTTTTTTCATCTAAAAATTCTTTTACATGCCAAGCAATAGCTTCACCTTCACGATCAGGATCAGTTGCAAGAATTATCTTATCAGACTCTTTTGCAACATCTGTAATTTCTTTTAAATATTTTTTAGAAAAACTATCAATCTCCCATATCATTTTAAATTTATTTTCAGGATCAACAGATCCGTTTTTTGATGGAAGGTCTCTTATATGACCATAACTTGCTAGAACAGTATAATTATCTCCCAAATATTTATTTATAGTTTTTGCTTTTGCGGGACTTTCAACAATAACAAGATTCATAAAGACTAAAACTACACATAAATTATACTTTTAGTCAAACTAATAAATTTTTGTCTTCGATTCTGTATTATTTTTTAGGCGTTTTATATTTTCTCTGTGGGTAATCAATATGAGCGAAAATAAAATAATATAAAAATAATAGTTGATATCATTAAATAAAAAATAACTTGATAGAGGAACAAATAATGATGCAATCATTGAAGCTAGAGAGGAATACTTTGATATAATAAACACAACAAACCAAACAATTATAAAAATAACTGCTAAATAAATATTTATACAAAAAAGTATACCAACGTATGTAGCCACTCCTTTTCCACCCTTAAATTTTAACCATATAGGAAAAACATGTCCTAAAAAAACTGCAATTGATGATGTAAATAAGTATTCAGAAAAATTAAACTTTATTATAATAAGTAAAGCCACTGCTTTACCTATATCTAAAACTAAAGTGCTATAGCCAATTAGTTTATTACCTGTCCTTAATGCATTTGTTGCACCAATATTGCCTGATCCAATTTCACGTATATCTTTTTTTAAAAAAATTTTTGTAAGTAAAAATCCAAATGGAATAGACCCTATTAAATAGCTGATAAATAAAATTAAGAATAACATATTTAATTCGTTTTATATAACTCCTCGCCTTTAACAAATGTTGATAAAACTTTTCCTTGCATTTTTTTATCCTCTATAGAAGTATTCTTAGATTTAGAAACTAAATTTTCTTTTTTGACTATCCATGGTTTGTTAATATCTACTATACAAAAATCAGCATCACTTCCTATTGTAAGATTTCCCTTATTTATTTTAAGTATTTTTGCTGGATTACTTGTCAATAATTCAACAATTTTAAAAAGTTTAATTGAATTATTGTGATATTGTTCTAATGCCAGTGGCAAAAGTGTTTCTATGCCAGATGCACCTGTTGCAGCTTGTGAAAAAGTTAATCTTTTTGACTCCTCATCCTCTGGCTTATGGTCCGAAACAATTACATCAATAAGATCTTTATTTATTGCATCTACAAGTGATTTCCTATCTTCTTCAGTTCTTAATGGGGGAGACAGTTTTAAGAAGGTTCTAAAATCACCAATATCATTCTCATTTAAAGATAAATTATTAATTGATACACCAGTAGTAAATTTTACAGCATCTTTCTTTTTTTTTATTACATCTACAGACTTTGATGATGAAATTTGTGAAATATGATACCTACAATTAAAATCTTCTAATAAGGTTAAGTCTCTCTCAATAATTATTCTCTCCGCCAAATCAGGTATACCTTGTAAACCTAAACGAGTTGCAACTATGCCATCGTTTACACTTCCATTTTTAGATAATTCAAAATCTTCTGCATGTTGCATTACTAAGCAATCAAGATCATAAGCTGATCTCATAATTCTGGACATTAATCGAGTATTTTGAATTGTTTGAATACCGTCTGTAAATGCAATAATTCCTTTCTTTTTTAAAAGTCCAAATTCAGTCATATTCGTACTTTCTAAATTTTTAGTCAGTGATGCAGAGGGATAAATATTTATCTTGGATTTATCTCGACCTCTACGTTTTAAAAAGTCCACAATAGATACATTATCTATAACTGGTGATGTGTTTGGCATTGTAACAACTGATGTTACACCTCCAGATAGAGCAGCATTACTTAAGGTTTTAAAATTCTCTTTATATTCAAAACCAGGCTCACCCACAAATACTCTCATATCTACTAGTCCTGGGAATATATATCTACCATTTAAATCAATAAATTTTTCTCTAGATGGAATATTATTTTTATTTACTTTTTTTCCAACGGCTTCGATTTTACCTTCTTCATTTACTATCAATCCTCCAACTTCATCAATTGCATTATAAGGATCTATTATATTTGCATTTAAAAAAAACTTTTTCTTCATTGTTGTCCAAAAATTTTTAAGCAAGCCATTCGTACAGCTACCCCAAGTTCAACTTGTTCCTTAATAACACTTTTGTTAATATCATCAGCTAGTTTTGTATCTATCTCGATACCTCTATTCATAGGTCCAGGATGCATTATTAGGGCATCATCTTTTGCTAATTTAAGTTTATCTGGTGTAAGGCCGTAATACTCATAATACTCTCTGTTTGATGATAAAAATGAGCTTGTCATTCTTTCATTTTGTAATCTTAACATCATGACAATATCACAATCTTTGACACCAGCTTTCATATTAGTAAATTTGTTTATTCCTAATTTTTCAATATCCTTTGGCATTAAATTTGATGGTGCAACAATATTTAATTCAGCACCTAGCATATTTAGTAAATAAATATTTGATCTTGCTACTCTTGAATGGAGAATATCACCGCAAATTGCAATTTTTAATCCACTAATTTTTTTCTTTCTATCTATTATTGTTAATGCATCTAATAAAGCTTGAGTTGGATGTTCTCTTCTTCCATCTCCAGCATTTAATACAGCGCAATTTACTTTTTGTGAAAGTAGATTACATGCTCCCGAATCCTGATGTCTGATAACGATTATATCTGGATGCATCGCATTTAATGTCATTGCAGTATCAATTAAAGTTTCACCTTTTTTAATTGCTGAATTTACAATATTCATTGACATTACATCTGCGCCTAATCTCTTACCTGCTAACTCAAAAGAGCTTTGCGTTCTTGTTGATGGTTCAAAAAAGAGATTAATTTGAGTTTTACCTCTTAAAATATCAATTTTTTTATTTTTACTCTTATTTAAAGTTATGAATGATTTAGCTTCTTCTAAAATTAAATTTATATCAGAAATAGAAAGGGCTTGTATTCCGAGAAGGTGTTTTTTTGAAATTTTAATAGCTTTTTTATTAATTGCCATTAAAACCAACTCTATAAACTTTAAATGCCAGTAAGGCAAGGGTTTAATTATTTAAATAATCAATAGCTCCTTGAAGTATAAATGTAGCCGCTTTTTCGTCGATTTTCTTTTTTTTTTGAGAAAATTTAATGTCTAGATTACTCGATAAACTATAAGCGCCTGATGTCGATAGTCTTTCATCCCACAAACAAACTGGAATAGCAGTTTTTTCTTCAATAATTTTAGCTTTATCTCTGATTGATTGTGCACTTTTACCAAATGACCCGTCCATATTTAACGGATTTCCAACAATTATAACTGAAATGTTATTTTCTTTTATTATATTAGTAAGTTCAGTAGATAAATTTTCTATGTTGGTAAATTGAATAGTCTTATAAGGAGTGGCAATTTTCCTCCTATCATCACAGACAGAAACACCAATTCTTTTAGATCCTAGGTCTAAACCTAATAATCTTGAATTATTATCTAATTTATCTTTTAGGGCATCGATTGTGATCATATTGTAATTTTCAGATTAAATGATAGTTTTCAATATTCTTATCATATGACTATAGATCTTAAAACAGTAAAGCATATCTCTAAATTGTCCAGAATATCGATAGATGATAATAAAGCTAAAAAATTAAGTGATGATTTAAATTCAATATTTAAATTTATCGAAAAACTAGAAGAACTAGATACAGAAAAAATTGAACCACTCACATCAATTGCTGAAACAAATTTAAAACTAAGAAAAGATGAAATTGAATCAAAAAATATAAGAGAAGATATACTTAAAAACTCACCTGAAGATAATAAAGATTTTTTTGTAGTCCCAAAGGTTGTTGAATAATGTCTAATATAATTGATTTAAAACTATTTGAGTTAGTTGAAAAAATAAAAAAAAAAGAAATTTCATCTCAAGAAGTTACTAAATCATTTATTGATAGGTCACAAAAATCAAAAAAACTAAATTCTTATATTACAGAAAATTTTGAAAATGCATTACAAAAAGCAAAACAATTTGATGAAAAACCAGATTTTAATAAAAAATTACCTGGTATTCCTTTAGCAGTAAAAGATCTTTTTTGCACCAAAAATATTCGAACTACTGCTGGTAGTAAAATTTTAGAAAATTTCATTCCAACATATGAATCTACTGTTACCAAAAATATTTTAAATGAAGGGGGCATTATCATTGGAAAATTGAATTGTGATGAATTTGCAATGGGATCGTCTAATGAAACTAGTTTTTTTGGAAATGTACAAAATCCTATATCTGAAAATTTAGTTCCAGGAGGTTCATCTGGTGGTTCATCTTCAGCTCTTGCTGCAAAGTTAACACCTGCTACAATAGGAACAGACACGGGTGGTTCAATTAGACAACCAGCCTCTTTCACAGGTACAGTTGGACTAAAACCAACATATGGAAGCTGCTCAAGGTATGGTATTGTGGCTTTTGCATCCTCTTTAGATCAGGCAGGTCCAATGACTCAAAATGTAAAGGACTGTGCTTTGATGCTAGAAGTTATTAGTTCTTATGACAATAAAGATTCTACATCTGTTGATTTTAAAAGAGGTCAATATCTAAAAGATCTTAATGAAAATATTAAAGGAAAAAAAATAGGAATACCTAAGCAATATAGAGTTGATGGAATGCCTAAAGAAATAGACGAACTCTGGAAAAAAGGTATGAAAATAATCGAGAACAATGGAGGCGAAATAATTGAAATTAATTTACCCAACACTAATTATGCCTTACCGGCCTATTACATAGTAGCTCCTGCAGAAGCTTCATCAAATTTAGCTAGATACGATGGTGTAAAGTATGGGTTTAGATCAAAGGGAGAAAATCTTATTGATATGTATGAAAAGACTAGATCTGAAGGATTTGGTGATGAAGTAAAGAGACGAATAATGATTGGAACATATGTTCTATCTTCTGGTTATTATGATGCATATTATTTAAAAGCACAAAAAGTAAGAAGATTAATTAAAAATGATTTTGATGAGGCCTATAAAAAGGTTGATGCTATATTAACACCGTCAACCCCGAGCTCAGCTTTTAAGATTGGTGAAAAAACAAATGATCCTGTATCAATGTACTTAAATGATATATTTACGGTGCCAATTAATTTAGCAGGCTTACCAGCTATATCTATACCGGCTGGTCATGATAAATCAGGTTACCCTTTAGGGCTTCAAGTGATAGGCAAAGCTTTTGATGAACAAAATATTCTTAATATAGCTTATTCAATTGAAAAAAATATTAATTTTAAAAATAATATTAATGATTGGTGGATAAATTGAGTAAGGAAAATAAAGAATATTTAATTAAAAGAAACACTAATGAATATGAAGTAGTTATTGGTCTTGAGGTACATGCTCAAGTATTGTCTGAGTCTAAGTTATTTTCAACTTCTCCAACGAAATTTGGTTCAGAACCAAATACACAAGTAAGTTTAGTAGATGCTGCTTTTCCTGGAATGTTACCTGTTATAAATGAGTTTTGCATTAAACAAGCAATTAAAACAGGTATAGGACTTAATGCCAAAATAAATAAAAAATCAATTTTTGATAGGAAGAATTATTTTTATGCCGATTTACCTCAGGGATATCAAATATCACAATACAAAAATCCTATTGTGGGAGAAGGAACAGTCACATTAGATTTACCAAATGGTGAAAAAAAAATTGGAATTGAAAGATTACATCTTGAGCAAGATGCCGGTAAAAGCATTCATGATATAGATCCAAATAATACATTAGTTGACTTAAACAGATCAGGGGTTGCATTGATGGAAATCGTAAGTAAACCCGATTTAAGATCATTAGATGAAGTAAATTCATATATAAAAAAACTAAGATCTATAATGAGATATTTAGGTACATGTGATGGTAATATGCAAGAGGGATCATTAAGAGCTGATGTGAATGTTTCAGTAAGAAAAAAGGGTAGTAAGGAACTTGGAACAAGATGTGAAATAAAGAATGTTAACTCAATTAAATTTATGCAAATGGCCATTGATTATGAAGCAAATAGACAAGTTAATGTTATAGAAGAAGGTGGTTCTATTGATCAAGAAACCAGATTATTTGATACAAAAAAAAATGAAACTAGATCTATGAGATCTAAAGAAGATGCTCACGACTATAGATACTTTCCAGATCCAGATTTGCTTCCTTTGGAGTTAGATGAAAATTTTATTAACGATATTAAAAAAAATATTCCAGAATTACCAGATGAAAAAAAGAAAAGATTTATAGAAAAGTTTAAGCTATCACCTTATGAGGCTAATATTTTGGTATCTGATATAGATACATCAAAATATTTTGAGGAAGTATCAAAAAATTCTGATGTAAAACTCGCTACAAATTGGATTACAGGTGAATTATTTGCATTATTAAATGAAAAAAATTTAGAAATTACTGAAAGTCCTATTTCATCTAAAAATTTATCAAAATTAATAAATCTCATCAAAAAGGGTACAATTTCAGGAAAAATCGCAAAAACAATTTTTGAATTAATGTCTGATGGAGATAAGGATCCAGAAAAAATTGTTGAAGAAAAAGGTCTAAAACAACAAAGCGATCCAAAAGAATTAGAAAAAATTATAGATAAAATAATATCTGAAAATCCAAAAAATGTTGAGTTGTACAAATCTGGAAAAGATAAATTATTTGGCTTTTTTGTTGGCCAGGTTATGAAAAGCTCTGGTGGAAAAGCAAATCCACAATTAGTTAATGAAATACTAAAAAAAAAATTGAACTAAAATGGGTTCAAATCTTCAGTTAAACAGTCAAATTGAAAATTATATTAATAATAATTCAATAGATTTACACCCAGTTCAAAAAGAGATCATAAAATATAATGAAAAACTTGGTGAAATTAAAAAAATGCAAATATCAGTTAGCCAATGTCATTTCTTACACTTTATTATTAAAATCACTAATCCAAAAAATATTTTGGAAATTGGTACATTTACAGGGTTAAGTACTTTAACTATGGCCTTGGCATCAAATGATGATACTTTGATCACGGCTTTAGATAAGAACGAGGAAACCTCTAAAACAGCAAGATCATTTTTTGACAAAGCTAATCTTAGTAAAAAAATTAATTTATTAGTAAATAATGCTAAGAAAAGTTTAGAAGATTTAGTAAATTCAAATAAATATTTTGATATGGTATTTATTGATGCTGATAAAGAGAATTATATAGATTATTTTGAAAAATCTATAAAAATTACTAATAACTCAGGAATTATAATTACAGATAATGTATTATGGTATGGGGATGTAGCCAATGAAGATAAGAATGACAGGCTTACGGTAAAGATAAGGGAATTCAATTCATACATAAAAAAAAATAATAAAGTTGAGTCTCTAATCCTTCCTATTGGTGACGGTTTGTCTATATGTAGGAAATTATGATGTATAAGATATTTGGTTTCTATAACTTTAAAAAGATTAAAAATATAAAATTATTAAAAAAAAATCTCAAAAATTTCATTGAGGAGGAACAGGTTAGGGGTATCATTATAATTTCTATTGAAGGCATAAATGGCACAATTAGTTTCAAGCCTACTAAATACAAAAAAGTCAAGAATAAGATTTTAAATTTACTAAATATCAGAAAGTTAGATAATGAAAATATATCCTATTATAAGTATCAAGCTTTTAAAAAATGCAAAATTAAAATTAAAAAAGAAGTTGTTCCAATAGGAATGAAATTAAATAAAATTATTACAAAAAACAAGATAGAACCTAAAGATTGGAATAACTTTATATCAAAAAAAGAAACTGTTCTAATTGATACTAGAAAAAATTTTGAATTTAAAGTTGGAACATTTAAAGGATCTATTAATCCAGAATTGAATAATTTTAGAGATTTTCCACGATATTTTAAAACTTTAAAAAAAAATCAAAACATAGGTATGTTTTGTACGGGTGGTATAAGATGTGAAAAGGCTAGTGCTTATTTAAAAAAAAAAGGTTTTAAAAATGTTTACCAATTAAAAGGTGGAATAATAAATTATTTAGATAATGTTAAGAAAAAGGATAGTTTATGGAGTGGGGACTGCTTCGTATTTGATAATCGTGTATCAATTAAACATGGATTGAAGCCTGGAAATTTAAAAATATGTCCAGGCTGTAGAAATCCAATCAAACCTTCTGAGAGAAAATCTAACTTTTATGAGCAAGGTGTTAGTTGTCCAAATTGTCATAATAAGTTAACAAATTCACAAAAACAGAGATTTAGAATGAGACAAAAGCAGATATTAACAGCAAAAAAACATGGAAAAAAGTACTTTTTCCAAAGAGAAGCTTGAAATGAATTTACTAAAGGACAACATTCCTCACTTAGTTCGTAAATTAGCACTACCTGCTATGGTGGGGATGTTATTTCAAACCCTGTATAATATTGTTGATACTTTTTATGCTGGAAAAATATCACCCGAGGCATTAGCGGCATTAAGTAAATCATTTCCAATATACTTTATTATTGTAGCAACCTCCATAGGAGTTACTGTAGCAGGAACCTCCTTGATAGGAAATAGTATTGGTGAAAAGAATAAAGAAAATATATTAAATTATTTCACGCACATCATTTATTTTGGAGTCTTAATATCAGTTGTAATTACACTAATAGGTTTAAATTTTTCCGATAAAATTTTTTCCTTAATGGTAACAACTAAAGAAGTTACTGAACTAGGTCTTAAATATACAGATATAATTTTTTCGGGATCGATATTATTTATTTTAGTTGTAGCTTTAAATTCATTGTTACACGCTGAAGGAGATACAAAAACCTACAGAAATGTATTAATTTTATCATTCTTTATAAATTTGATATTGAACCCAATTTTAATATTTGGTCTTTTGTTCTTTCCAGCTTTAGGTGTTAAAGGAATAGCAATATCTACTATATTTTCTCAGTCAGTAGCTTTTTTTATAATTTTATTTAAAATTTTAAAAAATCCTATAATTAAAGAAATTACTAATAAATTTCTTATTCCAAAATTATTCTATTTCATCAATATTTTCTTTACATCAATGCCTATTGTAGTTTCAATATTTGCATACTCTATAACAGCAGCAATTGTTCTTGCTTATATTGGTCAATCTGGTGAATATGCAGTAGCTGGTTACGGAGCAGGTACAAGAATTGAGCAAGTAGTATTACTTCCAATATTAGGTATTAATACAGCAATTATCTCTATCATTTCTCAAAATTTTGGTGCTAAAAATTTCGATAGAGTTAAAGAAACATATTTTACCTCTGTAAAATATTCATTTCTTATTATGATTGTATCTGGAATATTTTTGTACATATTGTCAGATCTTATAATAAGTTTTTTTTCTAGTGATCCAGTTGTTATCGAGTTTGGTTCTAAATACTTAAAAATTTGTGCATTTATTTTACCTGCATACCCAATATTTTTTCTCTCAAACGGTTTATTTATGGCAATAAAGAAATCGGAAAATGCAATGATTTCAAATTTATTTAGAAATGGCTTTAATCCAATAATGGTATTTCTTTTTGCAAGATATATAAATGCAAGTTTTGAAACCTTTTTTTGGCTCTGGGCAGGAGTAAATTGGATTTTTTCATTAATTTATTTAAGTATTTTAATATTATATTTAAAATTAAGATTAGAGAAAACGAGCGCTGTCGTTAATCCACAGCCATAAATCTTCAGAAAAAGACCTTCTCACAAATAAATTTAAATTATTATCGTCTGTGTTATGTAAAATAACATCGGTATGATTTAATAAAGTTTGAGCTACAGAACCTTTTTTCATTTTAAAGTTTTTAAAATCATATGGTGAAGATTTTGATAATAAATCATAAATTTTAGAACCTTTAAGATTGATCATTACCCAATGATCTGTAACATTAGTAACTGAGCCTTGATTTATATTAGATATATTTTTAAATAAATTTTCTTCCAATAAATTTTGTTGTTCATATGAGATTTTGTTATTTGAATAAATTAACCACTCATCAGGGCTCAACCACAAAATAGAATAATCCTCATTACTAGATGAGGTATTTGCTTCTATAGGTGGTATGATTGAAAGAAGTTTGCCTATTTTAGTTGAAAATTCTCTTTTGTTACTTCTTAGGTTAATTTTTAAAATAGGTTCCACCTCAGATAAAGTTAGATCTCCATATGATTTACTAACTTGCAATGTAGTTTCAAAATTAAGCATTTAATCTTTTATTTTCCTTATCAAAAAAAACTGTATCAGTAACAGTTACATTAATATTTTTATTTTCCATTGGTACAAAAAATTTTTTACCTTTTAGTTTTTTTCCACTCTTCATCACTGCTAAAGCAATTGATTTATTTAAATTTGGGCTAAAATAGCTCGATGTCACATGCCCTAACATCTCGACAGGCTTTTGATCTAATTTTTCAACAATTTGTGCACCTTCCTCTAAAATCTCCTTAGGATCATCAGTTAAAAGACCTACTAATTGTTTTCTATCATCTCTTATTGTATCACTTCTATAAAGCGATCTTTTACCAATAAAATCAAATTTTTTCTTACCGATAATCCAATCCATTTGTAAATCTGATGGTGTCATTGTTCCATCCGTATCTTGACCAGTAATTATAAATCCTTTTTCCGCTCTTAATAGGTGCATAGTTTCAGTACCGTAAGGAGTTATATTATAATCTTTGCCAGCATTCATACACATTTCCCAAACATTTTTAGCGTAATTTGATTGTATATTAATTTCATAACTATGTTCACCTGTGAAACTAATTCGCATCACCCTACATTTAATTCCATTTATTTTAGAATTTTTGAAAGACATATGAGGAAAGTTCTGATCTGATATATCTAGATCTGGTATGACTTTACTCAATATTTTTTTTGAGTTAGGTCCACAGATACTTATTGTTGAAAAATGATCAGTAACTGTTGTTAAATAAACATCTAGCTCAGGCCACTCTGTTTGAAGATAATCTTCTAGTTTAGAAAGTACATTTGCTGCACCACCAGTTGTAGTCGTCATTATATAGTGATTTTCTCCTAATCTTGTAGTTACTCCGTCATCATAAACCATTCCATCTTCATTTAGCATTAAACCATATCTACATTTGCCTATTGCTAACTTTGACCAAGCATTTGTATATACACGATTTAAAAATTCTGATGCATCGGTTCCTTGGATATCAATCTTCCCAAGAGTTGAAGCATCTAATATACCAACACTTTCTCTAGCAGCTTTGCTTTCTCTTTGAACTGCATCATACATTGACTCACCATTTTTTGGATAATACCAGGCTCTTTTCCATTGACCTACATTTTCAAATTGAGCTTTATTTTGAACATGCCAATTATGCATTGCAGTTTTTCTTGTATGATCAAAAAATTCTCCAACATTTCTTCCAACAATTGCACCGAAAGTAAGAGGAGTGTAGGGAGGTCTAAAAGTTGTTGTTCCTAGCTCACCCATATTTGTTCCAGTTGTTTCTGCTATAATACCTAATGCATGCATATTAGATAATTTTCCTTGATCAGTGCCCATTCCAGTTGTTGTATATCTTTTTACATGTTCAATAGATTTAAATCCTTCACGTAATGCAAGTTTGACATCTTTTGCAGTAGAATCGTTTTGAAAATCTAAAAAGGGTTTTGTTTTTCCGATCGGTTTATCTGAAGGTAGCAACCAAATATTTTTTTTCTTTTCCTCTTTTGATGACTCAACTTTAATATTATCATAAGGTGAGTTTTCTATACCTAAAAATGTTTTAACATATTTATTAGAGTTTAGAATTATATCTTTAATATCAAAATCCCCATTACACGACCCTATACTTATTTGATCCGATGGAGTCTTATTCTTGTCTGGTAAAAAAACATTATCATCTGATCTAAATTTTAATTTCCCTCCAGACTGTGTGAATAAATGGACCATTGGCGTCCAACCACCTGAAATCCCTAAGCAATCGGTTTTTAATTTAATTTTTTTTCCTATTACACCAGACCCATCATCTGATAGCTGCATAATTTCTATAAAACTAATTCTTCTATAACCTTCAGTATTTACAATTGTATGTTTCCAATAAATTTTTATATTATGTTTCTCAACCTCCTTAACTATTTTAGAGGATGATTCATCTCTAATATCAATAATAGATACAATATTTACTCCACTTTTCTTTAACGAAATTGCAGTTTCATAAGCACTATCATTATTAGTAAATAATGAGATTTCTTTTCCTGTTTTTACACCATAAAAATCAATAAATTTCTTTATTGCAGATGAAAGCATAATACCAGGTCTGTCATTGTTATTAAAAATTAATGGTCTTTCTATAGCTCCTGTTGCAATAATAACTTTTTTAGCCCTTATCTTCCAAAGTCTTTGTCTTATTTTACCTTTTCTTTCATCCGGGCTTAAATGATCAGTTATATTTTCCTTAGCCAATAGATAATTATATCCATGATAAGCTGCTAAGCTTGTTCTTGTTTTAATGGTTAAATTTTTAATTTTTTTAATGTTCTTAATTTCTTTTTCTAACCAATAATTTGTATGGTTGTCGTCAATCGTAAAACAATCATTATTTTGATAAATAGTTGTACCACCTAAAATATTTTTATCGTCGAGTAGTAAGGTTTCATTATTATTTCCAGCTGACAATTTTGCAGCCATTATGCCTGAAATACCTCCACCAACAACTAAGACATCACAATGATAATACTTATGATCGTATATATCTGGATCAGGTTTTGTTGGTGATTTACCCAGTCCTGCAGAATGACGAATAAAGAACTCGTATTTTTCCCAAAAACTGGCAGGCCACATAAATGTTTTATAATAAAATCCAGCTGGAAGAAGAGGGGACAAAAGATTGTTTATTCCACCAATGTCAAATTTTACATTAGGCCAACAATTTTGACTGAACGCTTCTAAACCCTCGTAAAGTTCTATTTCAGTAGCTCTAACGTTTGGGTCTGTAAGAGATGGATCATTTCCAATTTGAACAATTGCATTTGGCTCTTCAGATCCACATGTCATTATTCCTCTAGGTCTATGATATTTGAAACTTCTACCAACCAAATGTATATTATTTGCCAATAATGCAGATGCTAAGGTATCACCTTTGTAACCATATAACTTTTCACCATTAAATTTAAAAGATAATCTATTTGTTTGATCAATGAATTTTTTATTATTTATTCTTAATTCTTGTGTCATTATTTATTTACCGGAGGTTTTTCACCCATTTTATAAACAGCATGAATTTTGTCATTAGAAGTATCTCTAACCACATTAAACCATTTTCTACAGCCATGACTGTGATTCCATCTTTCAAATTGAATTCCTTTAATATTTTTTCTCATGAATAAAAATTCAGCCCATTCATCGTCACTTAGTTCTGTAGGTTGTTTAGGTCTTACAATATGTGCTTCTCCACCTGAAGAAAATTCTGTTTGATCTCTTTCTCCACAATAAGGGCAATTAATTATAAACATCTTTAGTGTGCAACCGCAGCTGCTCCATGTTCGTCTACAAGATCACCACTTACAAATCTATTTATATTAAATGCTGCATTTAATTTATGAGGTTCATCATTTGCGATAGTATGTGCAAAAAGATCGCCAGAGCCTGGTGTTGCTTTAAAACCACCGGTACCCCAACCACAATTGAAATAAAGACCTTTGACTTGTGTTTTACTTATTATCGGGCTTGCATCAGGACATATATCAACTATACCTCCCCATTGCCTTAGCATTTTCATTCTACTAAAAATTGGATACAGTTCTAATATTGCTCTTAAAGTCTCCTCAACAATATTATGACTTCCTTTTTGAGTATAAGATACATATGAGTCTGTTCCAGCACCAATAACCAATTCACCTTTATCAGATTGACTAACATAAGCATGAACAGCATTTGACATTACAACTGTATCAATAATTGGTTTAACTGGCTCTGAAACTAAAGCTTGAAGTGGTTTACTTTCTAGTGGTAATTTTAACCCGGCCATGTTTGCTAGTACACTTGAATGACCTGCAGCAACTACTCCAATTTTTTTAGATTTGATGTATCCTTTGGATGTATCAATACCAATGACTTGATCACCATCTCTTTTAATTCCTTTAACTTCACAATTCTGAATTATATCTACACCAAGCTGATCCGCTCCTCTAGCGTATCCCCAAGCAACTGCATCATGACGTGCTGTACCAGCTCTTTTTTGTAATGTACCACCTAAAACTGGATACCTAATATCAGGTGAGGTATTTATGATTGGACAGAATTTTTTTACTTCATCAGTATTTAACCAAATAGCATCTATGCCATTTAATCTATTTGCATGAGTTCTTCTTTTAAGATCACGAACATCTTGAAGGTTATGAGCTAAATTCATAACACCCCTTTGACTGAACATTACGTTATAATTTAGTTCTTGAGATAAACCTTCCCAAATTTTAAGTGCGTGGTCGTATAATCCCGCACTAGCATCCCATAAATAATTTGATCTTATAATAGTTGTATTTCTTCCCGTATTTCCACCGCCAATCCAACCTTTTTCAACAACAGCTATATTTGTCATTTTGTGTTTTTTTGCCAAGTAATATGCTGTTGCCAATCCATGTCCTCCACCACCTACGATTATCGCATCATATTCTTTTTTTGGTTCAGGATCACGCCATGCTCTTTGCCAATTTTCGTGGCTGCTAAAAGCATTTCTAATTAGCGAAAATATAGAATATTTGTTTTTCATTTTTGATGAAATTACTTGATTAATATTGAATATTCAATGATTTCAAGTTACACAGGGTAATATGGAAGGATGGGTGAGCTGGTTTAAACCAGCGGTTTGCTAAACCGCCGTACGCTTGAAAAGGTGTACCGAGGGTTCGAATCCCTCTCCTTCCGCCATTAATAAAGTGGTTTATTCTTGAAAAAATCAATAATTTCGACTGGTTTCTTCTGAACTATGTAATTGTACACATTATAATTTTCTAGAACTCTCTGGACGTAATTTCTTGTTTCTTTAAATTTTATCAATTCTATCCAGTCGACATAATCGATTTGTTTTTTCTGAGGATTTTTATTTATTCTTTTCCAATACTTAACTCTCTTTGGACCTGCGTTGTATGCTGCTATAGCAAATGGATAGGAACCTTCATATTCTAGTATAAGCCCCGCTATGTAATGGGAACCTAAATTAATATTATATTCGGGATCGGTAGTTAATCTAGATTTTGAATAAGGAAGTTTAGCTTGTTTTGCAACCACTTTTGCTGTGTAGGTCATTAATTGCATTAAACCTCTTGCGCCAGCTGAACTGTTTGCTGATATATCAAATTCACTTTCTTGCCGAATTATTGATAATATAAATGCACTGTCAGGAATTTTTCTTCCATTAATCAATTTTGGTGTACTTATGATTGGATAATTATAATTATTTATAAACCTTTTTTCATACGAAGCTAGTTTAGCAATTTGAATTGCAAAATCATAACGAGAAATATTTGTTGCTAGTTCAGCAGCGAATATTTCACTTCCTTTCTCCAAATTATCATTTGCTAAATCACGTAATATAAATTTAGTATATTTTGACTTATTTAATTCATCAAGAAGATATACAATTTTTACTAAATCTTTATCAAAAAATTTTTTTTTATAATCTTTATCAAAATTTTCATCCATATTAAGTTCATACTTTTTATCTGGATAGACTTTCATAAATGAAAGTTGTCCATAATAAGTTGTTGGAAATTTTGCAGATTCTTGATACCATTTTTCCATAAGTTTAGCATTTCCAATTTGTTCGTATGATCTGCCAAGCCAAAAAGCTCCTCTAGAAAGACTAATAGGATAACCCACAGAGTTATAAAAATTTTCAAAGTGCTCAATTGCTAATATTGGATCATTTAAAAAACTTAGTGCAATCCAACCACTCATCCATTCTGCAGCTGCAAATTCCGGTCCCTCTGAAAGTGCGTGATTGCTAGAAATTTTATATGCTAATTCATATTTTTTTTTATAAATTAATGATCTAGATATAATTTCTCTTTCAACCCACCATTTATCGGGCCTAACTAAGTAATCTTTATTATTTTTTACTTTTAATAATATTTCTAAAGATGAGTCCACCCTTCCTCTTTTTCTTCTCCATTTAAGTCTATCGTAATTTAATCCAGGGTCATTCTTATATCTTTGTGGTACTTTAGAAATAGCATTATCTACACCATAGGATCTGCTCATTAATAATTGTCGTGCTGTATATAATAGTTGCTCGTCTTTAGGAAGATATCGTAACATTCTCTGTAAATCCCAATATTTATTTTCCCATGCAAGATAATCAGCTCTCTTAATATAATCTTGTTTATTAAGATATTTTTTATACTTTTTTCTAAAATATCTTAAATCGCTTTTGCTTAGTTTTGCGGTAATCCAACCTTTTTTAATTAATTTAACACCGTCATCGTATCTACCTTGAGAAATTAAACTTTCTCCATAAATCATTTCACCGTATCCACTCAAAGGATCTTCATTCTCAAATAATGATATAATTTTCTTTGGTGAAATTTTTTCAGTTGATAATTTATGCTCAGATAAATACTTTATTCTTCCTATTCGTGGGTAATCTGGGTTATCTAAAATAAATTGTTGGTAATCATAGTAACTTGCCTTATTTCCTCTAGTCAATAAATGTCTCCATTGAACAAAATTATAAATACTTTTATCTTTTGATTTTTTTGCCAACGATAAAGCCTCAGTCCATCTTCCTTTCTCAAAAGCTTCTATTGACTTTTGTGCAAGTCTAAATTTTTTCTTAGAAAAATATTTTGATTTAACTTCAGCTGTTTTGATTTTTTTTGATACAATTTTAGGCTTATTTTTTGGTACAATTATACCCAATTTGGTTGTTGTTTTTATCTCTTTTACAACTTCCACTTTTTTAGTTTCCTTTTTGTCTTTTTTGACAGGTTTTTTAAGAGGTAATAAAATATTTTTTGATACTTTTTTTTCTTTTATTTCAGGAACTAAAATAGGTTTTTTCTTTGGAATTATATTTTTTTCATCTGAAAAAACTTGTTTTGTTACAGTTAAAAATAATATTGATGTTAAAAGTAAAAAATAAAATTTTTTCATAATTTCGTATCTATTTATACGATATATATGCTATAAGTATTTATGTTCAAAGGTTCAAATGTTGCATTAATCACACCATTTAAGGATAATAAGCTTGATAAAGATGCCTATGTTAAACTTATTCATTTTCATCTTGAAAATGGAACTCATGGACTTGTACCAGCAGGTACCACAGGTGAGTCTCCAACATTAAATCACGAAGAACACGAACAAGTAATAGAACTTTGTATAAAAGAAAGTAATGGAAAAATACCTGTTATTGCAGGTACCGGATCTAATTCAACAGAAGAAGCAATTTCACTAACAAAGCATGCAGAAAAAGTTGGAGCCAATGCTGCTCTAATAGTAACTCCATATTATAATAAACCAACCCAAGAAGGTTTATATCAACACTACAAAGCCATAAATGATAATACAAGTTTACCAATTATAATTTATAACATTCCAAGTAGATGTGTCATTGATATGTCGGTTGATACAATGGCTAGGCTATTTGAATTAAAAAATATTGCTGGTGTAAAGGATGCAACTGGTGATCCAAGTAGAATTGAAGCAACTCTTAAGAAGCTAGGGCCAGATTTTATTCAATTAACTGGAGAAGACGGATTTGCACTTGAATTTAATAGAAGAGGAGGGGTTGGTATTATTTCTGTTACAGCAAATATTGCTCCTAAATTATGTTCCGACTTTCAAAAATATTCTAAATCTAAAACTGACAATGAAATTAAAGAAGCAGAAAGAATTGATCAAATATTACAACCAATTCATAAATCTTTATTTATAGAAAGCAATCCTGCACCAGTTAAATATGCTGCAAAACTTTTAGGTTTATGTGGTGATGAAATAAGACTTCCTTTAGTTAAAATAAAAAAAGAAACTGAGGATCAAGTCAAAAATGCACTTTCATCGGCTAAATTATTAAGCTAATGAAACAGAAGACCAGTCCTGGTTTAAAAATAATTTCTCTAAATCGTAAAGCAAGTTTTAATTTTTTTTTTGAAAATATTTATGAAGCTGGATTAGTGTTAAAGGGGTCTGAAATTAAATCTATTAGATCTGGAAAAGTTAACATCTCTGATGCGTACGCAATCGAAAGAGATGGTGAAATAATTTTAATTAATGCTCATATTTCTTCCTATAAGCAGGCAAGTCATTTAGATCATAATCCTATGGATGATCGAAAACTTCTTCTTAACAAAAAAGAAATTAATAAATTAATCGGTAAGGTTAATAGAGAAGGTTTTACCTTAATTCCTACAAAATTATATCTTAAAAAAGGTAAAGCAAAAATTGAAATTGCAGTTGCCAAAGGTAAAAAGCAGTACGATAAAAGACAAACAAAAAAAACAAGAGACTGGAATAGAGATAGGGCTAGGTATGTTCGTAAAACAAGCTAAAAATATCGTATTAGCTGTAGGATCAAACCTTGGTAATAGACAACACAATATAGAGAAGTCAAAGTATTTGATAAACTCAAATGAAAAAATTAAAATTATATCGTCCTCTAGCTATTATAGAACAGATTCATGGCCTAATAAAAAAAATCCATATTTTTTAAACATTGTTTTAAAATGCATCACAACCTTTAATCCAAGTGAATTATTTATATTTGTCAAAGAAATTGAAAAATCTTTAGGTAGATCAAAATCTTATAAAAATGCTCCACGAATTTGTGATATTGATATAATAGATTATTCACAAAAAAATTTACTATTTCGCAATATTGATTTAAAAATACCCCACCCGAGGATGCATAATAGGAGTTTTGTTTTATTTCCGTTATTTGAAATTGATAAAAAATGGAAACACCCAAAAAATAATAAGAAAATTACCCAATTATTAAACAATTTAACCACCACAAGTCTAAGAAGTATTAAAATTTTATAATTTCATGATATAAAAGATTAATGCTTAAATCTGACGACTTAATAAATAAAGTAAAATCCTATAATAAATTTCTAAATCCAGAAACTTTAAGTAAAGCGTACGATTTTGCTCTTAAAGCTCATGAAAAACAAAAAAGAGATGAAGGTTCACCTTATATAATTCATCCTGTTGCTGTAGCGAATATATTAACCGACTTAAAACTTGATAGTGCAACCATTGCAACCGGATTATTGCACGATACTATTGAGGATACACAAGCAACTTACAAGACTATAGAAAAAGAATTCGGTAAAGAAGTTGCTGATCTAGTTGATGGTGTTACTAAAATATCAGCTTACGAAAATCAAGCTGCCAGCGATTCAAAAGCAGAAAATTTTAGAAAGTTAATACTAGCTACATCAAAAGATATTAGAGTTCTTTTAGTTAAATTGGCAGACAGATTACATAACATGAGAACTATACAGTTTGTATCAAAAAAAGAAAAACAAATTAGAAAAGCAAAAGAAACAATGGAAATTTATGCACCATTAGCTGATAGAATGGGAATGAATAGGATAAGAGATGAATTAGAGGATTTATCATTTCAAGTTTTAAATCCAAATGCAAGAAAGTTAATTAAAGATAGATTAGATCAGATAAAAGTAAATAATCTTAATAATTTTAATACTATATCTGAAGATTTTTCAAATTTATTAAAAGAAAACAAACTTATTGCTAAAATATATGGAAGGGAGAAAACGCCTTTTTCAATATGGCGTAAGATACAGCAAAAAAGAATTTCCTTAGAGCAAATAACAGATATCATTGGTTTTAGAATTATTTTAGATGATGTTTCATCATGCTATAGGGCTCTTGGTATTTTTCACAGTAAATGGAATTGCATACCAGGTAGATTTAAAGATTATATATCTTCACCTAAAATAAACAAATACGAGTCTTTACATACAGCAATTATAGGACCAAACAAAAGACCAATTGAAATACAATTACGAACAATGCAAATGCATGAATTTGCCCAAAGAGGAATTGCTTCACACTGGAAATATAAATCATCAGAAAAATTTAATTCACTTACTTGGAAAGAGTATGATTGGTTAGCAGATTTAGTCGAAATAATAGATAGAAATGAAAATCCTGAGGATTTTTATGAATTTACAAAATTGCAAATGTTTCAAGAAAACGTTTTCTGTTTTACACCCAAAGGATCAGTTATTAAACTACCAAAAAATGCTACTCCTATTGACTTTGCCTATGCAGTGCATACTCAAGTTGGTGATACTGCGATTGGATGCGAAATAAATGGTAAAGAAAGTCCTTTGCAATCTACCTTAACAAATGGTGATGTAATAAAAATAATTACTTCTAAAAAAGTTTCCCCGTCTCTTCATTGGCTTACATCTACTAAAACAGGCAAGGCAAGGGCAGCTATAAGAAGATACTGGCAATACCGTGATGCTGAAAATTTAACAAAAAAGAAAATTTACAACACTAAGCTTTGGATATCTCTACCTGATCAGCCTGGGAGACTAGGTGAGGTAACTTCCCTCATTGGAGAAAATAATCTAAATATATCAAGTGTTGAGATGGTAGAAAAAACTAAAGAAAGTATAAATTTTCAATTTAACCTTATTATTGGAGATCTCAAAAACTTTACAAAACTAATAAGTGAGTTAAAACAAAAAGAATATAATTTTAAAATTATAAGACAAAAAGATAAAAAATATGCTTTCTTCCAAAGAATCTTTAAAGGTTTTAAGAAAAACTAACGCTCTTTTAGAAGGACATTTTGTTTTATCATCAGGTTTACATTCCGATAGATATATCCAGTGCGCAAAACTATTAAGTTTTCCAAACTTGTCTAAAAAAATCTGTCATTCTTTAAGTAGAAAAATAAAAAAAAAATTTAAACAAATTGATTTAATACTATCACCAGCAGTGGGTGGAATTGTTATTGGTTATGAGATAGGAAAAATTTTAAATAAAGAAACAATCTTTTGTGAGAGGGTAAATAAAAAATTTACTTTAAGAAGAGGATTTCAAATAAAAAGAAATGCCAAAGTTTTAATTGTAGAAGATGTAATTACAACGGGTAAGTCCAGTTTGGAATGTGTGAGTTTAATAAAAAAAGCTAAAGCTAAATTAATTGGTTTTGCTTGCATTATAGATCGATCAAATAAATTAAGTTTAAAAATTAAAAATAAAATGTTAGTTTCTCAATTAAAAATTGATGCTAAAACATTCAAAAAAAATAGAATTCCCGCATATTTAAAAAAAATACCCGTAAGCAGCCCAG
>CACAYM010000003.1:0-72500 GCA_902536765.1 uncultured Pelagibacteraceae bacterium
ATTTAGAAATTTTTGATTTGAATGTCTTAAATACGCATGGTGGGTCAACTAGATATTTTATAAAAAAAAAAGACAATGAAAAATATAAAATTAAAAAAAAAGTGCAAAAAGAAATATCCGAAGAAATAAAATTTGGATTACACAGATTTAAAACTTACTTATCTTTTTCAAAAAGAGTTGAGAAATCAAAATTAGAATTAATAAATGTTTTAAAAAAGTTGAAAAATGAAAACAAAAAAATAATTGGATATGGTGCAACAGCTAAATCTTGTACCGTTTTAAATTACTGTAAAATAAACGATAAATATATAAGATATTTTTTGGACACAACACCAGATAAAATAAATAAATATCTACCTGGAAGTAAAATAAAAATTAAAAAATATAAAAAACTTTCAAAAAAGGACGCAGATGTTGTTTTCCTTGGTGCGTGGAATTTTAAAAAAGAAATCTTAATAAAGGAAAAAAAATTTAAAAAGCAAGGTGGAAAGTTTTTAATACATGTGCCTAGTGTGAAATTAATTTAAATTTTTGTAAAATTTTCATTATAAGAAAAAAAAAAGGTTTTTCTTAAATAAGCCGCATAAATACATCCTTATTTAACCATAATGATCACACAAGTTTTATTTAATTTATAAAAAATGGTATAAATACTTCTCCTCAAAAAATATATGAAAAAAAATAAAGAATATAATTATCAAGCGGACTCAATAAAAGTGCTTAAGGGGCTGGAAGCGGTAAGAAAAAGGCCAGGCATGTATATTGGCGATACTGATGACGGAACTGGGCTTCACCATATGGTTTATGAAGTGATAGATAACTCAATCGATGAAGCTTTAGCTGGATATTGTAAATACATTATGGTCAGTATAAATTCAGATGGATCTGTTACTGTTAAAGATGATGGAAGAGGTATTCCTGTAGATATTCATAAAGGAGAAAAAAAATCTGCTGCAGAAGTGATTATGACACAATTGCACGCTGGAGGTAAATTTGATCATGACTCTTATAAAGTGTCTGGAGGTCTTCATGGAGTTGGTGTTTCAGTAGTAAATGCATTATCAAAAAATTTGAAGTTAACAATAAATAGAGATGGAAAAAAATATTTCATGGAATTTGAAAATGGTGAGGCTAAAGCACCTCTTAAAAATATTGGAACAGTTAAAGGTAATAATGGTACACAAATCAGTTTTACACCATCCGAGGATATATTTTCCTCAACAAAATTTAGCTTTTCAGTATTAGAAAAAAGACTAAGAGAATTAGCTTTTCTAAACAAGGGTATAAAAATAACTCTTGTTGACAACTCTTCAAAAAAAAACAAATCATCAGATTTTAAATATGATGGTGGAATTATCGAATTTGTAGAATACCTTGATAAAAAACGAGAAGGTCTAAAAAATAAAAATGGTAATGAATTATTTAAAAAACCTATATATTTAGAGGAAAATAAAAATAATCTTAATATACAGTGTTCTCTAAAATGGAATACTGGCTATAATGAAGATGTAAATCCATTTACTAATAATATTTATCAAAAAGACGGTGGTACTCATTTGTTAGGTTTTAGAAGTGCATTGACAAGAGTCATAAATAAATATGCTAGTGATTTAAATTTGTTAAAGAAAAATAAATTGTCTATATCAGGTGATGATATTAAAGAAGGTTTGACATGCGTTTTATCAATTAAAGTTCCAGATCCAAAATTTTCATCCCAAACTAAAGATAAGCTTGTGTCATCAGAGGTAAGAAATATTGTTGAAACAATAATTAATGAAAAATTATCATTGTGGTTTGATCAAAACCCTTCAATTTCAAAAATAATACTATCAAAAATTATTCAAGCAGCTCAAGCAAGAGATGTTGCCAGAAAAGCAAGGGAGACTGTTAGAAGAAAAGGAGCGTTAGAATTAACAGGTCTACCTGGTAAACTTGCAGATTGTCAAAATTCAAGTCAAGACCAAACCGAATTATTTATTGTAGAAGGTGACTCCGCAGGAGGTTCAGCTAAGCAAGGAAGGAATAGAGAATATCAGGCTGTATTGCCGCTTAGAGGAAAAATATTAAATACCTATGTAGATAATAATGGAAATAAAAAAAAAGGAGAAAATGAAATTCGAACCAAAACATTATCTAAAATGATATCGTCAAATGAAATTATGACTTTAATAAATGCATTAGGACTTGATCCCAAAGATGAGGAGATAGAATTGAAAAATCTAAGATATGGGAAAATTATAATTATGACTGATGCGGACGTGGATGGATCTCATATTAGAGCTTTGCTATTAACGTTTTTTAATAATAAACCTTTTAATAAACTTATTGAAAAAGGCCATATCTATTTAGCTCAGCCTCCACTATTTAAAATAAATAAAGGAGGGAAAGCGATTTATATAAAAGATGAGAGCGAGCTTAATAATTTCATAAATAAGACCTCAAAAGAACTGAAAAAATATAAAAAAGGATCAAAAGAATATGAAAAAAATTATACTTTAGAAAAATCAAAATTAAATATACAAAGATTCAAAGGATTGGGGGAGATGAATCCTGAGGAACTTTGGAATACAACTTTAAATCCTGATACTAGAAATCTTCTTAAGGTTGAGTACTCAAAAGATATTAAGAAGGATTTAAGCATTATTCATACTTTAATGGGTAACGATGTTTCTTTAAGGAAAGATTTTATTGTTTCCAACGCCATCGATGTTCAAAATCTCGATATTTAATAATGAAATTTACAGAGAATTTAGAACTTTACAGTTTAAATAAGACTACCTATGTCAATCTTAGATGGATAGCATTTATAGGGCAAATTTTATCAATTTTTGTAGTCGAGTTTATTCTAAATTTTAAATTTAATTACCTTCCATGCCTATTGATTATAGCTTTAGGTGTAACTACAAATATATTTTTACAATTTAAAACAAAAGACAAGAGAATTAACAATTCTGTTTCTTTATTTTATCTGGTTTATGACATCTTACAACTTGGCATTTTATTTTTTCTTACAGGTGGAATAACCAATCCATTTATTTTTTTATTAATAATTCCAGCCGTTTTTTCTTCTCATTATCTGTCAATTAAAAGCTCAATAATTTTAGTTTCGTTTACAATTTTAGTTTTATTAATACTTACTTTTTTTTATTATCAGCTTCCACATCCAGCTGAGCTTCATTTTCATGTACCGAACTATTATTTGTATGCTATACCATTATCGATCTTGATTGGTTTATTATTTTTAGTTTATTTTGCTGTACAATTTGGAGAACAAAATAGGACAAGAAAAAAAGCTTTTGACAAAATTCAAGAATTAATGGCTAAAGAGAATGAATTAGTTTCATTAGGTGGCCAAGCCGCAGCTGCAGCACATTCTTTAGGTACCCCTTTGTCTACAATACTTTTAACTGTAAAAGAATTACAAAAAGATTTTAATCAAGACAAAAAACTTAAAAAAGATTTAGATTTACTTGTATCTCAAAGTAAAAGATGTAGTGAAATATTGAAAAAGCTCTCTTTAAATCCAAAAATTAACGACGAATTTTTAAATACTAACCTCGACCTAAGTCATTATATTAATGAAATCGTTAGATCCTTTGAGGAGATAAGTACAAAAAAATTTAGTGTAAATACTAGTAATTTTACAAATAGAATAAATATTAGCAAATCAACCGAGATTATTTATGGTTTAAGAAATTTTATTGGAAACGCTAATAAGTTTAGTAAAAATAAAGTAGAGATATCGATAGAAAATATTAAAAAAAATACAATTATTAAAATTATTGATGATGGAAATGGATTTCCAAAAAATTTAATAAAAAGTGAAATGCTTGGGGAACCCTATATTAGAACTTTTAATAATATAAACGATTCCAAAAAAGGTTTGGGACTAGGTACATTTATTGGGAAAACTTTGCTTGAAAAAAATTTTGCATTTATTGAATTTAAAAATTCAGTAAATTTAGGTGGTGCAGAGGTTAAGATAGAATGGAAAGATAAAGACTTAGAAAAAATTTAATCAATGAAGTTGTTTTTTATTTACAAATAATCCACTTAGTTGTTCAATCATGACATCTCCTAGTTCTTGAACATCAGTTATCTTTATTGCTTTAGAGTAATACCTAGAAACATCATGACCGATACCTATTGCAAGTATTTCAATATCACTTTTATTTTCAATATATTTGACAGTTTTTTTTAAGTGTTTTTCTAAAAAATCCCCAGAATTTACAGATAGAGTTGAGTCATCAACCGGCGCACCGTCAGAAATAACCATCAAAATTTTCCTCTCTTCTTTTCTTTTTTTCAATCTACTAAAAGCCCAGTTTATTGCTTCTCCATCTATATTTTCTTTAAGCAAACCCTCTTTTAACATAAGACCTAAATTATTTTTACTTATCCTCCACTGTGTATCAGCACTTTTATAAATTATGTGTCTAAGATCGTTTAATCTTCCCGGTGATTTTGGTTTATTATTTTTGTTCCAGTTTTCTCGTGATTGACCACCTTTCCAATTTTTTGTTGTAAAACCTAAAATTTCGACTTTTACTGAACATCTTTCAAGAGTCCTTGATAAAATATCAGCACATATAGCAGCAATTGTTATAGGCCTTCCTCTCATTGATCCAGAGTTATCTATTAATAATGTCACAACTGTATCTTTAAATTCATAGTCTTTTTCTTTTTTGAATGATAGGGAACTATAAGGATCCATTATAACTCTTGTGAGTTTTGACGTATCTAATAACCCTTCCTCTAAGTCAAATTCCCAAGCTCTTTTTTGGCTTGCTAAAAGTTGTCTCTGAAGTTTATTTGCTAATTTAGTGATTAAATCCTGAAAACTTACTAATTGTTGATCTAAATTTTTTCTTAATTTTATAATTTCGTCTAAACCCTCTAAACTTTCAGCCTTTGCAACTTCATCGAAGTCAGTGGTATAAATTTTGTATTCTAGATCCGAATTATCATTTTTAACTTTTTGTAATAAATTTTCAGAATTTTCTTTTTCAGTGTCATTATCTAATAAATTTTCCTGAAGTTGATGCTCGGTAAAATCATAATCTGTATCGATACCTTTATTGTCATCAGATGCTTCTTGAGAACTTTGATCTTTTTCTGGATTTTTTTCATGATTCTCTTTGTTATTATCTTCTCTATCGTCATTATCTTTATCCTCATGATTTTTTTGTGTTTCATCGTTATTTTCAAACAAATCCATATCTCTTAAAATTTCTGATACTTTTGAATTATATTTTTTTTGATTTTGTAAATTATTCTTAAAAAATTGGATATAATTATCAAACGCAGATTTTAATTCATTATGCCAAAAACTTAAAATTTTCTCACAGTCTTTATTTAAATTTACTTTAAAAAAATTTTTAATCATATAAATCTCAAAAGCTTCAGATATTTTCACATCTTCTTTGCTTTTAATATTCTCAATTTTAATTTTTGAAAATGAATTTTCGTAATTTTCCAAAAAATTTAATCTTGTTCCTTTGAGCATTTCAGAACCAAGTAATTCACATCGAACTTTTTCTGAAAATTCATACAAAGATTTACAAGCACTATTGTTTGGATAATTCATTTTGAAAATGTTTACATTAGAAAATTTTTTTAATAAAGCTCTTGAGTCACTTTCTGCTCTATATTTTACAAATTCTTGTCTAGTGTCTAAAGAGTCAATCTCGAAATAATTTAAATCTTTTGTGATATTTTTATGTTTCTGACTCTTTTTTGGATAATCATCGGAAATTGCTTTTTCTGTTGATAATAATGCAATCTTAAATTTTTCTTTAATATTATTTTCTTTACTCATTAACTCTGAATATTTATCATAGACTCAGGTAGCTCTTCTCCAAAACATCTCTGATAATACTCAGATATTATATTTTTTTCTACTTCGTCGCATTTATTAAGAAATGTAACTCTGAATGCATAACCAACATCCTTGAAAATGTCTGAGTTTTCTACCCAGTGCAAGACTGTTCTTGGACTCATAACAGTTGAAATATCACCTGCAATAAATCCTTTTCTTGTAAGTGAGGCTACTTTAATCATATTCGAAATTTTTTCTTTTCCCTTGCTGTTATTTAGATTTTTATTTTTTGCTAATACTATTTCCATTTCTTTTTCTAAACTCAAATAATTTAATGTGCTCACAATATTCCATCTATCCATTTGTCCTTGGTTTATTTGTTGAGTGCCATGATATAGTCCAGTAGTATCGCCCAAACCAACAGTATTTGTTGTAGCAAAAAGTCTGAAAAACTTATTTTGTTTAATTACTTTATTTTTATCAAGTAAAGTAAAATTTCCATCTGCCTCTAAGACTCTTTGAATCACAAACATTACGTCTGGTCTCCCGGCATCATATTCATCAAATACTAAAGCAATAGAGTTTTGTATTGCCCAAGGCAGTATTCCTTCCTTAAATTCTGTAATCTGTTTTCCATCTTTAAGAGTAATTGCATCTTTTCCAATCAAATCAATTCGACTTACATGACTATCCAAATTTATTCTCACGCAAGGCCAATTCAGTCTTGCGGCTACTTGTTCAATATGTGTTGATTTCCCAGTTCCATGATAACCTTGGACTAAAACACGTTTATTAAAGGCAAATCCCGATAAAATTGCTAAAGTTGTATCTCTATCAAAAATATAATTTTTATCTAATTCAGGAACATAGTCATTTTTTTTTGAAAAAGCCTCTATTTCCATGTTGCTATCAATACCAAATGTTTGATTAACTGAAATTTTAATATCAGGTTTAATGTTTAAACTATTTTCCAATTTTTTGCCTATAAGTGTTTTTAAGTTGTGTGTAAGCTAGAGTAATTACTTTTAATTTTTCCTCAAAACTTTTGTCACCGGAATTAATATCAGGGTGAAATTTTTTGACAAGTTTTTTAAACTTTTCCTGAATTTTATCCCATTTTAAACCCACTTTTACACCTAAAATTCCAAAGGCTTTAATGTCATTTTGAGTAAAAGTTATTCTATTTTGTTTTATAAATTGTTCTCTGTAATTTTTATTATGTTCACCATCATTTAAAACGTTATTCCAAAGAACTTTGAAAAAATTATCAGATGAGCTGAAACTTTGAGTTTTTTTATGCCAAGTCATATCTGATTTTAAAAAATTTACTACTTGGGAGTCAGTCATTCCTGCAAAATAGTTCCAATTTTCATTAAACTCTTTTACGTGTTTTAAACAAAGAAGCCTATAATTTTTTGAATTATCTTTTTCTGTAGGTGCTCGATATTCGCCAACCTCAAAACAATTATTCCAATCACATATAGTTTTCATGGTATAATAATACATAAATTTTTATGAATATAAACGACTTAAGTGACACAATTAAAAAAAAAATTTCTAACGTAGTAAATATTGATGAAATTTTAATTGAAGATAAAACGTATCTACATTTAAAACATAAAAATTTTCAAAAAAATAAATTTCATCTCAAAATTTTTATTAAATCTAATGAACTTTCAAATATGAGCAAAATTAGTTCAACTAAAAAAATTTATTCAATTTTATCGTTTGAGTTAAAAAATTATATTCATTCTATTCAAATAATATTAAAATAATTTGAGAAAAATTTTTCTATTCTTTTAAGATTAAATTTATAATTATAGTTCACTTTTCCTATTTTTGGAATTAATATTAAATTAATTTTATCATTTGAATTCTTTTTATCTGTAGACATAAACTTAATAATTTTTTTTATATTATTTTTTCTAAAAAAATTTCTTAAAACAAATTTTTTATTAACCATTTTTATATGCCTCGAGATTAAATCATAGTCTTTAATGTTTAATATTTTACTATCTAAGCTAAATTTAGCAGCACTAGATATGCCCAACATAACTGCTTCTCCATGATTTAGTTTTGACGAGTATCCCATAGATGCTTCATAGGCATGTGCAAATGTATGACCAAAATTTAAAATTTTTCTTAAACCTCTTTCCTTAAAATCTTTTTCGACTATGTTTTTTTTTATAATACAACTTTTATATATTGAGTTTTCAATATAATTACTTTTTAAATTTAAAATTTTACTAACGTTCCTATTCAAAAAATTAAAAAAATTTCGATCAGAAATTAAAGCATGTTTAAATATTTCTGCATAACCACAAAGAATTTCTCTTTTTGGTAAGGATTTCAAAAAAGAAATATCTGAAATTACCATTTTAGGTTGATAAAAAGATCCTATAAGGTTTTTTCCATATTTTGAATTAATTCCAGTTTTTCCTCCGATAGAAGAGTCCACCTGCGCAAGTAACGTGGTAGGTATATTAATGTATAAAAGTCCCCTTTTGAATATACTTGCAGCATAAGCCGATAAATCCCCGATTATACCACCGCCTATAGAGATTAAACAATCACTTCTATTAAAATTATTTTTTAATAAAATGTTTATTATTTTGTCTACAGTTTTTTGTGATTTACTTTTTTCACTAGGATTCAAGTAAATTGAATAAATTTTATTTTTTAATTTTTTTTTAATTTTCTGGACAGTTATTTTAGGAACTCTGTTATCTATTATTAAAAGTACTTTTTTTGAAAAAATATCGTTTTTTTTAAGAAGGCTTCCTAACTTGAAACTTAGATTTTTTCCAATCCATATTGGATATTTTCCATCTGTTGTATTAATTAAAATTTTCTTTATTTTCATAAATATTTAAAATTTTTTTAGTTATTTGAAACTTATTTAAATTATCACAATTAAGTTTATAATCTGCTCTTAAATATATTTTTGATCTTAAATTAATTAACTTAAGAATATTTTTATCATTTAAAAAATCTAACTTTGGTCTTTTTTTACTATTAGCTATTCTTTTTAAAATGACATCACTTTTCCAATTGAGCCAAAATGAAATGCAATTTTTTAAAACTTCAGATCTTATTTTTTTGTTAAGAAACGAACCACCCCCAAGAGCAATTACTTGTCCAGGAAATTTGATAGTTTTTAGGATAATCTTTTCTTCAATAGATCTGAAAAATTCTTCACCTTTTTGATCAAAAATATCCCTAATTTTCATTTTTTCAGAGTTTTCAATTAACTTATCTGTATCTTTGAATTTTAATCTACTTTTTTTTGAAATTTCTTTTCCAATCGTAGATTTACCAGAACCCATCATTCCTATTAATACTAGGTTTTTATTCATACTATAATTTCAGTCTTGAAAAAACACAAATTTGTCTTAATTTGAAATTATTAAACGTTATATGCATTTTTATAAAAAAACAAGTATTGGTAAATCAAATAATTATATTAAATTAATTATTAAACTTATTTTAATTTTTTTACTTTTTATTGCATTATTAATTATGTTAGATCAGATCAATTTTCCTGCCCCAAACAAAAAAATTGAACAATTAATACCAAATGAAAATTTTAAAGTTATCAAATAAAATTTTTTTTTTAATATTTTTTTCGTTATATTTTTTTATTTCTAGTAATTTAAATTCTAATGAGCCAATTGATATTTGGGATATAGAAAATATTAAAAAAAAAAATACTGTTGAGTTAGAAAATAGCTCTGAGTCTATGAATAATGAAACTAATTCAAATATCGGTCTGGGCAACATCGAGCTAATCAATATTCAGCAAGACAAAAAAATAAATACTAAAGAAATTAAATTGGTAGGTTTGTATGATCCTGCTGAAAATGACCTTAATCTGGACATGTGGGAATTTTCTGATGGAGAAAAAATTATTAAACTTGTAAAAAAAATCCACCAAAAAAAATTGTCTAATGATGCAAAAAATATTTATAAAAAAGTAATCTTAACTAATGCTTTTCCCCCAGTAAATAACATAGATGTGAATGAATTTATAAATCTTAAAATTAAATGGTTAATTAAAAATGATGATTTAGATCTCATCAAAGAATTTATAATTAAGAATGATCAAGAGGATTATAATAGTGAGCTTATTAAGTATTACTTGGATAAAAATTTATCACTTGGAAAAATTGAAAATACTTGCGATTTATTCTCTTTGATAAAAAACTTTTCAACAAATAATTATATTTTAAAGTATAAAATTTACTGTCTTATAAATGATGACCAAAAAGAAATAGCCCAACTCCAATATGATCTGGTTAAAGAAAGTGGTTTTAAGGACATTTCTTTTGATAAAAAGTTTAATTATTTAATGGGTTACTCGACATATCCTGAAATAAATATATCTGAAAAAAATTTATTAGATTTCCATTTATCTTTTTTATCAACAAAAGAATTTTCTTACGAGCCAAATCAAAATACCAAAAAAATCATTTGGCAATATTTATCTTCTAATAACCTACTAACAAAAGCGAATGATATTGATTTAGAAGATAGAGAAAAAATAAAATCATTTGAAAAAGCTACTCATGACGGGAGTTATAAAGAGACTGATTTATTAGATTTATATACAAGATTCCAATTTAATATTTACCAAATTATTTCAGTTCTGGATGCTTATAAGCTTTTACCAAATTATGAAGCAAGGGCACTTCTTTACCAAGCATTTTTAGTTTCTAAAGAACCAAATACACAAATTCAATTATTAAAATTATTAAAAAAAGAATTTGATGATGATAAATTAAATAAAGCCTTTAATAATGAGCTTTTAAAGCTAATTCAAACGATTGATGTTAATAAAATTTCATCCGAAAATCTCGAATTTTATCAATTACAGCTTTCAAAACTAGGTAATGAAAAACTTAAAATTAAATATAACAACAAAATTTTGCATCAATCAAAACTTATAAATTATTTTAGCGGAAACACTTCCAAGGAAAAAATTGAAAAAGAACTGGAAAAAATGCTAAAAAAAATTAAAAAAAATAAAAAATATTACTTTTCAACTAAGGATAATATTTTAATTGAATCTTTAATTTCAGATGGAATACAGATTTCCAAGAAATATGAAAGTATACTTGAATTAAATAAATCAAATATTCCAACAGATATTGAGGTAATGATAAATGATGGCGAAATTGCAATGATACTGCTTAGATTGGTGGAGATTATAGGAGAAGATAACTTGAACGACCTTGGAACAGAAACTTTATATTTCATCATAAGTACACTTAATAAGCTTAATATTGATAAAATTAGAAATGATATTATTCTTCAAGTTATTCCAGTAAAAGTATAAAAGTTTATACCATGACAGTCAAAAAATTGATTATAGTTCCTGATGAGATACTTAGGAAAAAATCTCAGAGTATTGAAAAAGTTGGTCAAGATGAAAAAAAATTAGTCAATGATTTATTTGATACAATGTATCATCATAAAGGAATTGGATTAGCAGCTATTCAAGTGGGTATACCAAAAAAAATTATTGTTATGGATGTATTGCAAAAAGAAAAAAAAAATCCATTGTGTTTTATTAATCCAGTAATTAAAAAAATAAGTAGTCAAAAATCTAAATACGAAGAAGGTTGTCTATCCATACCAAATACATTCATAGAAATCGAGCGACCCAAAACCTGTCTGGTTGAATATATAGATATCTATGGAAAAAAGAAAAGTATGGAATGCGATGGTCTTTTATCTACATGTATTCAGCATGAAATAAATCATTTAGATGGAAAATTAATTATAGATTTTTTGTCTAAATTAAAAAAAGATCTTATTATAAAAAAACTTTCAAAAACTAAACAAAATAAAGATAGAATTTTAGTATAGATGTTAAAAAAAATTGTGTTTATGGGATCGCCAGTTTTTTCTGTGCCCATATTAAAATCTTTATATCAAAATGGATATCCAGTTTCAGTGGTTTACACACAGCCTCCAAAGAAATCCAATAGAGGAATGAAAACTCAAAAATCGCCTGTGCATAATATGGCTGAAACTTTAAATATAGATGTCAGAACTCCAGAAAAATTGAAAGGAAATTTAATTGAGTACAACTTTCTTGAAGAACTTGATGCTGATCTTGCAATAGTGGTTGCTTACGGAAAAATCTTACCCGAAAATTTTTTACCGCTGACAAAAAAAGGTTTTATAAATATTCATGCCTCAATCCTCCCCTCCTGGAGAGGTGCAGCACCAATACAAAGAGCTATTATTAATTTAGATAATAAAACTGGAATAAGCATAATGAAAATCAACAATAAATTAGATGCTGGCCCTGTATGCAATAAGTATGAAATCAATATTAAAAATACAGATAACGCAGAGACAATATCTGAAAAACTCTCAATTTTAGCATCTGAAAAAATACTTGGTGAAATTGATGAGATAATAGAGGGAAATGCAAATTTTATTGAACAAGATCATAAAAAAGCAAGCTACGCTAATAAGATTGAAAAAATTGAAGGAAAAATTAATTGGAATTGTAGAGCAGATGAAATTCTGGCTTTAATTAATGGTTTATTCCCAACACCAGGAGCTTGGTTTACTCATAAAGGTGAGAGATATAAAATTCTTAAAGCAGAGTTAGGAAACGCAAGTGGAGAACCTGGAGTAGTTATAGGTGAAAGTCTAGAGATAGGATGTAAAGAAAAATCCTTAAAAATAATTGAAATTCAAAGAGAAGGTAAAAGAGCTCAAAAGTCAGGAGAATTCTTACTTGGATCATCAATTAAAAAAGGCTCAGATCTGAATAATGTTTAGATATCAGATTCTTATTGAATATGTTGGAACAGGATATATTGGTTGGCAATCACAACTAAAAGGAAAATCAGTACAAAAAACAATTGAATTTTCTATAACAAAAATTCTGAAAGAAAGAATATTAATAGTAGGTCAAGGAAGATTGGACTCTGGGGTACATGCAATTTCACAGTCTGCCCACTTTGATACAAAAAATAAAATTTGTGAAATAGATAAATTTCTCAACAGATTAAATTTCTTATTAAATAAAAAATCAATAGCTATATTAAGTATTAAAAAAAGAAATAAAAATTTTCATTCCAGATACTCAGCAAAATTTAGAATTTACCAATATGTAATTTTTAATAGAGGAAGTGTTCCAATAATAAATAAAAATAGAGGTTGGCACATTAAAAAAAAAATTAATATAGAAGAGCTAAAAAAAGGTGCAAAATTCCTCATTGGAAAAAAAGATTTTTCAACTTTTAGAGCTTCAACATGTTCAGCAAAAAGTCCCATAAGAACTTTAGAACAAGCAAAGATATTAAAAAAAAAAGATCAAATATTTATTGAATTTAAATCAAGATCATTTCTTCAAACACAGGTTAGGTCAATGGTGGGTTGTCTTAAATATTTAGGCAATGGAAAATGGGATTTGAAGAAGTTTAAAGAAGTAGCCTTATCTAAAAAAAGAAATTTATGTGCTCCACCCGCACCACCATATGGCTTATTTCTTAAAAAAGTTATTTATTAATTCTATAGGATTTTCTAAATTTTTTATTTATTCTCCATCGACTTTCTGATCGAACTATATAACCACAACAATTTTTTGCGCGACACTTACAAGGGAACTGTTTATAATCTTCGTCGTATGAAAATCCATAATCATAAGTAAGCTCCTCATTCTTTTTAATATCCTTAATGGCAGTTACATAAATTTTGAAACCTGTACCATCAACTTCACAGTTCGGATCGCAACTATGATTTATATTTTTAGCGACATTCCAAGAGTAATCACCGTCTAGCGAATATCTTTTATTAATGTCGAATAAGTATATATCTTTATCATTATCGTATTTGGGGTTTCGTTCAACTTCACTATTCGTTATAATTTTTCCCTTATATTGAATTATTCTTGTACCAACCTTAATATTTTTTGTAGCGTAAAGACCCTTTTTATCGATATTTGATTTTTTTATTTTATATAATTTCATGGTTTATTTTCAGTTAGTGCGTTTACATGATTAAATGCACTTTCTGCAAGAGCATTAAGGTCATACCCTCCTTCTAACACCGATATAACTTTACCGTTTGTAAACTCATTAGTTGCTTTAAGAGCTCTTTTTGTTATTTCATAAAAATCTTCAGAACGTAATTCAAATTGTGCAAGCGGATCTGCAATATTAGCGTCAAATCCCATACTAAAAATCAAAAATTCTGGCTTAAATTTTACTAATTTATCTAAAACTTTATCCAATGCATTCATATATTTCTCAGTATTTGTTCCAGCTGGGAGCGGAACATTGAAAATATTATTATGATTTCCCCTTTCCTTATCACTTCCAGTTCCAGGATAAAATGGATACTGATGGGTTGATAGATATAAAACATTTTCATTATCAAAGAAAATATCTTGCGTACCGTTTCCGTGATGTACGTCTGGATCAAATATAGCTACTCTTTTATAATTATATTTTTCAATGAGATAATGAGTTGCAACAGCACAATTATTATAAATACAAAAACCCATCGCTTTATTCTTTTCTGCATGATGTCCAAATAATGACTAGCGCCTTCCCTCTAAGGAAGGCGCTAGTCCCCAGGCGGTCTAACCGCACAAAATGCATTTTTAAATTTTTTATTCTCAACCCCATCAATTGCTTTTATTACAGAACCTACAGCATCTATTGTAGCATCTTTACTCCCTGGTGAGATAATTGTATCACCATCTAAAAATCTCATTCCCTCATTTGGAAAACTCTTTTGAACCAGATTTATGTAATTTTCATCATGAGCTTTTTTTATAATATTATGATCAAAATTACCTGGCTTATCCCAAATCAAATTTTTATGTTTTTTTAGTTTTTCAGTGATCGCTACAACTCTTTTTGGTTGTTCTGGATGACCATCACCAGTTAAATGATTCATAGAGGTATCTGATGAGATTATTGCGGTTTTCACGAAAAATACTTTTCTAAGATTAAGGAATATATTTTTGTTAATTTTTTTAAATCAGTCAAAGATACTGCTTCATCAACTTTGTGCATAGTTTTTCCAACTAACCCAAATTCTAAACATGGAGATATGTTCTTTATGAATCTTGCATCTGAAGTTCCGCCAGTTGTAGAAAGTTTTGGTTTTATTTTTGTAATTTTTTTTACAATATTTTGAATCATAAATATTGTTGCATTTGGTTTTGTTAAAAATGCTTCACCGGATACTCTATATTGGATATTAAATTTAGATTTATTTTGTCTACTGATTTTGTAGAAGATTTTGTTAAGTTTTTTTTTCAAAGAATTTGATGAATGCTTATCGTTATATCTAATATTAAAAGTTGCTTCAGCTTGCCCAGGAATTACATTGTCAGCATTATTATCGATATTTATTTTCGTTACCTCTAAATTTGATGGTTGGAAATTTTTCGTACCTTTATCAAACCTAATATTTTTCAACTCATCTAAAATTTTAATTAATGTTGTCGAAGGATTGTTAGCCCTTTGTGGATATGCAACATGTCCTTGAACACCTATTACTGTAAGTTTTCCTGTTAAACTTCCTCTTCGACCAATTTTAATCATTTCTCCTAGCTTATTTGGATTAGTAGGTTCTCCAACAAGACAAAAATTAATTTTTTCCTTTTTCTTTTTTAGATACTCTACAACTTTTTTTGTTCCATTGATTGCATCACCTTCTTCATCTCCTGTAATTAAAAAACTAATTGATCCTTCAAACTTTTTGTTATTATTTAAAAATATGCTAACAGCTGAAACAAAAGCAGCAATAGAACTTTTCATATCATTAGCACCTCTTCCGATAAGATGACCTGCTTTAATGGATGGTCGAAAAGGATTAACAGTCCAGTCTTTAATATTACCAGGTGGTACAATATCTAAATGTCCTGCATAGCAAAAATTTGGAGCTTTATTCCCCAACCTGGCATATAAATTTTTTACTGGTCTAGAGTTTTTTTCTCTAAATTCTAATATTTTTGTTCTAAAACCAAGTTTTTTTAATTTCTGTTCTAAAAATCTCATTACGCCAGCATCCACTGGTGTAATTGATGGAAACTTGATTAGCTCTTTGGCTAATTGAAGCTCATTTACTTTTTGCATTTCTATTCTCTTAAAAGATCATTAACTGATGTTTTTGATCTTGTTTTTTCATCAACTTGTTTAATTATTACTGCGCAGCTTAACGATGGTGCAGATGAATTTTTTTTATCAGGCAGAGAGCCTGGTACAACAACTGAATATGGAGGAATTTTACCATATGTGATTTCGCCTGTTGCCCTGTTTACTATTTTTGTACTTTGTGTGATTAGCATTCCCATACTTAATACAGAACCCTCTCCAACTATTACACCTTCGACCACCTCTGACATTGCTCCCACAAAAACGTTGTCTTCAATAATTGTTGGTAATGCTTGAGCGGGTTCTAAGACGCCCCCAATTCCAGAACCTGCTGAGATATGACAATTTTTTCCAATTTGACAACAACTACCAGCACGACTAAAGGTGTCCATCATAGTCCCCTCATCAATCCATGCTCCAATATTTACATAACAAGGCATAAGAACTGCATTTTTTCCTACGAATGAACCTTTTCTCACTGGAGAATTTGGCACCATTCTAAAACCAGCCTTTTCATGATCTTCTTTTGTCCAACCCGCTGTTTTACCTTTGAGTAAATGAGCTTTGTCATACCAACTGCTGTATGGACCATTTAAATTTTCCATTGGGTACATTCTAAAACTTAACATAATAGCTTTTTTTAAATGTTGATGGGTAATCCATTTACCGTCAATCTTTTCAGCTACTCTTACTTTGCCACTGTCTAAATCTTCAATGATTTGATTAACAGCATCTTTCAATGATTTGTCTGAATTATGATTTACTTGATCTTTATTTTCCCAAGCCTCATTTATAATTTTTTCAATAGTCATATCTTATTTACTTTTTAATAACCTTATTTCTTTTAAAAATAAAGATAGATTTTCAATTTTATAATCAATGTAATCTTTATCAGATTCCATTTTACCCCACTGTTCATCATTTATAAGCCAAACAGTTGTGCAGCCTCTTTTTTTACCTATTGATAAATTTTTGGCAATATCCTCTATATAAATTGTGTTATTTGGATCTATTCCAAATTTTTTTATCATCAAATCAAATGCTTTTGGTTCTGGTTTAGGTGTATATTCTGCATCACTGATATCAAATATCCCCTCAAATAAATCTTCAATACCTAAATGACTAAGTACATTCTTTGCATGATCAGTACTTCCATTTGTAAAAATTAACTTTCTCATATCCAAATTCTTTAATTGTTCTCTTAAAATTGTATCTTTCTTCATAAAGGAAAGATCTATATTATGAACATATTTTAGGAATTCTTTTGGTGGAATATCATGATGTATCATTAATCCATTCAGACTAGTATTATATTTATAAAAATAATTGGTTTGTAATTCTTTGGCTTTAATTAAGTCTATTTTTAATTTTTCAGAAATATATTTTGTCATTAATCTAGATACCTGTCCAAAAACAGCCTCTAAATCTTGATAAACGGTTCCATCTAGATCTAATAATAAATTTTTTTTAGTTTTAAGTTCTTTCATTCTTTATAATTATCTAATTAAAGTTCCTGATCCTTTATCTGAGAAAATTTCAAATAGAACAGAATGCTTCTTTCTCCCATCAATAATAGCAACTGCAGTAACACCATTATTTATTGCATCTAAACATGTATTTATTTTAGGTATCATGCCTTCAGTGATAGTTCCATTTTTAATCATTTCTAAAATTTCAAATGTAGATATTTCTTGTATCAGTTTTTTGTTTTTATCCAATACACCCTCAACATTTGTCATTAACAATAACCTTCTTGACTTAAGAGACTTAGCTATAGCTCCAGCAGCATTGTCTCCATTTATATTGTACGCTTGATTATTATCTCCAAATCCAAGTGGAGATATAATGGGAATTAATTTATTTTTAATTTGATCTTTGATTATATCAACATTAATTTTGTTTGGTATTCCAACAAATCCCAGCTCTTCAGCTTCCGGAATTACTTCAATTACGCAATTCTGCTTTGTATTTAAAGATATCGCTTTAATACCTTTTTCTTTTAAAGAAGAAACTATATCTTCATTAAATTCGATTAATACTTTTTCAACAATATTAATTACTTTTGCGTCTGTAACCCTTAACCCCCTGATAAACTTAGATGTTATATTTGATCTTTCCAGCTCTCTTTTAATTCGAGGACCACCACCGTGGATTACTACAATTGATAAACCTAACTTATTTAAAATACTTATGTCTTCAATAAAATTATTAAAAATTTTTCTTTCAATAAAAACATTTCCTCCGTATTTAATAACTATCAAATTATTTTTATACTTTTCAATATATTTTGAAACTTGATCTACCGGAGGACCATTTTTAGGTAAAATTTTTTGAAGGTCCATCAATTCTATGTGGTTTTTACTTTAGTCTGCTTCATGATCACAACTTGTTGAGCCATAGTTAATACGTTGTTAATTGTCCAATAGATAACTAAGCCTGATGGAAATGGAGCTAGTATAATTGTCAAAAACAATGGAAAAAACATAAAAATTTTTTGTTGAATTGGATCCGGAGGTGTTGGGTTAAGTTTTTGTTGCAAATACATAGTTAAACCCATTAGACAAGGCCAAACACCAATAATCAAAAATGATGGAGGATCCCATGGTATTAGTCCAAAGAGATTAAAAATTGATGTTGGATCTCTCTCTGATAAATCTTCAATCCAACCATAAAACGGCTGATGCCTCATTTCTAATGTTACAAAAAGTACTTTGTATATTGCAAAAAAGAATGGTATTTGAATAAAAATCGGTAAACAACCCGAAACAGGGTTTACTTTTTCTTTTTTATACAGCGCCATCATTTCCTGCTGTAATTTCATTTTGTCGTCTTTATGCAACTCCTTAAGTCTTGTCATTTCTGGTTGCAAAACTTTCATTTTTGCCATCGATCTGAAAGAATAATTTGCTAAAGGGAAAAATAGTATTCTAATACAAATTGTAATTAAAATTATTGCAATACCAAAGTTGCCGGTTAATTTGAAAAAATAGTCTATTGCAAAGAAGAAGTTTTTTGTGAAAAAATAAAACCAGCCCCAGTCAATTGCTAAATCAAATTTTGAAATTTTTGAACTCTCTGCATAGCCATCTATCGCATCTACCTCCTTTGCTGCAACTATAACCCTTACATTGCTTGACACACTTCCATTTGAAGTTAATTCAAGAGGTTTAGTTTCAATAAAGTTTGCCCTAAATTTATTTTTAAAATCAAAATCTGCTCTAAAAGATTTATTTTCTTGGGGGATTAGTGTCGTTATCCAATATTTGTCTGTGATTCCTAACCAGCCAGAATCTGCATTTTTCGAGAATTTTTTTTCCTCAATATCTTCGTAATCTTCTTCTACTAGCTGATCATCAAAAACTCCGATTAACCCTTCGTGAAGAATATAAAAGTTAGTAATTTCTGGTGCTTTGTTCCTGACGATTTGTCCATAAGAATAAAAATCGTAAGATTTGTTGGTTTTATTTATGATTGATTGATCAATAGAAAATAAAAATTTTTCATCTATTTCGATTTTCTTTTTAAAAATAATACCTTGGTTATTATTCCAGCTCAAAGTGATAGGTTTATCAGGCGTGAGTATACTATTTCCTTGAATGCTCCAAACAGTTTTGGAATCTGGTATGTCTATATTTTTACTGCTACTAACCCAACCTGTTTCTACATAGTACCCTTGACTAAATTTTTTTGGGTGCAATAAAGTAATCTTATTTTTACCTTCTAAAGTTTCTGTATAATTTTTAAAAACTAAATCATCAATGGTTCCACCTAAAAGAGAGATCGAGCCTTTAATATTTTTATTTTCAAATTTAACTCTTTCACTTTCTTGAATTGCTTCTTTTCTGGATATTTCGATTAATTTTTCACTAGTATCAATTTTTGGTGCCTCTGAAGTTAGCATTGTCTTTTCTTGATTTAAATTTTTAATTTCTTTTGGACTTGGTGCAAAGAATAAACTGTATAATATTATTACTGCTGCACTAAGAGATATAGCTGCGATAACATTTTTAGTATCCATATTTTTATTTATTCTTCTTTTTTAAAACTGGGTCATAGCCATCGCCACCACCTAAAAATTTTATTGGGTGGCAAGTTAAAATTCTTTTCATGCCCATAAAAGCACCTTTAATTACTCCATATTCTTTCAAGCTCTCTATAAAATAATCTGAACATGTTGGTAAATATCTACAGTTACTGCCTAAGTAAGGAGATATTAATCTCTTATAAACTTTTATTATAAATATTAAGATATTTTTCATTGATCATTTAATTTTTTTAAAATCTAAAAATAGTTCCTTCTTTATATCTACAAATTTATCATTAAAAACAATTTTTTTTGCAATTATTAAATAAGAATACTTGCAATTTATTTTGAGTTGCTTGACTACATCTCTCATAATATTTTTTAATCTTCTTTTTATCTTATTTCTTATTACTGCGTTTCCAAGTTTCTTTTTTGCTATAAAGCTCATATTTAATTGTTTAGAACTTAAATGATCCAATTTTTTAAAAAAAATTGTTGAATACTTATTATTTATTTTTTTTCCACTAAGAATAGATCTAAAATCCTCATTTTTACTTAACGAGCATATTCTTAGTTTCATTAAACTGTGAGTTTCTTTCTTCCTTTTGCTCTTCGTCTTGCAAGTAGCTTCCTTCCCCCTTTAGTTTTCATTTTGGATCTAAAACCGTGGCGTCTTTTTCTGACTAATCTACTTGGCTGGTATGTTCTTTTCATAAAATATGGTTTAATTTTCTAATAAATTTCGCCCTTTATAATAATTAAATATATAAATAGCAAATAGAACATTTTACAATTACGATTAAAATTAATGGAAAAAGTAAAAAAAATTAAAATATACATTGGTTTATTTTATCTCATTATTGTAGGAATATTTCTTTATTACTTATTTTCAAAATTTAGTTTGCAAGATCTTTCTTCATATGAGTTTATAAAAGCTAATATTGAATATTTTTCAAAAATAAAAAAAAATAATATATTCCTGTTATCTCTATTATTTTTATTGTTTACAATTTTATGGGTATTTCCATTTTTAGGATTTGGTTCTCCTGTTTCATTATTAGCAGGCTTTATCCTAGGAAAATGGGTTGGTTCATTTGTAGTTGTTTTAGGATTAAGTATTGGTGCATCTTTTTTATACATTTTTGCAAATTTTTTTTTAAAAGATTTTGTAAGAGAAAAATTTTTAAACAAGTTTGAAAATTTAGAAGTCAATTTTAAAAAATCTGAATTTATTTATCTTCTAATCTATAGATTTATAGGAGGTATACCATGGCAATTAAGTTGCATATTGCCCACCTTGTTTAACGTAAAATTAATGAATTTTTTTCTAGCAACGTTAATCGGTATTATTCCTCAAGTTTTTCTTGTTGTTTCAATTGGAAGTGGTTTAGAAACAATTATTGGTCAAAATTTAAAACCACCTGGAATAATCGATATTATTTCCTCTCCTGAAATTTATATTCCTTTAGGGGCTTTCTTTGTTTTGATTATTGGTACAATTTTCTTAAGAAAAATATTTTATAAAAAATAATTCTGGTGCCCCTTGCCCGACTTGCACGGACGACTTTTTCCTTACCATGGAAATACTCTACTACCTGAGTTAAAGGGGCATTACACAATTATAAATAGTGTATAAATAAATTTTTTTCAAATTATTGCCTTAATTTTTAATAAAAATAAGTTATATTCTAATATAGGTAATGTCATGGGAATTCACTACGATTATAAATCAACAAGAAGCGCAAAGGCTATGGAAAAGCAAGCCAAAAGAGAAAAAAAGCTTGCTGAAAGAAGGGCAAAAAGAGCCGCAAAAGATGGTCCGGATAAACAAAAAGAGGAAACAAAAATGCATGACATTTCTAAAACAATTACTCTTGAGGATTTAACAAATCCTGAAAAAAAATAAATGAGCAAAAAAGAAAAATTTCTTAAACTAGAACAAGCATTAAAGAGAAACTTAAAAAAAAGAAAACTTTTCCAAAAAAAAATAAAAAAAAAGAGTAAATAATGCCAGTCCAGTCGGATAAGTGGATTAAAAAAATGGCAATTGATCAGAAAATGATTGAACCATTTGAAGACAAACAAATAAGAGGAAACAACATATCTTATGGTGTATCCTCATATGGCTATGATGCACGTGTTGGAAATGAATTCAAAATATTTACAAACGTAAATACCGAAATTGTTGATCCTAAAAATTTCAAACCAACAAGTTTTGTTACAAAAAAGGGTACTGAGTGTATAATTCCACCTAACTCATTTGTTCTTGCCAGTACAGTTGAATATTTTAGAATCCCAGATGATGTTTTAGTAATTTGTCTTGGTAAATCTACTTACGCAAGATGTGGAATAATAGTGAATGTAACACCACTAGAACCATCATGGTGTGGAAATGTTACACTTGAATTTTCAAATACAACACCTTTACCAGCTAAAATATATGCAAACGAAGGAGCATGCCAATTTATTTTTTTAAAGGGAAATGAAAAACCCGAGACCACATATTCCGATCGTGAGGGGAAATACATGGACCAAAAAGGTGTCACATTACCCAAAGTCTAGTTATGGACAAATTTATAATAAATGGTCCCTGCAAAATTAAGGGAACAATTAAGCTTTCAGGAAGCAAGAATGCTTCACTACCTATTTTAGCAGCCACAATACTTTTTGATGAACCAGTAGAAATTAAAAATTTACCTAATGTTAAAGATATTTCTACAATGTTAGATTTAATAAAATCTTTTGGTTTTATTGTTAAAAAAAATAAGACTAATAATTCTGTTATAATTAAAAAAAAAAAAATTAAAACTTTTGCCTCTTACTCCCTTGTAAAAACTATGAGAGCTGGAATTTTAGTCCTTGGTCCGCTTTTATCTAAATATAAAAAAGCAATAACATCGCTTCCTGGTGGTTGTTTAATTGGTGCAAGACCAGTAAATTTTCATCTTAATGCTTTGGCAAAGCTTGGTATGAAGCATAAAATTAGAAAAGGATATATTTACGCCAATGCTAAAAAAGGTTTAAAAGGATCAAGAATTAAATTTCCTCAAATTTCAGTGGGTGCAACAGAAAATGCTATTCTTGCAGCTACTCTAGCAGAAGGTACAACAATATTAAAAAACTGTGCTATTGAACCAGAAATAAAATTAGACCTAACAAATTTTTTAAATAAAGCTGGTGCGAAAATTAAGTGGACTGGGAAAAGATCAGTTGAAATTAAAGGAGTTAAAAAATTGAAAAGTGTAAGTTACTCAATTATGTCAGATCGAATTGAATGTGGTACCTTTTGTGTTGTGGCAGCAATTTCTAAAGGAGAGCTTAAAATTAACGGTTTAAATCCTAGAATAATTCGTACAGAAATAAAACTTTTAAAAAAAATTGGAGCAAAAATAAAAACTTATGGTGAAACTATTTTTATTAAAGGACCAAAAAAAATAAAAAATATTAAATTTTTAGAAACTAAAGAATACGATGGTTTTCCAACTGACTTACAAGCACAGTTTATGGCTCTTCTATGTAAAGCTAAAGGCAGATCTGTTATTCATGAAAAAATATTTGAAAACAGATTTACTCATATTGGTGAGTTGAAAAGGTTAGGAGCCAAAATATCGATAATTAAAAATAAAGCGATAATTACAGGAAATTCAGACTTAGAGGGTGCTGAATTAATGTCTAGTGATTTAAGAGCTTCGGTTGCACTTGTAATTGCTGCGATTGCCTCTAAAGGAAAGTCAATTATTAATAGGATCTACCATTTAGATAGGGGCTACGAGAGTATAGAAAATAAACTTAAAAAAGTGGGTGTTAAAATTAAAAGATTATCTTGATGGCAAAAAAATATCTAAAAAAAATAATTGCTCAATCAGTGCAAGATTTACAAGTAATCTCAGCATGTTGCGAGGGTGGAAAAATAAAAATTGATGAAATTAAGTATTTACCAAAAAATAAAATATTTTTATTTTTGATTGAAAGAATTGCCAGAGAAAAAGAAAATTTCAAAGAAAAAGTAAAAAGTATAGTTAAGTTTGAATATATAGAAAGATCAAAATCAAAAAATATCAACCATGCAAATGCAGATTCTTTTGTAGAATTAGTTGCAATTAATCTTTTTAAAAATAATGAAAATTATGAAATAACACTATTATTTTCAGATAATGGAATTATAACATTAACAGCAGAAATAATAGAAGTAGTATTAGAGGATCAAAATTTAAAAAATGATTAAAATTATAAAATATAGTCAAGTAGCAGGGCATGATAAGCTACTTAGTTTCTTGGATAAAAGAAGAAATTTAAATAGTTCCGAAGCTAATCTTGTTAACAAGATTATAAAAGATGTAAAAAAAAATAATTTTACAGCTCTTAAAAAGTATGAGTATAAATACTCAAAAAATAAAGAGATAAAATTATCAAAAAAAAAAATTGCTAAATCAATTAAACTTTTGGACAAAAATGTAAAAAAAGCTATCGATTATGCTTATGAAAGAATTTTAAAATTTCATAAACTACAAGTTAAAAATTTTAAAAAAATTAAATTTACAGATAAATATAAAAATAAATTAGAATATAAATCTGTTCCGATCGAAACAGTAGGAGTATATGTTCCTGGCAACCTACCTTCAACTTTATTAATGAATTGTATTCCTGCAAAAATTGCTGGTGTAAGAAGAATTGTAATAGCTACTCCAAAAATAAACAATAAATTAAATCCTGCAGTTTTGTATGCTGCAAAAAAATTAGGTATCAAAGAAATTTTATCAATGGGTGGAGCACAAGCGATTGCAAGTTTAGCATTTATTCAAAAAGTAAATAAAGTTGTTGGACCAGGAAATAAATATGTAGCAGAAGCTAAAAGACAATTGTCTGGAAAGATTTTGGGAACAGAAACAATGTTCGCTGGTGCATCTGAAATATGTGTGCTTGCCGATAAAAATTCAGATTTATCTCAAGTTGCAACATCTTTAGTTTCGCAAGCTGAACATGATCCAGATAGCCAATGTATATTAGTCACCAAAGATAAAAATTTGATAAAAAAAGTACTTGTGGAAATTAAAAAAATTTTAAGCAATTTACCGAGAAAAATAATAGCTACAAAGTCATTAAGAAAAAATGGTTTATTTGTTCTTATACAAAATGATAAACAAATAATTGAAGTAATAAATGAAATAGCACCAGAACATTTAGAGCTTAATGTTAAAAATTTTAAAAGGTATGAAAAACAGATAAAAAATGCTGGAAGTATATGCAATGGACCAAATACTCCAATGAGTATATCAGATTATACAGTTGGAACTAATCATGTTCTACCAACTGCCGGTTCAGCAAAATTTAGTTCAGGTTTAAATTTAAATGAATTTACTAAAAAAATTTCAATTGTAACTTTAAGTAAATTAGGGGTAGAAAAAATTGGAAATCCAGCTATAACTCTTTCGGAGTTTGAACAATTATATGGTCATACTCAAAGTATAAAATCTAGAATGAGGAGAAACTAAGTTTGTCAAAGCAAGATTTATTGGAGTTTAGAGGTAAAGTTATTGATCTTCTTCCAAATGCTATGTTCAGAGTTAAGCTAGAGAATAATCATATAGTCACAGCTCACACAGCTGGTAAACTTAGAAAAAACCGAATTAGAGTTCTTCAAGGCGACAATGTAACTGTAGAGGTTACACCTTACGATTTAACAAAAGGAAGAATAATTTTTAGATTTTAACTTATGGGTCTCTGGTGTAGCTGGTGCGCACGAACGCCTGAAAAGCGTTAGGACCTGGTTCGTTTCCAGGGGGACCCACCTTAAATATAAAAATTAAACCCTTGCAATAAATTTTAAAATCTAATAATTAGTCATCAGCTAATTTAGCTATAAGTAAACAACAAGAAGAAAGAGTAAAATAAGTATGAGTACATTAAACGGGAAGGTCAAGTGGTTCAATGGTAAAAAGGGCTACGGCTTTATTGAGAGAGAAGACAAAGAAAAAGATGTGTTTGTTCATGCAAGCGCGGTAAGAGATGCAGGACTTCGTTTCCTGAATGAAGGTGACGAACTACAATTTGAAATAGAAGATGGCCCTAAAGGACCTTCGGCTGTTAAACTTCAAAAGAAATCTTAATTTTCTAAAATATCAATAATTGTTATAGGGATGAATGGTTAAATTCCATATCCCTATACAATTAAATGTTGCATTTAAAAATTTTTCAGGTAATTAACTTAAATATGATTAATACGATTTACAAAATCGCAAATACTCAAAGACACCATTTTCACGCTGGCTGCTAGCTAGCAATTTAATCATATTATAAATTTTAAAATTACGGCAATTAGTATAAAATAAAGAAAGGCCCTGGTGGTGAAATGGTTATCACGAAAGTTTGTGGAACTTTAGTTTTTGGTTCGATCCCAAGCCAGGGTACCAAAAAATGGAAAAAAATAAAAAGCTTATACCTGGACTACCTACAGGTTTTGAAGATAGATGGGACAATAAATTATACCTCAAAAAGAAACTTCTAAGATTAATTGAGGAAAATTTTATAAAATATGGTTTTGAACCATTGGAAACACCATCTTTTGAAATTAGTGAAAACATTGGATCATTTCTTGCAGATGATGATAGCAATCCTATGTCTGACGTATTTACTTTTAATGATGGAGAAAAAAATATTACACTTAGATATGATTTATCAAGTCCTCTAGCAAGATTTGTTGCACAGAACAATCAACAACTACCCCTTCCATACAAAAGATATGCCATACAAAATGTTTTTAGAAACGAAAAAGCTGGTAACGCTCGTTATAGAGAATTTACACAAGCAGATTGCGATATCGTTGGGAACGTAAATCCATCACAGTCAAATGCGGAATTATGTAATTTAATCACAAGCACTTTAATAAACTGTGGCCTGAAGAAAGATCAATTCGTTATTAATGTGAGTAATAGGAAAATATTACAGGGTTTAATACAAGACTTAAAAATTCCAGATGAAAAACAAGTTAAAGTTATGAGAGCAATAGATAAGCTTGATAAACCAGGTTTTGGATTAAAAGGTGTTGAGGATTTATTGAAAAAAGAAAGAAAAGATAAAAGCGGTGCAGTTACAAAAGGCGCAAATTTAAGCGATGATCAAGCATCTCAAATCATCGATTTCTTAAAAATTAAAGAACTTAAAGAACTAAAGAAAAATTTTCAAAATTCACTCACCTTAGAAGGCATCAAAGAAATTGAGCAATTATATGAGATTTTAAGTTATGGAGATTATAGCGATCAGGTTAAAACTAATTTTACAATTGTAAGAGGTCTCGAATATTATGACGGATTCTGTGTTGAAACTAATCTGAAATTTAAAATTACTAACAATAAGGGCAAGGAGGTTGATATCGGCAGCATTTGTTCAGGCGGTCAGTACAACAAACTAATATCAAGGTTTAAAGGAGTAGATATTCCAGGCACCGGATTTAGTATTGGAGTAGACAGACTATTGTTTGCAATTTTGCAGTTAGGACAAATAGAAGTCGATAGCAAGAAACCAGCAATTATTTGCGTAATGGATAAAAAATATCTCAAGAACTATTACGAAATACTCAAAATTCTAAGAGATAACGGAATTAACTCTGAAATTTTTTTAGATAGTGAAAAAAATCTTGGAAAGCAACTAAATTATGCAAATAAAAGAGGATGTCCGGTAGCGGTAATTTGTGGAGAAAACGAGTTTAAAGAAAATACTATTACACTTAAAAATTTGCTAGGCGCAAAAGGGGAAAACAATCAAATTACAATTCCAAATGAAAACTTAATCAATGAAATCAAAAAATTCGTCTAACAAAATTCTTGCATTAATTAAATCGCAGGGATTTAACAAAATTGAACTCGACTCTGTTTTGGAAACGAAATACATTTTGCAAAGATCGGGGGAAAATTTTAGAAAATATCTATTTTCATTTTATAACTCAAACGGCGAAGAGTTATGTTTAAGACCTGATTTAACAATTTCTTCAGTATTACGATACGCTCAAGGAAACAGATTTAATAAGGAAAAAGTATTTTACACGGGCAGTGCATTTAGAAAATCTTATAACAACAAAAATATTTTAATAAAACAAATAGGAATGGAAATTTTTTCATCTAAAGATGAAAATAAAGATGATAAAGAAATAATAGATACATCCATTAAAGTTTTAAAAAAAACAGGTTTTAAAAAGGCTAAGGTTGAAATTGGTAATTTTAAGCTATTCGAATTATTAATTCAAAAACTTTCTATACCTCAAAGATGGAAAGATCGTCTTATCAAATTTTATTGGAACAAAGAATATTTTTCACAGTTATTAAAAAGGTTAGACAGTAATTCAGATATAGACCCCTTCATTGTTGCTGGAGATCACAAAACATATTTGAAAATGAAAAAGGAATATCCAAAAAAAAATGATTGCTGGAAGAACATATGAGGAAATAATTGAACGTTATGAAAGAAAAATTAACGATCCAAGATTAACTAAAACAGGAAAAACAAGTTCGAAGATAATTAACGAATTTTTAAAAATTAAGTGTTCTTTAAAAGATGCACCGAAAAAACTAAACGCTTTTTATAAAAAATATAATTTAAACATTTCTGTTGCAAAGGAATTTTTTCCTATTTCAAAACCCAACCAAAAAGATCTTAAATTTAAATTTTCGACATCTAGCGGCAGAGGTAGAGAAGTTGAGTTTTACAGTTCGTTTATATTTTCAATAGATGTAAAAATCAAAGGTAAGACAAAAACTTTTATTGCTGGCGGAAGATATAACGACTTGTCCTCAAAAAAATTAGGTCTTAGAAAAATACCAGCAGTTGGAGCGGCAGTAAATTTAGCAGTTTATGAATAAAGATATTATTAATATAGGTATTGTCTCAAAAGGAAGACTTAAAGAAGAGTCTGAAAAAATTTTCAAAAAAAATAATTTAAAAATTTACACCGAAGATGGTGAAAGAGGGCTAGTAGCCAAAGTTAAGGGTAGAAAAAATATAAGAGTATTATTTCTTCATGCTAGAGAAATTATTGATCAATTATCTTTAGGAAATATTGATTTAGGAATAAGCGGTTTTGATTTACTTAAGGAATCCGAGATAAATATTCAAAAAAATATAAAAGTTGAAAAGAAACTTAAATTTGGCTTTGCTACTTTGCAGCTAGCTGTTCGAAAAGAATTTATCGATGTTTTCACAACTTTAGATTTAGATGAGGTTGCAGAAGATTATAGAAGAAAAAATAAAAAACTTATTCGAATTGGAACAAAGTACCCAAATCTTACACGTGATGCTTTGTATAAGCGGGGAGTAACAAATTTCATTATTGTTAAGTCTTTAGGAAGCACAGAATTAATGCCCGCAATGGATACCGCTATGTTAATAAGCGATATTTCCAGCACAGGAACTACAATGAAAAAAAATCACCTTAGACCTTTAAGTGATGGTGAAATACTAAAATCACAAGCTTGCTTACTTAGCTCAAAAAAATCGAAAAGTAAAAAAGGATTACAGGGTTTAATAAAGTTATTTTCTAAACAATAAATCTTTAAAATATATTAATATTATTTTTAAGACATCAAAATTACGTATCAACACGTATAAAGCTAATATTAAACTTATTAATATAAATAATTTAATTACTAATTCCATTTTATTCTATATTATCTCATATATTAGAATCATGGATATATTAATAATTATTTTAGTAGCGGCTGTATTGTTGTTTAACTTTTACTTATTTTTTAAACTTCAAAAAAACTCAAAAAAAGAAGATTTTACAGAATTGTCAAAAATTAAGGATGACATCACAGGATTAAAAGTTTCACTTAACCAGTCTTTTAGTAATATGAGTAAAGAAGTTGCAAAAGATATGACCGGAACTTTATCAAGGGTAGATGAAAAAGTAGCCTCTTTTAATAAACAAGTTGAGGATATTCAAAATTCACAATCAAATTTTAGCAGAATTTTGGCGGGGGTTAAGCAGTATGGAGGTTTAAGCGAATTTTCACTAGCTAATTTACTTCAGGATTTACTGCCGTCTTCGCAATACATTGCAAATGCTAAAATGAAACCAGATGAGACAAGAGATTTGGTTGAGTTCGCCGTTAAACTTCAAAATGATGTATTGTGCCCTATAGATAGCCATTGGCCGATTGAAAAATATAAGGCAGTTGATGAAGCTTTTCAAAATAAAGATAAAGAAGCTTTATCATCTGCTAGAAATGAATTGGCGTCTGCGTTTAGGTCGAAGTCAAAAACTGTTAATCAAAAATATATAAATCCACCAATAACTTGCGATTTTGCGATTATCTACGTTCCTACCGAAGGACTTTATGCTGAATTAGCAAGTTACAGAGATCCGAAAAATAAGGAACTTTTAATGGAGGAACTAAGAAAAAAATACAAGGTTACAATTGCAGGACCAAATACAATTTGTGCATTAATACAGTCTTTTCATTTAGGTTTCCAAACTCTAAAAGTTCAAAAACATGCTACTCAGATTTACGATGATTTAAAAATCATATCGACACGTTTTTTCGAAACACTTTGATAACATATTGTTGTTAAGAAAAAAACTTGAAGAGGCAATGACTGTGGTTGATAACTTTGGTAAAGATGCAAGATCTATTTCAAGAACTTTAGAAAATATAAAAGATCCCGAGCAAGTTGAAATTGCTGCAAAAAATGAAAATGTTGAAAAATTTACAGAAAGTTCAAAACAACTTAAAAATTAATTTCATTTTATTATAAATAAACAATATAAGCATTGGATGAAGTGGAATAACAAGTTTAATTATCCTAAGTCTTCTCGTTCAAATGAAGATGGTTTTAGAAAGTACTTATTTGGTGATAAAAAGCTTCCAAGCGTAACATCTATACTTTCGGCCACTAAGTCAGAAGAGGATAAAGCTTCACTTGAATTGTGGAAACAGCGAGTTGGTTATAAAGAAGCAAATAGAATCAAAACTGAAGCATCATCACGAGGCTCTTCTATGCATTCATATATTGAAGATTATTTAAAGGGCAGAGTGAATGAAAGTTTTTTTGAAAGCAACGAGCAATATAAAATTATGGCTAAAGAAATAATTGAGAAAGGAATTAAGGGAAAGTTAGAAGAAATTTATGGAATCGAAGAAACTGTTTTTTATCCAGAAAAATATGCTGGAACCGCTGATCTAATTGGTAAATTTATGGGTCAAGAAGTATGTATTGATTTCAAGCAAAGCAATAAACCAAAAAAAACAGACTATATTCAGGATTACTTTTTACAACTTGGCGCATACACGCTGGCTCATGATGTTGTTCACGGAACAAAAATGAAAGCAGGAGTAATTCTATTATGTACTGTGGATAACTTGTATCAAGAATTTAAAATTGAAGGAGCAGAATTAGAAATGTATCAAAACCTATTTTTAGGAAGAGTAAAAAAGTTTTACGAAATGAGCAATACTTCTTGACTTTATTAAATCAAGTAATAAAAGTGTTTAAGTTAACTAGAAGCTACTTGTTTAGATGCAAAAAGTTAAATTCTTTTTACAATCCTAAATTTTAAAAAAACTTCTAAAAAAAATTATGAAGATAGCTATATACGATATAGAGAGCACAGGGGCCATAACCGAGTGGAGTTCCATAATTGAGATAGGTGGAGTTCTAATTGATGAAAATTTTAATGAAATTGACAGATTTAATTTAAGAGGAAGGATCCCTGAGGGAGAAATCCCACAAGCTAAAGCTTTATTGGTAAATGGAACTACAATTGATCAATTAACTAAATCAAATCTTTCAAATTACATGCTACTTGATCAAGTCGAAAAGATTTTTAAGAAGTGGTCGCCAGCAATTTTTATGGGCTTTTCCAATATAAATTTCGATTGTGAACTTATAAGAAAGTCTTTTTTTAAAAACTTGAGATATCCCTACATAACTAACGCTTCCCCAAATAAACGTCATGATGCCTTAAATATTATAAGGGCAGCATATGGTGTTAATCCTAAAATATTGAAAACAGAGTTAAATGAAAAAGGCAACGTCAGTATGAAGCTAGAATCTCTTAGCAGGCTTCAAGGCTTTGATGTATCAGCTGCGCACACAGCACAAGTAGACGCAATTAATACCTATAAAATCCTAAAACTTGTAAAAGAGAAAAGTAAACCAGAACTATGGCAATCACTTTTAAGAACTTACAGCAAGGCAGACACAGAGACCATTTTTAAAAAGGAGCAAATGATTACTTTGGTTGAATATTATTATGGTAAAAATAAATTTCATTTGTGTGCACCTTTACATCCTAAATATTGTATTCATCCAGTTTATCAATGGGGACAAGCTGTAGATTTAAGGGTTGATCCAGTTCCATTACTTAATATGTCGATAAACGAGCTTAAGGTTGAAATGAAAAAATCACCTAAATTTTTAAGGACAATTAGATCTAATAAAGCGCCAGTAATTTTGGATGCCGAAGATGGCATGAAGTTTGAACCATATAATGTAATGACAATGGATATATTAAAAAAAAGGGCAGAGCTGATAAGAACCAATGAAAAATTTTCTCAAAATATACTTACTGCATTGAGAGAGAATGCTGAGGAAAAAGAACAAACTAAATCCCAGGAGGATATTTATGCCGAGGAAAGTATATATACAAAATTTACTTCAAACAAAGATACTGCCTTGTTTCCTGCATGGCACAGCGCATCATGGAAGGATAAACTCAACTTACTTGACAAATTTGATGATGAAAGAATGAGAGCTTTTGGAAAAAAAATCATATATCAAGAATCTCCAGACACTTTACCAAAAGATATTTTTAACTCTGTAAAAAGAGGAATAGCTAAAAGAATTCTGAGTGAAAAAAAAGAGAGATGGTGGACGGTTAACATGTGTTTTTCAGAAATTGATACACTGAGAGATCAGTATGATAATGAGAACGATGCAGAAACACTTAAAACTTTAGAATCTATCAATAGTTACGTTATGTCGGTTCAGCAAAAATATGAAAATGCCTAGTTGACTTTCAATCATAATAATTTAAATAAAATAAATGCTTATAGATTTTTCAGACAGCGACTTTGAAAGTAAAGTAAAAAACGAAGATGTTTCAATTCTTCAATTTTCAGCTTCTTGGTGCGGACCTTGTAAAGTTTTAAAACCAATTATGGAAAAGCTTTCAGATGAGTTTAAAGACAAAGCAAATTTTTACTATGCAGATATAGATGAGAAGGCAATTAATTCAGCATCTGCAGCTGCTGTGCGTGGAGTACCTACAGTAGTCGTATATAAAAAAGGTGTCGAAGTTGCAAGAAAAGTTGGTGGTTTGCCTGAACAACAAATGAGAGATTTTTTAAAAGAAAATCTTTAATTAAGATTTAGCACTTCTCCTGTTAGATAAATAGATCCAGTTATTATAACAATATCATTTTGATTTAACCGTAAATCTTTTAAAGCTTGCTCAATGTTTTCACTAAAACTTAAATTTGAAAAATTTTTAAATTTTTCTTTTAACTTTTTTCCGCTGATTGCATTTACTTGATTGGGTATATCAATCACAGTCAATGATGAAATGTCTTTAAAATAGCTTATGAATTTTTCATGATCTTTGTTCTCCATCATTCCAATAATAACGTGCTTATTGCAATTTAAAGTTTGAAGATACTCATTTAAAGATTTGGATCCACCAGGATTATGAGAAGAGTCAATAATAAGCGTATTATCTTTTACTAAATTTTTGAGTTTGCCGGATCTAATTTCCTCAAGCCTGGCTGAATTGTAGGCCTTTTTTACTCCATTTATTATGTGTTGGTCTTTGATATTTAAATTTTCTATTACTCGTAATGAGGCAATTGCTGTAGATGCATTTTCTAATTGAAACCGACCTTTCATGCTTGGATTTGGTATTTTTAAAACTCCATACTTGTCCTTATAATAAAAAAAATCGTTTTCTTTAATAACAAAATTATAGTCTTCGTTAAAAAAATATTTATTCGCTTTATTTTTTGAAATATTTTTTTTTATAAATTCAATAATTTCTTTAGATGATTGTCTTGCGACTATTATATTCGAATCAAGTAAAGAAGATGTCTTTTCAAAAATAATTCTTTCAATATTTCTCTCATTTTCTGGCAACCAATCTAAATGATCTTCACTAATTGATGTAACAATATTACAAAGATTTTTGTTTAAGATATTAACTGCATCTCCCCTTCCAAAAAGACCAAATTCTGCAAGAACGATATTATCTTTATATTTTCGACATCCGTAAAAAAAGGCAGCTGTAAGAGCCTCAAAATATGTAAGAGGTTGGCCGTCATTTATATCCTCCACTTCCTTCAATAATTCTGCAAGTTTATCGTCACTTATAATTTCATCATTATAAATAAATCTCTCATTAATTGACCTTACGTGAGGCGAGGTGTAAACATTACACTTTATTTTAGCCTCCTTAAGTATCGAATGTAGAAAAGAAATTGTGCTTCCTTTTCCGTTAGTTCCGCAAACCTGAATACATTTTATATTGTTCTGAGGATTCCCTAATTTTTCGCAGAGGTTTTTTATACGATCTAAGCTAAGATCAATTTCTTTAGGATGCAACTTTTGAAAGTTGCTGAGAATTTTCTGAAGTTTCATTTTCTGAAGAAGAATTTACCTCAGAATTTTTGTTAAGCAATATTGATAATAGTGTCCCTATTTTTTCAGGTAAATCTTTTCTTGCTATTATAGTATCAACAAACCCACATTTCATCGTATGTTCTGCAGTTTGGAAATTTTCTGGCAACTCTTCTTTGATGGTTGATTCTATTACACGACGGCCAGCAAAAATTATTTCCGCTCCAGGCTCCGCAATTTGAATATCGCCCAACATTGCAAACGAAGCTGTGACTCCACCACTTGTTGGTGAGCACATACATACAATATAAGGTAATTTTTTATTTTTAAGCTCATTAACTGCTAATACTGTTCTTGTCATTTGCATTAAGCTTAAACCAGACTCCATCATTCGGGCACCGCCAGTTGATGTAAAAATTACAAATGGAACTGAATTATCAATTGAGTGCTGTATACCAGATATAATTGCTTCCCCTTCAGCAGTTCCCATAGAACCGCCAATAAAATTAAAGTTCATAGCTGCACAGACTAATTCAATATTATTTATTTTTCCTTTCGCAACCAATACACCACACTCTTGATCATTTTTCTTTCGGGCATCATTTAATCTTTTTGTATAAGGTTTTGTATCTTTCCAGGAAATTGGATCATCGATTGGAATTGGAGTCTGAATAATTTCATAATTATTTTTTCCAAAGAAAACATCAAACCTTTGACGTGAGCTTATACGATGATGTTTACCACATAAATTACAACACCATAAATTATCCTCTAAATCTTTTTTTAATATTGGACCTTTACAACATGATGTCCAATCACTTTTTTCTATCTCCTCTTTGGTAGGTCTGTGCTTATTAATAAGTCTTTTTATTTTTTCACCGATTCTAAGAGTTTTTTTGATCCAATTCATATAATTTTAGATTTAAGTTTTTTTACCATATTCTCTACCTTTGTGACAGGATTTTGTCTTTTTTGTAAACTCCTGGTAATTTCTTTACATATTGCGCTTCCCACAACTAGCCCATCAGCTGATTTCAATTTTGAAATAGTAGTTTTTGTTATTCCGAAACCAATAACACAGTTTTTATATCGACTGATTTTTTTTATTTTTTGGTAATTGGTTAATATTTTAGATGGTGAAACTTTCAATTTACCTCCAGTTGTTGAAAGCATTGAAATGTAATAAATCATTTCATGAGAGTCTTTTACAATTAATTTTAATCTTTTTTGGGATGTCGTAGGTGAAAGAAGCTGAACATAACATATAGATCTTTGTTTACATTTTTTTGCAAAATTTTTATTTTCTGGCCAAGGTAAATCTACTACGATTAAACCATCTACTTTATTTCTCTTGCAATCATTTAAAAAGGTATTCTCTCCATACTGTAATATCATATTATAATATCCCATAAGAATAATTGGTCTTGAGAATTTACTTCTTTTAAATTTTTTCACAATTTGAAAAACGTCTTTTAATCTTGTTCCATTTTTAATTGCTCTGTAAGCACTTGTTTGGATTTGTCCTCCGTCTGCTATAGGAGTATTGTGTGCAAATCCTAACTCACAAATATCAACATGTCTTGAAATTGATTTTAATATCTCTAAAGATTTTTTTTTAGTATTATCCCCAGCAACAGTATAAGTTAATAATGCAGGTCTATTTTGTTTTCTTGCAATACTAAATGCTTTACTTATTGAACTAATCATAATGAAACACCTAATTTTTTTTTTAGTATTTTTCTGTCTTTATAAGCATCCCCACAGCTATTAACCACAACTATGGTATCCCTAGAAAGTTTTTTACTTTCATTTATTGCTATAGAGAAAGCATGACTTGGTTCTAAAGAAGGTCTTAAATTTTCATATTTTGAAACTATTTTAAAAGCATTTAAAGCATCTTCATCACTAGCTGCAGTGTATCTTGCACGTTTAGTATCTTTTAAAAAACAATGTAGCGGTGATACACCTGGATAATCTAAACCTGCAGAAATAGACTCTGTTTCATCTATTTGACCTTCAGAATTTTGATTAACGTATTGCGCTGCACCATGAAGAACACCGATTTTTGATCCATAAGTCAATGGTGCTGCATGTTTTTTACTCTTTGAGGGTCCTCCAGCTTCAACACCTATGAATTCAACTTGCCGTTTATCATAGTCCATAAACTCATTCCAAAAACCAAAACTTGAACTTCCCCCCCCAACACAATTATATAGTTTTAATTTTTTTGGCATTTTTCCAAATTCTTCTAAAATTTGAGTTTTAAGTTCTCTTGAAATTTGGCTAGTTGACCATCCACATATTCTTACAAAAATATTTGGTCCCACAGTTGACCCAACACACATTGCAGTCGTGTCACAATTTGCTACCCAAAATCTCATACACTCAGAAACTGCATCGACTAATGTCTGGCTTCCAGTATAAACTGGAATTACCTCAGCTCCATTTTTCTTCATAGCTTTTACGTTTGGCTGCTGTCGTTCAATATCTTTGGCACCCATGAAAATTTTACATTTTAATCCGAATTTCTTTGCGGCCATGCTTAACATTTTACCTGCATAACCCGCACCTGTATCTCCACAAATAACTTTTTTACCCGATCTTTTAGCTAACAAACAATGAACTGTTGCATTATAAATTTTATGTGCACCACCATTTGCATCAGATACAACTTTAGACCAAATTTGAGCCCCACCAACAAAATCTGTAAGATTATTTAATTTAATAAACCGTGTTGGAGCCCCAATCCAATTTTTGAAATATTTATCTCTTTCTTGTAAAAATCTTTTGTCGTTTTTTAATTTATCAAATAAGATTTCGAGATCGTTAATAGGTTTTTTTAATGTTTCGGGAACAAAGTTTCCACCGAATTTCCCTCCCCAAAATCCAAATTTGTCATGCTGATCTAAAACAGATATTTTTTTTTTTAATTTCATACTTTATTTAATTCATTCAAAAATTTATCAATTTTATAAATACTTTTTTCCCCGTTAGTGTCTTCAAGTCCTCCACTAATATCAAGTATATATTTTTTATTTTTATATCTAAAAATATCATTAATTTGAATATTTCCAGCAATCATTTTATTAAAATTATCTTTTACGTTTTCTAACATATTGTGGTCGAACCCTAGAGATTTTTCATATCCTTTAGAGTCAAATAATATTATTTCGGAAAAAGGCAAGAACTGTTTATATTTTTCTATGTCCGACTTAGTCTCAACTGTAATAGCAGAAATAATTTTTTTTTTGTATTTATTTTTAATAAACTTAATTTGTTCAGGGGTGGAATCGTAAATTTGATAATAATCAAATTTTAAGTCTTTTATATTTTCGAGTATTTCATCGTTAGGTTTAACTAAAACCGCTACGAATTCAGATTTTTTTTTTTCAATATCTATTAATAATTTTAATTTTTCTAACTCAACATAACGTCTTGATTTTGGATAATTGACTATGAAACCTATAAATTGTGGTGGGTGTTTATGATTTAAAATAAATTTTAGAATTTTAGAGTTAGAAACTCCACATATTTTACACTTAAGTGTCATTGTCCTAAATGATCACTCAATTTATTTAAATTTGTTTTTATGTTTCCTTTAGTTATTGGTCTTCCAATTACTAACCAGTCGCTTCCATTATTAAAGGCTTTTTTTGGACTCATTGTTCTTTTTTGATCGTCTGATTTTGACGTTAATCTAATACCAGGAGTTATAATTTCTCTTTTAAATATTTTTTTTACTAATTTCACTTCAAGAGGGCTGCATACCATTGCATCTAGCTTTGCTTTTGAAGCTAATTTCGCCTGGTACCTCACTAAGTCTGTAACTTTTTTGTTAAAACCAATTTGTCTAACAGATTTATCGTCTAGAGAAGTAAGTATGCTCACACCAACAAGCTTAATTTTTCCTGAAACTTTTTTTGTAGCTTTAAGTGCATCTAGACCAGAACTTATATGAATTGTTAAATAGTTGATATTTAAATCACTAACAGCTTTTACTGCTGAAGCACAGGTATTCGGTATATCATGAAGTTTGAAATCAGCAAAAATTGTTTTATTTTTTAATTTAGATATAAACCTTCTTCCATTTTTTGAATTTAGAAATTGGAGTCCAAATTTATAACCAAATTTAATTTTTGAATGTTTTGTATGGTTTATTATATTTTTAATTCTCTTAATATTTGTAGTATCGCAAGCAACAAATATTTTATTCTTCTTCATTATTTATTTTTTTAAACAAATCTTTTGACATTTTAAAGTTAATAGTTCTTTTCTCAGGAGTATTAACTTTTTCTCCTGTTTTTGGGTTTCTTGAAATTCTTGCTTTTTGTACATTGGTTGAAAATGCAAATAGACCTCTAAATTCAACCCTGTCGCCTCTTTTAAGGGCGTTCTTTATTTCTTGAAAAACAATATTAAAAAATTTCTCAAGATCTTTTTTATACACATATGGATGGTTTTTGATAATTTTTTGAAGTAGCTTTGATTTTACAATAGCCAATTTATTTTATTCTTTCTTTTTTTTCTCTTTTTTGTCTAATTTATCTGACAGAGATGAAAATGGAAGATTTTTTCCTGATAATGGCGAACTAAATTTCGAAACAGCCTCTTTATTTTGAAGTTCTTCAAGTAATTTAATACTTAAATTAACTTTACGTTTTTTCAAGTCTAACTCTTGAATAGCAGCATCTATTCTGTCTCCTTTAATAAATCTATTTGGTCTTGCGTCTGATGCATTTATAGCAATCTGAGATTTTTTAATGTGTAAGTCAATCTTACTTCCTTCAGGTACTACTAACAGTCCCTTATTATCAGTTTCTATTACCTTGACTGTTATTGTATCATTTACTTTTTTATCTTTAAACCAATCAAACGGATCTTGCTCAGTTTGTTTAAGCCCAACTCTGACTTTTTGTTGCTCAGGTTTTATTTCAAGAATTTTTACCTTTAGTCTTTGGTCTTTTTTAAATTTCTTAAGTTCATCATCAGGTTTGTTGCTATAGCTTAAATCATTAGCGTGAAGAAACCCATCAATTTCAAATCCATCAATTTTGATGTATATAGCGTAGTCGTTAATTGAAGTAATTACACCTTCAACAATAGTATCTTCAGGATATTTTTCTTTTAGCAAAATATATGGATTTTTTTCTGTCAATCTATGAGAGATTGATACTCTTCTTTTTTCTTTATCAATCTCAGTAATTACACAAGAAATTTCATCACCAATTTTAAACATTTTTTTTGCTGAAGGATTTTTTTTTGTCCAGCTGAGTTCACTTGAATGAAGCAGAGTTGTTAAACCTGGTTCAAGTTCACAAAACGCTCCAAAGTCCATAAGTTTTACAACTTTTACCTTATAATTTTTATTTAACTCATAATTAGAAATATGCTCAAAAGGATCAGGTGATAATTGTTTAATGGAACAACCTACTTGCTGTTTTTCTTTATCAACTGATATTACCAACAAATCATGTTTTTCACCGATATTGAATATTTCTTCAGGATGATTTACTCTAGAGTAACTTATTTCTTGAAGATGGACCAAAACATCCAATTCAGAGTTAACATCAAAAAAGCATCCGAATGAACTATAGCCTTTTACAATTGCATTTTTAATAACATCACCAACTTTATACCTTTCAATAATTTTCGCTTTATCCTCTTTTTTATTGGACGAAATTATCTGTCTTCTAGATACACATGCGTTACCTCTTACTTTGTCAAGTTTTATTAATGCAAACTTTTGAGGTTCATTCATGAGGTGCGAAATATCTTTAAGAGGTTTATCCGCAATTTGAGAGCCAGGACAAAACATTAGAGAACCGGTATCTATATGTTCTACAATTACACCGCCTTTGCATTTGGAGGTAATCTTGCCCATTATTGGAATATTTTTTTCGTAAGCCTCTACTAATTTATCCCAGCCTTTAATTTTTAATGCCTTAGATGCTGAAACGACAACTTCCCCATTTCTATCCTCAATTCTTTCAAGGAGAACAGAAATTTTATTTCCTAGATTTATCTCATCTGATAATCCCATATTTTTAAGCTCATTAATATCTATTACTGGTTCTGATTTTAATCCTTCTATAAATAAAAAAACAAACTTTTCAGTGATTTTTGTTATCTTTCCCTCAATTATTTTACCTTCTGCTAAGTCTTTTGTTTTTGAAAGTTGACTGTTTAATAAATCTTTAAATTCTTGTGAGGCTTTGCTTTCTAGATTATTGTATATTTCCATTAATTTTTAATTTCCTATCCATAATACCTTTTATTTTTTCAAAACAACGTTTTCTACTAAGTTTAGTTGTATTAATCAATATTGAATCTTTAGTTTTTTTTAGTGGACCGAATTTCCTTTTTTGATCAGATTTATCCCGTTTTTTGAGACTTTTTAACACTTCTTTAAAACTTACTCTTTTTTTCAAGGATTTGTATTCCTTATATCTTCTCATTGCTCTTACATTAACATTAGCAGTAATAAAAAATTTAAACATTGCGTCTTTCATTTGAACACTTGTAATATCTCTACCGTCCAAAACTGAACCTGCGTATTGTGATGGTGGTGAATAAGCATATTTTTGTTGAAATTTATGAACTAAACTTCTAATTTTTTTTTCTTTTGCTATAATTGATGCAGCAGTTGCTACTTTATCAGATAATAAATTTTTATCTTTTAAATCACTAATTTTGAGTTTTCTTATTTTTTGTCTCAAAAATTTATAATTAAACTTAGTGGGAGAATCCAAACTAATTTTACCCAATAATCTGTATATTCTTCCAGTGTCAAGATGTAGAAGATTATAATATTTAGCTATCATTTTAGCTTGTGTACCTGCCCCAGCAGCTGCTGGAGAGTCGATTGCAACAGTTATAAGTCTTTTTCTTTTCATAAAAATTTTACATCAAATTCTTTTTTTAAAATTTTTATAAATGATGGAAATGATGTTTGAATTGAATCTGGGTCATATATTTTCCATACACCACCAAGCGTCAAAGCTGCTATAGTACACATTGCCATAACTCTGTGATCTTTCAAATAATTTTTAATTTCGTAATTTTTATGTAAAACAATTTTTGGATTTCCAAATATTTTTATTGAGTCTTTAGTTAGAATAGTTTTAACTCCAATCATATTTAATATTTTAGATCCAAGTTTAAGTCTTGGGCTTTCTTTTTTATTCAATTCCGACAAGTCCTTAAAATAAGAAACCCCTTTTGATTTAGCTGCTATCAAGAAAATTATTAGAAATTCATCAATTGCACTACTATTTAGGGATGATGGACAATTGATTGCCTTGAGATTATTTGTACTTTTAATAAATATATCCCCACATTTTTCACCTCTTATCGATTTAATATTTTTTGTTTTAATACTTGCTCCCATCTTATTTAAAATTTTTATAATTCCTAATCTTGATGGATTTAAATTTATATTTTTAAGTACGAGTTGGGAGTTTTTAGATAAAAGTGTAAGTGCTATAAAAAAAGCACTGGAACTAATGTCTCCAGGAACGTTTAAATTAAACGAATCTAATTTTTGTGGACTCGAAGTTGTAATAAAGTCAACGTTTCCGCTTTTTTTAATACTTATAGGCATCTTAAGACTTTTAAACATCAATTCAGTATGATTTCTTGATCGTTTAGCATAAATTTTCATTTCACCAGGAGTGTTTAAAGATGCAAGCATCACACACGTTTTACATTGCGCAGATCCTCTTTTCTCATGATAATTAATTGGTCTTAAATACTTTGATCCTAAAATTGAAATTGGAAGCCTTTTTTTTCCTCTAGGATAAAACTTAACTCCAATTTTGTTTAGGGGGTTTATTACTCTTGAAAAGTCTCGTTTTGATAAACTTTTATCGCCAATTATTTTTATTTTATGAGGAGATTTAATAAGCAATGGCAATATTAATCGTCCTACTGTTCCAGAATTACCTGCATTCAGTATAATATTTTTTCTATATTTGAATCCATTAATTCCTCTTCCATAAATAATACAATTGTTATCTGAAATATTAACTTTTATACCAAGTTTTCTAATACAATCTATTCCACTTAATACATCTTCAGATTTAAGTAAATTTTTGGCTTTTGATATTCCTATTGCTTGAGATGCAAGTAACAACCATCTTATTGAGATGCTTTTGTCCCCGTCAACTTGAAGAGTTTTATTAAATTTTTTTACTTTCTTGGTAACTAACAAGTATTTAGAACTCATAGATTTAGTTTATTTTAAATGATTTACCAAAATATGCATTTTGAGCTATTGGATTACTTACTAACTCTTTTGGAGTACCTTGGGCAATAATTTTACAATTAGACAATATCATAGCGATATCTACACAAGATAACAAATCTCTTGCTTGATGGTCACATATGATTATTCCTATTCTCTCCTCTGTTTGTAAATTTACAATTATCTTTTGTAGCATTTGAATTGTTAGGACATCTAGCGCTGCAAAACATTCATCAAGTAAAAGAATTTTAGGATCTCCAAGTAGCGATAAAGCAATTACTAATTTTTTCTTTTGACCACCTGATAGAACTGACGCTTTTATATTTCTCAAGTAATCTAATTCAAATTTTGATATAAGATATTCTATCCTAGAGTTCTGATCCCTGGTATCCTTAATAAGTATTTCTGCAACAGCTTTTAAATTTTGATATGTTGTAAGATCACTGAAAAAACCTCCATATTGAGGAACATATCCAATTTTAAATTCTCTTGTTCTAGTATAAATTGGATAGTGAGTAGCATCTTTATTTCCAAAAAATACTTTACCAAAGTCAGGCTTTAATAAACCAGTAATTAAATTAAATATTGTTGATTTACCCGCACCATTTGGGCCCAGTAGTCCTAAGATTTCTCCAGGATTTATTTTAAATGAAATATTATCTAAAATCTTTCTTTTTTCAAATGAAATAGAAATATTTTTTACTTCTAAAAGCGGATCTGTATTTTTGAAAGACTTAATCCTAAATTTTTTTATAATTGCCATTTAATTTTTAAAAATTGCTTTTACTTTTTGCGTTTTATCTTTCATGTAAATTTTAGAACTTTTATTAACCAAATCAAAATAAATTTCATCAGCTTCCAATAAATTATTGTTGTAAACATATTTCACATTATTTGATATTTTTACATCTTTATCAATGTATTTTAAAAAAAGATCTTCACTTTCGATGTTATGTTCGAGATAAAACAAATTTACATTTCCAAAAAAATGAGTATCTAAATTTAGTTTGTTATATTTTGCTTTATTTGATTTCACAAAAAAAGTCCCATAATTAACTATTAATATTTCAGCAGTTACCTTTTCTAGAATAAGAATATTTTCATTTTCATCATCGATAGATCCAGATAAAGAATTGATTTCATAAGTGTTACCTCTCTCATCACTTGACTTATAAGATAAATCTAAAATTTGATTTGATTGTTGAGATTTATCTTCCATTTTTTTTTGAATTTTAATTTCAACATCTTGTGGCTTTTTTTGATGAATTGAACCAACTACTTTATTTTTATTAAGATATGAAAAGGTGAAATAGCTAATTATTAAAATTAATATTAATATTCCAATTTGAATAAATGAGAGTTTATTTATCAAGATATATTTCCATCTAATATATTATGTATATGTATAACGCCAATAGTTTTTTTTAAATTATTTTTTCTGTGAACACAAAGACTTGTTATTTTTTTATCTGACATAATAGCTAAACCTTTTACCGCCAACATATCTTTATTTACACTTACTGGGTTTTTTGTCATAACCTTTCTGACTTTTAATCCTATTAGTGAATTATTTGTTTGATTAATTCTTCTTATTTGGCCATCTGTAATAACACCAGTTGTAAGTTTCTTTTTATTTGTCACGATAAGGAGTCCAAGTTTTTTTTCTGTAATAATTCTTAATGCTTTTTTCATATTAGCATTTTCATCGATAAAAGGTATTTTTGATCCTGAAAGCATCAAGTCCTCAACTGTTTTTAGTTTAGCGCCCAAGCTTCCACTAGGATGAAATTCTTTAAAATTTTGTTTACTAAACCTTTTTTTATTTAAAGCAGCTACTGCCAAACAATCACCGATAGCAAGTTGTTCACTAGTGCTGCTCGTCGGTACTATACCAAGTCCGGCTTCTTTTACTTCAGGGATATTTAATTTTATATCTGAAGCCTTAAAAAGCAAAGATTTTTTTTTTGAGACGATTCCTATTAAAGTAATTTTATTCCTATTTGCAAATCTAATAACTGGTTTTAGCTCTTGAGTCTCTCCTGAATTACTTATTAGTATTAATAAATCTTTTTTTGATATACTTCCAAGATTACCATGAGAGCAATCATTTGCAGATATTGAAAATGAAGGACAACCCACAGAAGATAAAGTAGCTGCGATCTTAGATGCAATTAAATAACTTTTTCCTACTCCACAAAGGATTATTTTTGAATTACACTTTACTATTGCATTCACAGCTTGATCAAAAGAATTATTAATAGATTTCTTCAACTTTTTTAAGGCTTGTATTTCTAAATCAATAACCTCATGAGCAATTTTCCTGTATTTATTTTTTTTCATATAGATTTCTTAATGTTCAAATATATTTAATTTAAATCCAGATACCTCCATGTCTACTAAAATCGGTATAACTTTCATACATTTCTCAAATAAATCTTTTCTATTTTCTCTTGCAAGCATAACTAAAAGTTTTTTTCTAATTTCAAATAAATATTCTGTATCTTGAGCAGCATAACTAATTTGTTTCTCAGACAAATTTGGATTTCCCCAGTCACTTTGCTGTTCTTTCTTAGAGATATCTTTACCACAAATTTCTTTAACTAAATCTTTATATCCATGAGATGAACTTGCTGTTCTGGCAATCTTTGAGGCAACTTTTGTACAAAAAATTTTTTCTGGACTTACTTTCAAATGATACTTTAACCATAAAAGATCTTGTCGTGCATAATGCATAATAAATTCTGATTTTGAATTATTTAAAAGTTTTACTAAGTTTGGAGCATTATAATTCTTCCTATTAAGCTTAATAATAAAAAACTGTTTAGATTCTAAACCTAATTGTATTAAGGTAAGGGGATCTCTCCCCAATACAAGACCAAGTGCCTCACAATCTAAACTTATTGTTTTTTCTTCAGATAAATCAATATCTGGTAAATCATTTTCAAAAACTTTAATGTTATTCATTTTTAATTTATATATATAGACAAAACAATATTGTCTATTTTTTGATAATGATAACAAAAAAAATACTTATATTTGGTGCCAGCGGTCAAGTTGGCCGTTATTGCATAAGGAGATTTGCCAAAAATAATTATAAAGTTGTTGCTGTAACCAGGAATACTCATCAAAAAGGTTATATTTTGAAAACCCAAGCACCAATTGGATATTTAGACATCGTAGAAGCTAATATTTTTGATCAAAATAAGCTCGACAAATTAATATCAAGTGTAGATGTTTGTCTAAATCTAGTTGGGATTTTGTATGAAAAAGGAAAAGTAAGTACTTTCGATAATATTCACACTAATTTCCCAAAAAAACTAGCCGAAATCTGTAATTCTAGAAAAGTAAAATTTGTTCATGTATCTGCTTTAGGTTTGGAAAATGCAAAAAATTCTAAATATGCAATAAGTAAAATTAATGGAGAAAAGTCCATAAAAGATATTATGCCAGAATCCACAATTATCAAACCTTCTCTTGTTTATAGCGTTGATGATAATTTGACAACTAGGTTTATGAGTTTATTGAGTGTTTTACCAATTTTTCCAATTTATTACCAAGGGAAAACAAAATTTACACCAATACATGTTTCAGATTTAGCAGAATTAATATTTCATGTTATTTCAAAAGAAATTTACTCAAAAAGCATTGAAGCTATCGGACCAGAAATTTTAACTTTTAAAGAAATCTTACAAATTTTAATGAAGTGCATTAAAAAAAAAAATTTTTTGTTGCATATGCCACTGCCTTTAGCAAAACTCTCAGCGTTTTTTCTGCAAGTTTTACCACAACCTTTAATTACAATAGACCAGATTAATCTATTAAAATATGATAATGTAAAGACCGAACAAGGAATTACTAATTATGACATTGGATGTCCAAGTATAAATAAGTTTGAAGAAAGTGTGATGAAATATGCCTTTAACTGGACTGAAGGAGGACAATTTTCGGATTTTTTAAAAAAATAAAATTATTATCTCATTATGATTATTGTAATTTATGTTCTAATTTTCTTTATATTGATTTTTGTAGCTATTATTGGATTTAAAGCCGCAGGAGCAGGCATCGAGGCCAAGAAAAGAAATAAATCTGATGTTCAAATAAGAAAGAAAAATATTAGTAAAGATTTATCAAGACTGAGCAAACTATATACATCAGGGGCTATAACAAAAAAAGAATTTCAAAAAGCTAAAAATAAAGTATTAAAAAACTAAGCTGATTTTATTTTCTTTTCTATAAATTTTGGTACTTCATCCTCTTTGTCAACCAAGTCATCTTTCTTGCCTTTGGGTTGGAAAGCATACAACAAGTGAAGTTTGCAATAAGAAAAATCCTTTAAAGATTTTCTACCACAGAAATAAAAAGAACTTTCGTCTGGATGACCAATAGGCCATTTGCAGGAGTTGTCGTCTAACTCCTCTAATTGTTTAGGATTTTCTGGCTCAAAATCTTTCTCTATTAGCAAAGATCTAAATTTCGATCTTGTTAATCTTTTTCGTCCAAAATTTTTTGTTCCTACATTGTTATTATCTAAGTTTTTTTGTGGGCTCTCATGCTTGTAAGATTTAGATTTAAGCTTTGCTGACAAATTCAATCTATGAGCTTTTCCAATTACAGCGTTTCTGCTAACACCACCTATAATTTCAGCAATTTGACTTGCCGTTTTACCTTTACCCCATAAATCTCTCAAAATTTTTACTTTTTCTTCAGTCCACATAGACACTATATATTGTGTTTATAAATTGAATTTATACTATATAAACATAAATATAGATTTGAAAACAAGTTTTAATTTTGTTTTTTCAACAAAAAAAAAAAGTATATAAAAATATTTATCTATGGTTGAAATGCAAAAAAAATACGATTTAAAAGTAGCTAAATTTGGCTTGATTAATTATGTAGGCCTTTTTTCACTATATTCACGGGAATGTAGTAGATTTTTTATTGTTTGGGCTCAAACTCTTTTATCTCCTCTCGTTTCAAGTCTGTTATTTTTATCAGTATTAAGTCTTGCTCTAGGAAATGAGAGAGGAGACGTTTTGGGGCATTCTTTTATAGTTTTCCTAGCTCCTGGCTTGATTATTCAGTCTATGATGCTTCAAAGTTTTTCACATTCGACTAGCTCATTAATGATCTCAAAAATGCAAGGAAATATTGTTGATTTATTATATGCACCTCTATCAGCCCTTGAGGTTTCAGTCTCTATAATATTAGCTGCAGTAACACGAAGTGTTGTAATAGGTATTGTATCAACTTTTGTTTTCTTCATAATTTTAGATCTAAAAATTGTAAATCTAATATACATTTTTTATTCAGCTTTCTTTGGATCATTTTTTATTGGTAGCTTAGGTTTTATAACAGGTCTTTGGGCAACAAAATTTGATCATACTGCAACTATCACAAATTTTATAATAACGCCCTTAGCCTTTTTATCTGGAGTATTTTATACAATAGATAAATTACCATCTATTTTTCAAACAATAAGTTTTTATAATCCATTTTTTCATATAATTAATATTTTTAGATATGGCTTTTTAGGCGAGTCTGATGGAAGTATGTTTTTTGGAATTATTTACTTGCCAACGCTTTCACTTATTACTTGGTTTGTTGCATATAGTCTTTATAAAAAAGGTTATAAAATAAAAAGTTAAAATGTCTTTTTTAGCAAAAAATTACAACCGTAGAAAAATATCCTTTAAAAGAGGTAAGGGCAGTTTTTTATATTCATCAAACGGAGAAAGATATTTGGATTTTGTTCAAGGAATTGCAGTAAATTCTTTAGGTCATTCAAATTCTTACTTGAATAAGGCTTTATCAACTCAGTCTAAAAAGGTTTGGCATGTTTCAAATTCATTTGTTATACCAGAGGGAGAAGAGCTTGCAAAAAAACTCACTAAAAATACTTTTGCTAAATTTGTGATTTTTCAAAACTCTGGAGCAGAAGCTACAGAGGTTGCAATCAAAGTTGCTAGAAAATATTTTTATACAAAAAATAAACCATACAAAAATAGAATTATTTGTATTAAAAATTCATTCCACGGAAGAACAATTGCAGCAATACACGCAAGTGGATCAAAAAAAATGACTGAGGGTTTCGGACCAAAGATTCCGGGGTTTGATCATTTTAAATTTGGTGATCATAAGTCTTTAAAAAAGTTAATTACAAAAAAAACTGCGGCAATCATGGTTGAAACAGTTCTAGGAGAAGGTGGTATTAAAATTATACCAAAATGGTGTTTAAGAGGCTTGAGAAAAATCTGCGATCAAAAAAAAATACTTCTCATTTTAGATGAAGTTCAATGCGGAGTAGGAAGATCAGGAAAATTTTTTGCTTTTGAGTATGCTGGAATTAGGCCAGATATAGTGCCAATAGCCAAAGGTATTGGCGGTGGATTCCCCCTAGGTGCGGTTCTCATGAATAAAAAGGTTGCAATCGGAATGACACCAGGAACACATGGTTCAACATTCGGTGGAAATCCTCTTGCTATGAAAATAGGAAATGCTGTATTAGATAAAGTAAAGAAAAAAAATTTTCTTAACAATGTTCAAAAAAAATCAAGATATTTTATTAAAGAACTAAATAAAATAAAAAAAAATTATCCAAAAATTATTAAAGATGTTAGAGGTGTAGGATTATTGATTGGAGTTCAGTTACACAAAGATCAGACAAAATTTATTAAAAAGCTTGAACAAAATAAATTATTAACAATCAGAGCCGCAGAAAGCGTTGTAAGAATACTTCCACCTCTAAACGTTTCAAGATCAGAGATTAATTTATCAATCAAAATTATCAACAAAGTATGTAAGGAATATAAATAAATATGAAACATTTTGTTAATTTGATGGATATAAAAACCACAGATCTAAAAAAAATTTTAAAAGATGCAAAAAAAAGAAAAGCCAAAAGAAAAAATTTTAATACTCTTGACATAGATAAGGGAGCACCATTAAAAGGCAAAATATTAATCCAAATGTTTGAAAAACCAAGCTTAAGAACTAGACTAAGTTTTTATTTGGCAATAAGACAGCTAGGTGGGGGAACTATAACTTTAAGATCGAATGAACTTCATTTAGGCAAAGGAGGGGAAAGTCTTGCTGACACTGCAAAAATTCTTTCGACTTATGGTGATGGATTTATGTTGAGAACAAATAGTAATAAAAAAATAAATGAATTTATAAAATTCTTAAAAATACCACTAATTAATGGTCTAAGTCCATCATCTCATCCAACTCAAATTCTTTCTGATATTTTTACAATCGAAGAAATTAAAAAAAAACCAATTTCAAAATTAAATATTTGCTGGATAGGGGACTCTAATAATGTGCTAAACAGTCTAATAGCAGCCTCTGTGAAATTTTCATTCAAATTGAAGATTGGATGCCCGAAGAAATATAGACCAAATAAATTCATTTTAGATTGGGTAAAAAAGAATCATAAATTCATTTATATTTTTGATGATCCAAAAAAAGCTGTAAGAAATGCTGACGTTATCTTTTCAGATAAAGTCATATCGTTAAATGATAAAGTAAATATCATAAAGAAAAAAAAAGATTTTAAAAAATATATTATTGATAACAACCTATTAAAACTGGCACCAAAAAGTATTTTCTTGCACTGTCTTCCAAGAGGTGATGAAGTTTCAGATCAAGTTTTTTTAGGAGAAAAATCACGTGTATGGGAACAAGCTTGTAATCGTGTCCACGTTCAAAAAAGTATTTTATTATATTGTTTTGGTAAATTAAGGTAATTCTTTTGGTTGATCACTGTTTTGATTTAAGTATAACATAACAGACGCTCTATCTTTTTCGTCCTTCAAACCTGCAAAACCCATTTTGTTTCCTTTAATCCACTTTGATGGCTTGATTAAAAAACCATTCATCTCATCCCACGTCCATTCTTTTTTATAATCTGTTAATGCTTTCGAATACTTGTAATCATCTATAGCTGCAACAGGTCTAAACATTACATCCCAAAGCTTTGGACCAATATTGTTTCCACCACCTTTTTTTATACTATGACAAGCTTTGCATTTTTTAAAAACTTTTTGACCATGTTCAACACTCCCAAGTGCCAAAAGTGCCGATATATCTACATCGTTATCTGTGCTTGCTAAACTTACTTTTCCATCATCATCTGTTGCCTCAACTTTGTAAGCTGCAACAGAAAGCTTTTCAACATTGAACATTACATCTGATATTTTACCAATACCAAATATTATAATTAGGGTAACTATAATGGCAGCAATTATTTTGTTTATTTCGAATGAATCCATTTTGTAAAAATAATAATTGAACGTATAACATGTAATTTGTGAAAATACCTAATGTTAAATTATTAATTTTGCGTCTGTTAGACGCACAAGATAAGTAAACTATGAGCAACACATTAATAATAATACCCTCAAGATTGTCTGCTAAAAGACTTCCAGGAAAACCCCTTTTAAAAATTAAAGATAAATCTATTATTGTTCATGTTCTTAACAAAGCAAAACAATGTAAAATTGGAAAAGTTATAGTTGCTACAGAAGACAAAAAAATTCTAAATGAAGTTAGAAAAAATAATGGTCAGGCTATATTAACTTCAAAAAAACACAAATCCGGAACAGACAGAATTTGGGAGGCATTTCAAAAAATTAAAAATAAAAAAATTAAGTATATTATAAACCTTCAAGGAGACGAGCCATTAGTCAGTATTAATGATATAAAAAAATTAAATAGAGTTGTAAAAAAAAATAATTACGATATTGGGACTCTTGCAGTAAAAATTAATAGTACCCAATATTTTAAAAATAAAAATGTTGTTAAAGTTGAAACTAAAAAAAAATTAGATTTTAATAAAGCTCAAAGAGCAGTTAGTTTTCAAAGAATCACAAAAAAAAAATCTTCTAAATTTTATAAACATATTGGAATATATCAATACAGAGTTCTAGCACTAAAAAAATTTTTTAATCTTAAAAGAACTAAAAATGAAAAAAAAAATAAATTAGAACAGTTAAGAGCTTTGGATAATAAAATACCAATACATGTTATTTTAGCTAGGAAAAATGTAATTAGTATCGATACTAAAGAAGATTATATAGAATTAAAAAAAATTATAGAATATAAAATTTAAATGAAAGTTTTATACCAAGGAACTGAAGGAGCATATTCGCAATTAGCTGCAGGTGAACTTTTTCCTAAAGCAGAATTAGTATCCTGTAAAACATTTGAAGACTGTTTTAAAAAATGTGTAAATGATGAGTCACTGAAAACAATAATACCTATTGAAAATTCAATTGCTGGACGTGTTGCAGATATTCAGTATTTAATGAATAAATATAAATTACAAATTTACGCAGAACATTTTCATAAAGTATCTCATAGTTTAATCGTTAAACCTGGTACTAAAATAGAAAATTTAAAATATGTTAGATCACATTCACAAGCTATTTCACAATGCCAAAAATTAATTAATAAATATAACTTAGAACCAATAATTGCTGCAGATACTGCAGGAAGCGCAAAATATATAAGTGAAAACTCTTGTGGGAACGAAGCTGCTATTGCATCAACTTTAGCAGCTAAAATTTATAATTTAGAAATTCTTGAAAACAATATCGAAGACGACAAAAAAAATGTTACTAGATTTCTAGTTATGGGAAAAAAAATTGAACATCCTCTGTTTATGAAAGATAATTTTATTACTAGCTGTATTTTTAAAGTAAAAGATAAACCAGCAGCGCTTTATAAATGTTTGGGTGGTTTTGCAACCAATGATGTATCATTAAGTAAATTAGAGAGTTTTTCTGATCAAAGCAGTTTTGAGCAATATCTTTTTTTGTGTGACATAGTTGGACATATTGAAGATCCAAAAGTTCAAAAATCTTTAGAGGAATTAGGATTTCATACTATTAGTCTTGAAATACTTGGGGTGTATAAAGCTAGTAAGTTTAGAAATTTGTGAAATTTGAGAATATTGATAGTTGAAGATTGAATTTTATTCCTGTTATAATAGCCTTGGAGGCTAGAGGTGAATTCTGCTTGAACCCGATCAGATCTTAACAGAGGCAGTCGTAAAGACAGACTTTCAGGTTCTAGTCTCCTAGTTAATTTATGGATGTAAAGTCAAAAGTATTAGCATTAAAGTATCGACCTAAAGTATTTAGTGATTTGATTGGTCAACAAGTTGTGAGTAGAACAATTTATAATTCAATAAAATACAATAAAATTCCTAATGCATATTTATTTACTGGTATAAGAGGTGTTGGAAAAACTACAATCGCTAGAATAATTGCAAAAGCTTTAAACTGTAAAAACGATATTGACAAACTGTGTAGTGAAAATTTGTGCGAAAGTTGTAATTCAATATCAAATTCAAATCATATTGATATTTTGGAAATGGACGCAGCTAGCAAAACTGGAGTTGACGATGTGAGAGATTTAATTGAATTTTCAAGATATGGACCAACATACTCAAAATATAAAATATTTATAATTGACGAAGTCCATATGTTAAGCAAACAAGCTTTTAACGCACTTTTGAAAACATTAGAAGAGCCGCCAGATTATCTAAAATTTATTTTTGCAACAACAGAGTTGAAAAAAATTCCAATAACCGTTTTATCAAGATGCCAAAGGTTTGACTTATCTAGAGTTAAATCAGAAGAGTTATTTGATTATATTAAAAAGATATCTGATTTAGAAAAAGGAAATATTTCTGATGAGGCTTTGAAACTTATTGTAAAAATCTCAGAAGGCTCTGTCAGGGATTCTTTATCGTTATTGGATAGAGCTTTGCTTTCAAATGATATAGGAAAAAAACTTGAGTTATCTGATGCACAAAAAATATTTGGATATTTTGACAAATTCCATTTAATAAAAATTTTTGAATATGTTTTAAAAGGTGATCAAAATAAGACACTAGAGGCTTATCAAAATATTTATAATCAAGGCGTTGAACCAAAGATATTTTTAAATGATTTTTTAGAAATTATTTACTATTTTAAGAATATAAGTTTTTTAGATGAGGCTACAAAAAACTTTGATCTTAACAATGAGGAATTTAGGTTAATTAAAGAGATCTCGTCAAGTTTGAATAACGAGACATTGATCTTATTTTGGCAGTTTGCAATAGATACATTAGGTGAATTAGATGTTGTTTCGGACCAAAATATAAGTGTAGAAATGTTTTTGATTAGATTAATACATATCAAATCTATTAAGATAAATTATAAAAATGATTCTAATACCATCGGTATTCAATTAGATGAAAATAAATCAGATGCTAAAATACAAAAAAAAACTGATACGGTAAGTCAAATCAAAAGTGTTGTACAAGAGAAAAGTCTCAATAACCCCGAAACAATAAAAATTAAAAATAACAACTTAAAAATTAAAAGTTTAAATGATTTAATCGAATTATGTAATTATAAAAAAGAGCTAAAATTGAAATACGAAATTGAAAATAACTTAAATTTAGTTAGTTTTGAGCACGGTAAAATAGAAATTTCTATCAATGATAAATTGGAGAAAGATTTTATAAAAATTCTTTCAGCTAAATTGTTAGAATGGACTAATGAGAGATGGATTATTTCATTAACAAAAAAAACTGGAGAGAAATCAAAAAAAGAAAATGAGAAAGAAATTAAAAATAAACTATTTGAAGATGCAAAAAATACTGAAACTTACAAAAAATTTTTACAAACATTTGCTGATGCAGAATTAGTAGATATTAAAAAAAAAGATGACTGATTTTTCAAAAATATTAGATAAAGCTAAGGAGTTAGAGCAAAAAATGAAAGAAAGTCAGGAGAAGATAAAAAATATTTCAGTTGATGGAATATCAGGTACTGAGTCTGTTAAAGTCACTCTCAATGGAAACGGAGAAATGATAAATATTTATATTTCACCTGAGACTCTTAAAGAAGACAAAACAATAATCGAAGATTTGATTACTGCAGCTCATAATAATGCAAAAGAAAAACTTAAGATAAAAACTTCTGAAGAGATATCGAAGGCAACAGGAGGTTTAGGTATTCCAGGATTTAAATGGCCAATATAAATTTATGCAAAATTTAAATGAAATTGATCAACTTATTAAGATAATCTCTAAATTACCTGGACTAGGACCAAAATCTGCTAAAAGAATAATTCTCAAACTCATCTCTAATAGAGATAATATTCTTAAACCGATGATTAAAGCTCTAAATGATACGAATATAAATATTTCAAGATGTAACAAATGTGGATCACTAAAATCAGCCAAAAATTGTTTCAATTGTGATCAAGGAAAAAAAAAACTAAAAAAAATTTGTATTGTTGAAAATATTGCTGATCAATGGAGTATTGAGTCATCAAAGATATTTGAGGGGTATTTTCATGTTTTAGGTGGAACAATAAATTCATCTTCGAATACTAAGGAGGATCTTTTAATAAACGCACTTCTAAATAAAGTTGAACAAGAAAAAATTGAAGAAATTATCATAGCAACAAGTGCAACAGTTGAAGGACAAACGACAGCATACTATATAAAAGATAGCTTAAAGAATTTTAATGTAAAAATTTCAAAATTGGGCCAAGGTCTTCCAATTGGAGGTGAAATTGAAAGTCTTGATGACGGTACTCTTCACTCAGCCTTTAAAAATAGAACCGGGCTGAATACAGATTCAGATTGATTTTTTCATGATTCTATTAAAATGCAGCAGAGGTTCAGTGTAACCCGACGGCTGACTTTTACCATGAAAAACTAAATCACAGGCTGTTTTAAATGCAATTGATTGATAATAATTTGCCCCCATCAATTGGTATGGTGCTTGTCCTTTCATACTTTTATCTTTTAGATTTTGATTATCTACGACTTTTGCCATTTTTTTCATGATTTCTAATACTTGTTTTTTGCTACATACTCCATGGTGTAACCAGTTTGCTATATGTTGGCTGCTTATTCTACATGTAGCTCTGTCTTCCATTAATCCTATACCATTTATATCTGGAACTTTTGAACATCCGACAGATTGATCAATCCATCTAACTACATATCCTAAAATACCTTGTGTATTATTCTTTAATTCGTTCGATATTTGAGACTTAGACCACTTGTTTTTTGGTGGATTGATTGGAATTTCAAGCAAATCATCTAATTTTGCTTTTTTCCTTTTCTTTATTAAATTATGCTTAGAAAAAACATCAACTTGATGGTAATGCAAACTATGTATTGCAGCAGCAGTAGGTGATGGAACCCATGCGCAATTTGCTCCAGACTCTGGATGCGAAATTTTTTGTGTCATCATATCATTCAACAGATCAGGCATCGCCCACATTCCTTTGCCAATCTGAGCTTTTCTAGAAAAACCACATGATAATCCAACGTCTACATTATTATTTTCATAAGCTTTTATCCATTTAGAAGTCTTCATTTCTTTTTTAAGAATCATAGGACCAAGTTCCATAGATGTATGTATTTCGTCACCAGTACGATCTAAAAATCCGGTATTTATAAAAAAAACTCTTTTTTTTAATGCTCTAATGCATTCTTTTAAATTTACAGAAGTTCGTCTCTCCTCATCCATAATTCCACAAAGAATTTGATTATTCTTAAGTTTTAAAACTTTTTCTACATTTTTAAAAATTGAGTCAGTAAATAAACATTCCTCAGGACCATGCATTTTTGGTTTCACAATATAAATACTTTTCATTCTTGAATTTGCCCTTTTTTTAAAATCATGTAAACAACTAGCTGAAGTTACAAAAGCATCCAATATACCTTCGGGGCATTCTGAACCATCTTTCAATAGAATACTTGGGGTAGTCATCAAATGACCAACATTTCTATTTAGCAAAAGTGATCTTCCATGCAGTATATATTTAAAGCCATTAGTTGAAATATAACTTCTATCTTTATTTAATTTTCTCAAAATTTTTTTACCATTTTTTGTAAATGACGCCTTTAGTTTCCCTTTCATAAGTAATAGCCAGTTCTTATATCCAAGAACTTTATCTTCAGCATCAACTGCAGCTACACTATCTTCATGATCACAGATTGTTGTTATTGCGGATTCTAAAAAAATATCATGAATTTTTAATGGGTCTTGGTTTCCTTCAGGATTATTGACTTCTTTTCTTCCTGTGTAGTCAAATAATATATCAATATGCAAATTGTTATTTTTAAAAAGTAGGGAAGATATTTTATTTACTTCTTTTGAATATCCAACAAATTGATTTTGATTTAACAATTCTAATTGTAGTTGGTTATTAACAATGCTTGGAACTTCATTAAGGTCCTTCCACTTTTTATTTTTAAGTGGGACTAGCTTATCTAAAAGATTTCTTGAATATAAAATGACTTCTTTTCCTCTAATTGGGTTATAAGTGTTTCCTTTAAGCGCTCCTCTTGTTTCAGGAATTATATCTGAACCGTACAAGCTATCGTAAAGACTTACCCATCTAGCATTTGCAGCATTAAGTAAAAATCTAGCATTTGAAACTGGACAAACTAATTGTGGTCCACATATGTTTGAAATTTCTCTGTCAATATTTTTTGTTAGTATTTTAAAATCAGGACCACTATTTTTTAAATACCCAATTTTTTTTAAAAATTTCTTATAATCCTTTTTTTTAAATTTTTGACTTTTTCTAGAGAGATGGTAATTATCAATCGATCTTTGCATTTTATGTCTTGCTTGAATTAGTTTTTTATTTATTGGAGCAAGTTCGTGAACTGTCTTATCAAATCCACTCCAAAATCTTTTTTTGGAAATACTTGTTCCAGGCAAAACCTCATTATTTAAAAAATCAAATAATGTTTTTGATACTGATAACCCAAATATTTTAATAAATTTTTCTTGTTTTTTCATTTACAAATCAATAGTTTACATTTTTTTATTTTAACTATTTTATTGCCTATTAAAAATTGATAAAGAAATATATTTGATATATGAAAAATTACTTAAGTTTTGAGAGAAATATTAAAGATCTAGAGGCAGAGTTAGAAAACTTAAAAGATCCATACAACAAAGAAGGACTTTCTGAAGTAAATACAAACAAAATTTCTAAATTACAGGAAGAAATAGAAACTAAATTAAAGCATATCTATTCAAATTTAGATCCATGGCAAAAGACAATGGTAGCTAGACATGAGGATAGACCTAAATCTAAATACTTTATAGATAACATCTTCTCAGATTTTATCGCATTAAGTGGTGATAGATACTATGGAGAAGATAAATCAGTAATAACTGGATTTGCAAAATTTAAAAATTTTTCTGTATTAGTAATAGGCCAACAAAAAGGGGATAGTTTGGAGACTAGGATTGAAAGAAATTTTGGAATGATGAAGCCTGAGGGGTATAGAAAATCTGTAAGATTAATGAAACTCGCAGATAAATTTAATTTACCAATAATTCTATTCATTGATACCCCCGGGGCTTATCCTGGAGTAGGAGCAGAGGAAAGGGGGCAAGCAGAGGCCATTGCTAAATCAATAGAATGTTGTATGCAATTGAAGGTTCCAACCATATCAATAATAATCGGTGAAGGTGGTTCAGGTGGAGCAATTGCTCTCGCCTCATCAAACAAGGTTTTAATGTTAGAAAATGCAATCTACTCTGTAATTTCACCAGAGGGATGTGCATCAATTTTGTGGAGAGATCCCAAGAAAACTTTAGAGGCAGCAACTGCAATGAAACTTTCTGCAAAAGATTTACTTGATTTAAATATTATAGACGAAATAATCCAAGAACCAACAGGAGGAGCTCATAGAGATAGGGATACAGTATTGAGAAATATAAAAGTTTCAATTGAAAAAAATTTAATTGAATTCGCAGATTTAAATGGTGATGAGATTTTAGAGAAAAGAAAAAATAAGTTTTTATCTATTGGAAGAACAAAGGGCTTATATGAAAGTAGAAATTACAAAGATAAATTAACTCTCCAATCAAATACTTTCGATATACTTATACAAAAAATTAAAATTAATAAAAAAAAATATATCTTAATTTGCTTTCTTATTTCGTTCATTGTTATTTTAGGTTTATTTATTTAAAGATTTAAAGTCTTCCGCAGCAATGTTTGTATTTTTTTTTTGATCCACAATAACAGGGTTCATTTCTTCTCATTTTTTTTCCAATATATTTTGGATCAATTTTTTTTCCCTTTTCATCTGGTAAATTCTGTGAGTTAGTATTTACTACCGTCAAATTAATAAGAACCTTGACTAAATCCCTTTTAATTTTTATTAATAAATTTTCGAACAATGCAAAAGCCTCTTTTTTGTATTCAATTAGAGGATCTCTTTGACCATATGATCTTAATCCAATTACTTGTCTTAGTTGTTCCAAGTATTGTATATGAAGCTTCCAGTTCATATCGATTGACTGCAATAAAATTCTTTTTTCTATCTCTGAAGCCTGATTTTTATCAATTAAATTTATTCTTTCATTTCTTCTAGCATTAAATTTCTTAATTATTATTTTTTTCAGTTCTTCGTTATCGCTTAAAATTAGTTGATTTATTTCTTGATCACTGAAACTTTTACCAAGCAACAATATTATTTGTGTTTCAAAATCTTTACTATTTTTATATTTCATTAATTCAGAGATAAGTTCTTCTAAAAAACTATTTGAATAATCAAATATCTCCTCCGAATTAATAATGTCCTTTCTTTGATTAAAAATTACTTGCCTTTGATCATTTAGAACATTATCAAATTTAAGAAGTGTCTTTCTAATATCAAAATTTCTTGACTCAACTTTTTGTTGTGCTCTTTCTAAAGCTTTATTAATCCATGGGTGATCTATGCTTTCTCCATCTTTTAATCCCAATTTTTCTAGTACATTAGTCATGGACTCTGAACCAAAAATTCTCATTAAATCATCTTCCAAACTTACATAGAATATTGAATTTCCTTCATCTCCTTGTCTACCAGATCTTCCTCTTGCTTGATTATCTACTCTGCGAGACTCCATTCTTTCTGTTCCTAAAACAAATAAACCACCTAATTTTTTTATAATATTTTTATCAGTTTGGTTTATTTTTCCGGTATGTTCGCTTTCTCTTTTTTTGCCACCAAGCTTAATGTCTACGCCTCTACCAGAAATACTTGTTGTTATGATAATCGATTTTAATTTTCCAGCATCTGCAATAATATCAGCTTCTCTCTCGTGATTTTTAGCATTCAAAACAGTGTGAGGTATTCCTTGTTTTTTTAAAAGACCAGAATAAATTTCAGATTTATTTACACTTGACGTAAACACTAACATTGGTTGTCCAGTTGTGTAACATTCGTTAATTTTTTTTAGAATTGCTTGATTTTTTTCATTCTCAGTTCTGAATATCTGGTCATTCCAATCTTTTCTAATCATTTTTTTGTTTGTTGGAATTACTGTAACTTCGAGGTTATAGATTTCTCTAAATTCTTCAGCTTCAGTAAGCGCAGTACCAGTACAACCTGATAATTTTTCATACATCTTAAAGTAATTTTGGTAAGTTATAGAAGCTAGGGTTTGGTTTTCTACTTGTATTTCTACTTTTTCTTTGGCTTCCAGTGCTTGATGTAGACCATCCCCATATCTTCTCCCCTCCAAAATTCTACCAGTTAATTCATCAATAATTTTTAATTCACCATCCCTGATTATATAATCTTTTCCTTTTTTAAATAAATGATTAGCTCGTAAAGACTGATTTACAAAATGAACTAAAGAAAGATTATTTGGGTCATATAGATTATTATTTTTAAGTATTCCAGCATTATTAAAAATTTCCTCAACATTATTTATTCCAGAATTAGTTAAAAAAATATTTCTGTCTTTTTCATCTATCTCATAATCAGTTTCTTTCAATTTTCTAACTAATTTATCAATTACTAAATATTGTCCTTCTTTATTTTCAGCTGCACCAGAAATAACCAAAGGAGTTCTTGCTTCATCAATAAGACAAGAGTCAATTTCATCTACAATTGCAAATTTATGCCCTCTTTGTACAAATTCATTTTTTTGAAATTTCATATTATCTCTTAAATAATCGAAACCTAATTCACTATTTGTTGCATAAGTAATATCACAACTATAATTCTTCTTTCTTTCTTCATCAGTTTGATCATTATTGATATACCCTGAAGTTAAACCTAAAAATTTGTATATAACTCCCATCTCGATACAATCTCTTTTTGCAAGATAATCATTTACTGTAACAATATGAACTCCATTTTCTTCCAAAGCATTTAAGTAGGCTGCTAATACAATTGTTAAAGTTTTTCCTTCTCCTGTTTTCATTTCAGAAATATTACCACTATTTAAAACTACTCCACCCATTATCTGGACATCAAAATGCCTTTCCCCCCTTGTTCTCTTTGAAGCTTCTCTAACGAGAGCGAAAGCTCGAGGCAACAGATTTTCTTTACTTTCTCCATTACTCAGTTTTTCTTTTAAAATTTTAGTTTGGTTAGGAAACTCATTATCTGTAAATTGAGAAATTTCGTTTTCCATTTCGTTTACTTTTTTAACAACAACTCTCAATTTATCTAATTTTTTTTGATTATCAGATTTGATAAATTTTGATATGATTTTTAATGGATTAAGCATTTATATTTTTGACATTTTTATATTTAATATTAATTATAATATAAGAATTATATAAATAATTTAAATAGCATGGTTATAGATTTCAGCAATTTTTTTGGAAGTAAAAATAAAAGCTCAAAAATAAGTGACTTTCAAGATTTAGATCATTTAGATGGTGTTGCTATATCTGTTGTTAACGCAAAATTATACAATCCACCTCGTGATGATTTAGTTTTATTTTACTTCAGAAATGGAGCAAATTTTGCATCCGTTTATACACAATCTACAATTATTTCTGAAAATATTAAATGGAACAAACAAATTAATAGTAAGAAAATTAAAGCATTACTTGTAAATACTAGAAATGCAAATGCATTTACAGGCAAGGATGGTTTTCAAGGAATAAAGGATATTGCCGAAGAGCTTTCTGATCAACTTACATTAAAAAAAAAAAATGATGACCAAGAGTTAGAAAAGATAAAACCAAAAGACATATTATTTGGCTGTACCGGTACTATTGGAGAAGTTTATCCAACTAGTAAAATAAAAAATTCCATCCCAGAATTGATTAATAAAATAAAATATAATCAAAACAAATATTTATGGATAAAGGCAGCTCTAGGAATCACTACAACCGATCTTGTTCCAAAATTAGCTATGGAGGAATGTAAAGTTGGAAATATTAATGTAAAGATTTATGGAATTGCAAAGGGTTCAGGAATGATTTTTCCAAATATGGGCACTACACTTGCCTATATCTTTACTGATGCAAAAATTTCATCAAAAATATTAAAAAAACTTTTAAAAAAAAACATTGAGACTACTTTTAACGCTATAAGTTGTGATGGTGACACAAGCACGAATGATATGGTTAGCCTTTTTGCAACCGGAAATGCAAAGAATACAATTGTAAATAATATTAATGATGAGAGATTAAGTAACTTCGATAAAAGTTTACATGAAGTTTTATTAAATTTAGCAAAGAGAGTTACAGCGGATGGGGAAGGTGCGTCTAAATTTATTACTATAAATATAGAAAATGCAAAAACAGAAAAAGATGCTAAGAAAATTGCTTTTTCAATTGCCAACTCTCCTTTAGTAAAAACAGCATTTGCAGGTGAGGATCCAAATTGGGGCAGAATAATTATGGCTATAGGTAAATCAGAAATAAACGTTAATCTTAATAAAATCAATATTTCTCTAGGTGAAAATAAAATTATAGAAAAAGGGGAGCTTTCAAAAGAGTATGATGAAATAACACTAAAAGAATTTATGAAAAATGAAAAAATAGATCTGAAAGTAGATTTAAAAATGGGTAGAAAAAAATTTGTCGCTTACACAATGGATTTTACAAAAAAATATATTGAAATAAATTCAGATTATAGAAGTTAAAATTATGATAAAGTACAAATTGGATTGCAAAAATTGTAAAAAAAAATTTGATAGCTGGTTTTCGTCTTCTAAAGAGTTTGAAAAGCTTAAAAAAATGAAATTGTTAAATTGTAAATATTGTGATTCAACAAACGTAATAAAATCTCCTATGGCGCCAAATGTATTAAATAATTTAAATTTACCTTCAGAATGCAAAAATAAAGACATTGAAAAAATAAGAAATGTTAAAAAAAAAATAAAAAACTATCAGAAATTTATTAAAAATAATTTGGACTATGTTGGAGAAAATTTTGCTTATGAGGCTAGGTCAATACACTATAATTCCCAAAAAAAAACAAAAGGAATTTATGGCAAAGCTACTAAGCAAGAGGTAAAAGAATTAAGAGAAGAAGGTATTGAAACACATACTATTCCATGGGTTGATGATAAAGATAACTAGATTTTCTTAAATTGAGCAATATAATTTACTGAAGTATCATTTTTAATATTCCAAGTTTGATTTAATGGATTAAATACAACCCCATCTATTTTCTTAGTTTTCATCGAATTTTTTTCTGCAAATTCAATTAGTTCAGAAGGTTTTATGAATTTATTCCATTCATGGGTTCCGATTGGTAACCATTTTAAAATATACTCTGCACCTACTATGGCAAAAAGATAAGATTTAAAAGTTTTGTTTAAAGTGGCCACGAACATTATGCCATTTTTTTTTAGAAATTTAGAGCTATTTTTAAGGAAAACATTTACATCATTTACGTGTTCGACAATTTCCATATTTAAAATAATATCAAATTTTTCTTTTATTTTAAGATTTTCAGGAGATGAGCAGATATATTTTATCTTGAGTTTTTTTTTTGAGGAATGAATTTTAGCTACATTAATATTTTGCTGAGATGCATCAATACCAGTTACATCCGCACCTAATCTACTCATTGGTTCACTTAACAATCCACCACCGCAACCAATATCTAGAATTTTCATCTTTCTTAAAGGCAAATTATTAGATTTTAGTCTAAAATGTTTAATGCTATTATCTTTAATGTATTTTATTCTTACAGGATTGAATTTATGTAAAGGTTTAAATTTGCCATCTGGATCCCACCATTCAGAAGCTATTTTAGAAAATTTTTCTATTTCTTTTTTATTAATTGTGTTATTTTTCATTTTTAATGGACATAATAACAAAAATGCAATTTAGCAAGTAATTTTAATTTAAATTTAAGAGTATTCAATGAAAATTGTTGTATTAAAATTTGGTGGCACCTCGGTAGGTTCTATCGAGAGAATTAAAAAAATTGGGAAAATAATTCACCAACATCTTAAAACTAAAAAAAAAATAATTGTAGTTTCATCTGCCATGAGTGGCGTGACAAATGAATTGATAAATAAAACTAAAAAAGTAAGCGATAATTTTATTCCATCCGAATATGATGTCTTAGTTTCAACTGGTGAGCAGATGTCCTGCGCACTTATTGCAGGAAGATTAAATCATATTGGTATAAAATCTAGATCTTGGTTAAGCTGGCAGATACCCATTCTCACAGAGGGAGATTTTAAAAAATCTAGAATTACAACTATATTTAAAAAAAAAATTTTACAATATCTTAAAAAAGGAGGTGTTCCAATAATCACAGGTTTTCAGGGAATAAATCTAGAAAATCGAATAACTACATTAGAGCGTGGAGGTTCTGACGCAAGCGCAATCATGATCGCTAAATTTTTTAATGCTGAAAAGTGTATAATTTATACTGATGTTGAGGGTGTTTATACAACAGATCCAAACTTCCTCAAAAAAGCAAAAAAAATAAAACAGATTTCTTATGAAGAAATGCTTGAAATGTCATCCTTAGGGGCAAAAGTGATGCAACCTGCTTCAATTCAAGATGCAAGACTAAATAGAATTAATGTTGATGTAAGATCATCCTTTGTTAATAAAGAGGGAACACTAATTACAAAAAAAAAAAATTTATCCCAGTACAAAATTATCACTGGCATTTCTTTTACAAAAAATGACTCAAAAATAACTTTACTGGGTGTTGTCGACAAACCAGGTGTTGCTGCATCAATCTTTGAACCATTATCAAAAAATTTCATAAATGTAGATATGGTGGTACAAAATATTTCTTCGGATGGAAGGCAAACAGATCTTACTTTTACTGTAAGAAACGATGATACAATAAAAACAGAAAAACTTTTAAAAAAAAATAAAAATATAAATTTTAAAAAAATATTAATTAAAAAAAATGTTTCTAAAATATCAATCATTGGCGTTGGGATGATAACAACTCCTGGTGTAACATATAGGATGTTTAAGGCCTTAGCTAAAAGTAGAATTAATATTCAAGTTATTTCAACATCAGAAATTAAAATTTCTGTTTTGATAAATAAACAATTAATCAGAAAAGCTATTAATGCTCTTCACAACGAATTTAATTTATAAATAATGAACATAAGACCCTTTAGAGATATTATCAGAAGAAAAACCAAAGTTATAAAAGTTGGTAAAATAAATGTTGGTGGAGATAGTCCTATCAGTGTACAGTCAATGACTAATACAATAACTAGCGATGTGAAGAGTACAATAAAACAAATTCAAGAAATTTCAAAAGCTGGTGCAGATATAGTACGCGTTTCATGTCCCGATATAGAATCAACGAAAGCATTAAAAGAAATTATAAAACATATAGATATTCCTTTAGTAGCTGACATTCATTTTCATTATAAAAGAGCTATTGAGGCAGCAAAGAGCGGAGCCGATTGTTTAAGGATTAATCCTGGTAATATTGGTGATCTTAGTAAAATCAGAGAAATAATAAAATCAGCAAAAGACAATAATTGTTCAATAAGAATTGGAGTAAATGCTGGATCATTAGAAAAAGATATTTTGGAAAAGTTCAAAGAACCATGCCCAGAAGCTCTGGTGGAGAGTGCTTTAAGAAATATAAAAATTTTGGAGGATTTAAATTTTACGAATTTTAAAATTAGTGTTAAATCATCAGATGTTTTTTTATCTGTAAAATCATACCAACAACTATCCAAAATAACGGATTACCCTCTTCATCTTGGGATCACCGAAGCAGGAAGCTACATTCCAGGTAGCATTAAATCTGCTATAGGGCTAGGCAATTTACTAATGGAAGGTATAGGAGATACCATAAGAGTTTCATTATCAGATGATCCTGTTCAAGAGGTAAAAATTGGAAATGAAATTCTAAAATCAATTGGGCTGAGAAATAGAGGCGTTAAAATTATATCTTGCCCTTCTTGTGCCAGGCAAGGATTTAAAGTTATTGAAACTGTTAAAGTATTAGAGGATAAACTTTCACACATAGAAGAACCAATCACTCTTTCCATAATTGGATGTGTAGTAAATGGTCCAGGGGAAGCAGCATTTACGGATATTGGAGTTACAGGCGGAGGTAAAGAAAGCAATATGCTTTATTTAAATGGTGTTCAAACAGAAAAATTAAGTAATAAAGATATTATTTCTAAAGTAGTTGATTTAGTTGAGAAAAAAGTGGCGGAAATTAGAAATAAAAACAGATGATACCTTTAGATAAAGTGAAAAAAATAATTGAAAAGCATTCTAAATTAGAGAGAGAATTATCATCGACCAACATTGATAAAAAAAAATTTGCTGAAATGTCAAAAGAATATTCAGATTTAAGTGAGGTTATTGATGACGCTAAATTTTACATATCGTTTGAAATTGAAAGAGAAGAATTAAGAAAAATTATTGACGATAAATCAAGTGATAAAGAAATGTTAGATCTTGCAAATTCAGAGCTCTCATTATTAACTTCTAAAATTGAAAATGTTAAAAAAAAATTAATTATATATCTTTTACCAAAAGACGATGCAGATAAGAAAAATGCAATTTTGGAAATAAGGGCTGGAACAGGTGGTCTCGAGGCTAGTTTATTTGCTTCGGATCTATTTAAAATGTATGAAAAAATTTGTACTAATAAAAACTGGTCCATTGAAGTTATAAGTATTTCAAAAAGTGATGCTGGCGGTCTGAAAGAAGTAATTGCATCAATTAAGGGAAAAAATATTTATTCAACACTTAAATACGAAAGTGGGGTGCACCGTGTTCAAAGAGTGCCTGAAACTGAAACACAAGGCAGGGTTCATACCTCTGCTGCAACAGTAGCAGTTTTACCAGAAGCCGAGGAAATAGATGTTAAAATTGAAGAGAAAGATTTAAGAATTGATGTTTTCAGAAGTAGCGGACCAGGTGGTCAAAGTGTAAACACAACAGATTCAGCTGTGAGAATAACGCATATACCAACAGGTATAGTTGTTAGCCAACAAGATGAAAAATCTCAGATAAGGAATAAAGAAAAAGGATTAAAAATTTTAAGAGCTAGAATTTATGAGTTTGAAAGAAAAAAAAAAGAAGATGAACGCTCAAAATATAGAAAAAGCAAAATAGGGACTGGTGATAGATCTGAGAGAATAAGAACATATAACTTCCCTCAAGGCAGAGTGACTGATCATCGGATTAATTTAACTTTACATAAACTCAACGAATTTATGGAGGGTGAAGTGTTTGACGAAATGATTGAAAACATTAATTTACAAGCTCAAGAAGAATTAATGAGAGCAAATTAAAATGCAAAATATCGATAATATTTTAAACACTGGATATAGAGATCTAAAAAATTCTTTAATTAAAAATCCTAAACTTGACGCTGAAGTTTTGCTTTCCCATGTATTAAATAAAAATTTAAAAGAAATGATACTCGATGATGATATAAAATTAAATGATAACGAGATTATTAAATTTAATAAATTTATTAAAAGAAGAATGTCTGGAGAGCCAATAGCATATATTTTAAGAAATAAGGAGTTCTGGAATTATAATTTTTATGTAGACAAAAACGTTTTGATACCAAGACCAGATACAGAAATTATTATTGAGGAAATTTTCAAATTTTTAGGTAAAAATCAAAAAAAATCTGTTTTGGATATTGGAACTGGATCAGGATGTATTATTGTATCACTTGTGAAAGAGTGTCCAAATATTCATGGGGCAGCAATAGATATATCAAAAAATGCCATAAAAGTAGCAAAATCTAATGCAAAAATGCATCATTTGGAAAATAGAATAAAATTTTACAATTCATCTGTTGACAATTTTTTTAAAGGTAAATATGATTTAATTGTTTCCAATCCTCCTTATATTAGTAATTTAAAAATAAAATATTTGGAAAATGATATTAAATGTTATGAACCATTAGTATCTCTAAAGGGAGGTCCTGATGGATCTCTAGTATTAAATAAGGTGATTAAAAAATCCTCTAGTTTAATAAAAATTGGTGGTAAACTGGTTTTGGAGATTGGATATGACCAAAAACTTAAAGTTATGGAACTGCTTAAAAAAAATAAATTTTATGTCAACAAGTTTACTAAAGATTATGCAAAAAACGATAGATGTGTTATTGCAACTAAGATTTAATTTTGAAAATGAGATCATATAAAAACAATCATAAAAGACAAAAATATAGATCTAACAATGATAGAGGTTTAAATAGAACTTTAGAGAACCATTCTCTCGTATCAAATACTAACTTCCAAAGAAAATCTCATCGAGGAAATAACCAAAATGCATCTAGATTGATAGAAAAATATAATAATCTTGCTAGAGAGGCATTGACGACTGGTGATAAAATCTTGTCAGAAAGCTACTATCAGTTCTCCGATCATTATTTGAGAGTTTTAAAAGAAAAAGAAAAAAATCATAATAATACGAATTACGATAGAGATAAAAATAGTGAGATAAAAAGTGATAAGATTGACGAAAAGAAAGTAGCAACTAGTTAATACCTGCAATTATTTCAGATTTTAAAACATTAATTTTTAATTTACTTACCTCAAACATCTTTCTTGATTTATCTTTTAATACTTTACCTGAAGGGAGTTTCAAAGTTTGTGAATTAATCCTTTTACCGTTATGAATTACTTCATAATGCAAGTGTGGTCCAGTTGATTTTCCAGTAGAACCAACAAAACCGATTGTCTGTCCTTGTTTTACTCTTTTACCTTTTTTAATGTTTGCCGCAAATTTTGACATATGAGCATATACGGTTGTGTAAGCTGAGTTATGTTTAATCTTCACACAATTTCCTCCACCACCACACCAACTAGCTTTTATTACAATACCATCTCCTGAGGCCATAATTGGAGTTCCTTCTGGTGCAGCAAAATCAGTGCCTCTATGCATTTTGTTATAACCATCAATAGGATGCTTTCGCATTCCATAAGGAGAGGATAAGCGCGCACCATTAATAGGTGTTTTCATTAATGCTTTTTTTACACTTTTTCCATTAATGTCAAAGTGACCATCATTACCATTATCATTAAAATAGTAAAAAGCATTACTTTGATTGCTTAAATTTAAATCTGCAAAAATAATATTTCCAGTATTAAATAATTTCTTTTCATCGTCTTCAAAAACTTCATAAATTATTTGATAGGTATCATTTTTTCTTATATCTCTTTGAAAATCTATCTGAAAACCATAAATTCTAGCAAATTCGACAATAATATTTGGTGGTATTTTTTTTTCAATTGCGCTTTTATATAAACTTTGTACTATTCTTCCCTCCTTGTAAATAATTCTCTTTTTAAGGTTTGTAACTATATCCTCTGATATAAAATCATTAGTTTCGAGACTTCTTGAAAAAAGTAGCTTTCTGGTTTTGCTTACAGGAAATATAAGTTTTGAAATTTTGCTATTTTTCATATCAATAGTAAATGAAATTTTTTGTCCTATTTTTAATGTATGATTATTCAGTTTCGCTTTAATTTTATTACTTAACAATTTTATTTCCTTGTCGCTAACCTGATAATTTTTTAATATACCATTTATACTTTCATTAGGCTCAACAACATGCTCAATACTTAAGTATTTAGGCGAGAGATTATCAAAAATGTTCTTAAACGATTTTTGAAAATAGAGATTGTTTAAAATTTTAATATATTCTTTTTGTGCTTGATTTTTTGACGAGTTATATATTTGGGTAATTAATATAGATATAAGAATTAGCAATAATACAAAAAAAAATTCAAAATTTTTGATTATTTTAAACTTTACAAAGTTAAGATTTAATTTCATTAGAATCTCAATTAAAAATTTAATTTACTCTATAACTTACGAAAAAACCTCGATTTTACTAGCTTTTTTATGATTTTTTTTGTTCTATACCGCTTGATTTACTGATAATTTCGATTATAAGCGTCACACTTTCTCAATAAAAATATTGTGAACATTAAGCTTTTGCTTAATTAGTTGTTTAATTTGTTAATTTAAGAAGAGAAGTGTGGACGGTTAAGGTTACCAAAATTTGTCGTACACACTTCAACATTTATATAAATTTTATTCTTAGAATTTATATAGAAGCTAGTGTGCGCCGTTTTTAAACTTGAGAGTTTGATCATGGCTCAGAACGTACGCTGGCGGCACGCCTTATACATGCAAGTCGAACGAAGTAGCAATACTTAGTGGCAGACGGGTGAGTAACATGTGGGTATCTTCCCTTCGGTGAGGAATAACACGAGGAAACTTGTGCTAATACCTCATAAGTCTTTACGGAGAAAGCTTTATGCGCCGATGGATGAGCCCGCACTTGATTAGTTTGTTGGTGGGGTAATGGCCTACCAAGACTTTGATCAATAGCTGATTTGAGAGGATGATCAGCCACATTGGGACTGAGACACGGCCCAAACTCCTACGGGAGGCAGCAGTAAGGAATCTTGCACAATGGAGGAAACTCTGATGCAGCGATGCCGCGTGAGTGAAGAAGGCCTTTGGGTTGTAAAGCTCTTTCGTCGGGGAAGAAAATGACTGTACCCGAATAAGAAGGTCCGGCTAACTTCGTGCCAGCAGCCGCGGTAATACGAAGGGACCTAGCGTAGTTCGGAATTACTGGGCTTAAAGAGTTCGTAGGTGGTTAAAAAAGTTGGTAGTGAAATCCCAGAGCTTAACTCTGGAACTGCTATCAAAACTTTTTAGCTAGAGTATGATAGAGGAAAGCAGAATTTCTAGTGTAGAGGTGAAATTCGTAGATATTAGAAAGAATACCAATTGCGAAGGCAGCTTTCTGGATCATTACTGACACTGAGGAACGAAAGCATGGGTAGCGAAGAGGATTAGATACCCTCGTAGTCCATGCTGTAAACGATGTGTGTTAGACGTTGGAAATTTATTTTCAGTGTCGCAGCGAAAGCGATAAACACACCGCCTGGGGAGTACGACCGCAAGGTTAAAACTCAAATGAATTGACGGGGACCCGCACAAGTAGTGGAGCATGTGGTTTAATTCGAAGATACGCGCAGAACCTTACCAACACTTGACATGTTCGTCGCGACTTTAAGAGATTAAAGTTTTCGGTTCGGCCGGACGAAACACAGGTGCTGCATGGCTGTCGTCAGCTCGTGTCGTGAGATGTTGGGTTAAGTCCCGCAACGAGCGCAACCCTCACTTTTAGTTGCCATCATTTAGTTGGGCACTCTGAAAGAACTGCCAGTGATAAGCTGGAGGAAGGTGGGGATGACGTCAAGTCCTCATGGCCCTTACGTGTTGGGCTACACACGTGCTACAATGGCATTTACAATAGGAAGCAAGATGGCGACATCAAGCAAATCCTAAAAAAATGCCTCAGTTCGGATTGCACTCTGCAACTCGAGTGCATGAAGCTGGAATTACTAGTAATCGCGGATCAGCGCGCCGCGGTGAATACGTTCCCGGGTCTTGTACACACCGCCCGTCACACCATGGGAGTTGGTTCTACCTTAAGGCAAAGCTTAAAAACTTTGACCACGGTATAGTCAGCGACTGGGGTGAAGTCGTAACAAGGTAGCCGTAGGGGAACCTGCGGCTGGATTACCTCCTTTCTAAGGATAATTAAGAGAATTTTTTCTTAATTTAAATATTTTACAGGATAATGTTGACCGTCCTCATTTCTCTTCTTTTCAAAAATTTAGTGTTTAACATTAACTGAATAGGGCCGGTAGCTCAGTTGGTTAGAGCACACCCTTGATAAGGGTGGGGTCGAAAGTTCGAGTCTTTCTCGGCCCACCAATTTAAGGGGGATTAGCTCAGCTGGGAGAGCGCCTGATTTGCATTCAGGAGGTCAGCGGTTCGATCCCGCTATCCTCCACCATAAACACTTAGTTATTAAAATTGTGAATAAAAAAATAATATTATCAATATCTATATCCGATTGTTCAATTTATTTGAACAATCAATAAATGTTCGAATAGATGAACATTTAAAAAATTTGATTCAACACAGAATTTTTTTCTGTGCATAAATCAAGCGTTTAAGGGCGTGTGGCGGATGCCTTGGCACTGAAAGTCGATGAAGGACGTGGTATACTGCGAAAAGTTTCGGGGAACTGTATGCAAGTTTTGATCCGAAAATTTCCGAATGGGGAAACCCACCACTTTATGTGGTACTTTAAACTGAATAAATAGGTTTAAAGAGAAAACCTGGAGAACTGAAACATCTAAGTAACCAGAGGAAAAGAAATCAATTGAGATTCCGTGAGTAGTGGCGAGCGAAATCGGAATAGGCCTGTAGGTTTATTAAAAAAATCTGAAAAGTCTGGAAAGACTTACCAAAGAGGGTGATAGTCCCGTAAGAGTAATGTTTAATATACTTCTTGAGTAAAGCGGGACACGTGAAATCTTGCTCGAATATAGGGGGACCACCCTCTAAGCCTAAATACTCTTCAGTGACCGATAGTGAACTAGTACCGTG